>JAZKII010000014.1:0-6876 GCA_040384945.1 Pseudomonadota bacterium
GATTGGATAAGGCGTCAGGGGGGAAATTAGCACCCCATTTTTTTCATTATGCCAACAAAAAAGCTCCGAGATTTTAAAAACCTCGGAGCTTTTTTTTATTCATTTCCACATCACGCGTTTAGGTGGCATTTAAGTAGCTAGCTAGGAAAAATTTTAAGATAAACCCTATGCTTTGAGCCCGCTGCCTTACATTAAATGCCACCCTTTCGCATGATGTGGCAAAAAAGATTTAGCTATGAATTTGTCTTTTTTCAACCGCTAAAGCAGCTTCTTTAACTGCTTCATTGTAGGTTGGATGTGCGTGACAAGTTCTGGCGATATCTTCAGAAGATCCGCCAAATTCCATCGCAACTACAACTTCGTGAATTGTATTTCCAGCTTCGCGTCCAATGATGTGAGCGCCTAAAACGCGATCAGTTTTAGCGTCAGCCAAGATTTTTACAAAACCTTGATCGTCGCCAGTAGCACGAGCGCGCGAGTTTGCCATCATTGAGAATTTCCCAACTTTATAAGCAATTCCAGCTGCTTTTAATTCTTCTTCAGTTTTTCCAACTGAAGCAATTTCTGGGTAAGTGTAAACTACGCTTGGAATTACATCATAATTCACGTGACCTTTTTGTCCCGCAATCATTTCAGCTGCGGCAACGCCTTCATCTTCCGCTTTGTGCGCCAGCATTGGGCCTGTCGTTACGTCGCCAATTACAAAAATATTTTCAACTGATGAACGCAAATGATTATTTTCAATAAATCCGCGTGGATTTAATTTAATTCCGACATTTTCTAAACCTAAATTTTCAGTGTTCGGACGGCGACCAATCGCAACCAAAACTACATCAGCATTTAAAGTTTCTTTTTTGCCATCAGCAACCGATTCAATCTCAACTTTAGCGCCATTTTTATCTTTTTTAACCGACACAACTTTTGAAGAAAGACGGAATTTGAAACCTTGTTTTTCAAGGATTCTTTGGAAGTTACGAGAAACTTCTGCGTCCATTGTTGGCGTGATTTTATCTAGATATTCAATTACTTCAATTTCAGTTCCAAATCTACCCCAAACTGAGCCTAATTCTAGACCGATTACACCGGCTCCAATCACGATCATTTTGCCTGGAACTTTTTCTAAATCTAATGCGCCAGTTGAAGAAACAATTACTTTTTCATCAATTTCAACACCTGGTAAATTTGTAACTTCGGAACCAGTCGCGATGATGAAATTTTTAGCAGTAATTTTTTCTTTTGAGCCATCAGCTTTGGTAATTTCAATTGTGTTTTTATCCAAGAATTTCGCCGCACCTTCAAGCGAAGTAACTTTGTTTTTCTTAAACAGCCCAGCAATTCCGCCAGTAAGGCCAGAAACGATTTCGTTTTTATTAGCGATTAATTTTTTAACATCGATTTTTGGTTTAGAAATCGCAATTCCTAAATTTTCAAATAAATGATCAGCATCGTGAAATTTATGTGAAACTTCCAATAACGCTTTTGAAGGAATACAACCAACATTTAAGCAAGTTCCACCAAGTGATTTGCGTTTTTCTACACATGCAGTTTTAAGGCCAAGTTGTGCGGCACGAATTGCGGCAACATATCCACCAGGGCCAGCGCCGATTACTACTACGTCAAAATTTTGTTCGCTCATTTTAGTTAAATTTTTAAAGTTTTTAAGGAGAGATTTTTTATTAAGTCGAAAATTTTTTAAATTTCTAGGGTGATTTATTACTCGATTTCTCTCGTAATCCAACCGCCACCTAAAACGCGGAAATCTTGGTAGATTACGCAGGCTTGGCCGGGTGTGATGGCGCGGGTTAGAGAATTCATTTCGACTTGCGCTTCACCATTTTCACCAATTTTTATTGAGGCATTTTCTTCTTCATGATTTGAGCGTAGACGCACTTTTACGGGGATTTTTGTTGAAGTATCAATGTCATTTGCCAGCCAATTTAAATCACGAATTTTGAATTTTCGATTTTGTAAAAATTTTTCTTCACCAACAAAAACAATATTTTCTTTCGGTTCGATTTTCACAACATAAAGCGGCTCGGGATAAGCAATTCCAATGCCGCGGCGCTGTCCCAAAGTGAAATTTATAATACCAGAATGTTTGCCTAAAACTTTTTTAGTTTCGATGTGAACTAAATTTCCTTCTTTAAAAGCTGTCGGTCTATGACGACGAATTACTGCTGCATAATCACCATTTGGCACGAAACAAATATCTTGTGAATCAGGTTTATTGGCAATTTCTAAACCCAGTCTTTCCGCTTGTTTGCGCGTTTCTTCTTTAGTGTTTTTTCCTAAAGGAAATCTTAAAAAATCGAGTTGTTCCTGTGTTGTCGCAAATAAAAAATAACTTTGATCTTTGCTGGCATCGAAGGCTTTTAGAAGTTGCGTTTTTCCATCTTTTCCGATTTCGCGATCAACATAATGACCAGTTGCTAAAGCATCAGCGCCAAGGTCGCGCGCGACTTTGAGTAAGTCACGAAATTTAACAGATTGATTGCATTTTACACATGGAATTGGCGTTTCGCCTTGTAAATATGAATCAGCAAAATCATCAATAACAGATTCCTTAAACAGATTTTGGTAATTCAAAATATAATGCGGAAAATCAAATTTTTCGGCAACTTTTTTGGCATCATAAATATCAGTTCCGGCGCAACAGGCATTCTTTTTTTTCAGCGCATCGCCCATATCATAAAGCTGCAAAGTAATGCCGATCACGTCATAGCCTTGTTCTTTTAAAAGACAGGCCACAACTGAAGAATCAACGCCGCCTGACATGGCGACAACAATTTTTGTATCTCGATTTGGTTTATCAAAACCTAAAGAATTCATTATGCTAAATTTAAGATTTTAGATTTAAGATTTATGTTTTAGAAAGTTTCCTTGATCGCAAAATTCTATACCAAAGCTTCTTAAAACAAATAAAATTTATTGCGGATGCGCGGGTTTATCCCGCGCGCAGCAATTCAAATGAAACTAAATTTAAACGAAGTTTGAATTTAAATTAAATCCTAAATCTTAAATTTTTTATGACCGAATCCGCCAAGTTAATTTTGCCAAACGGGAAAGAAATTAATTTACCAATCCGCAAAGCCACGATTGGTCAGGATGTAATCGACATTACACAGCTTTACAAAGAAAGCGGCATGTTCACTTACGATCCGGGATTTTTGGCAACTGCTTCATGTGAATCAAGAATCACATTTATCGATGGCGATCAAGGCGTATTGCGCCACGCCGGCTATTCAATCGAAGAATTAGCGAAAAAAAGTGAATATCTGGAAGTAGCATATTTGTTGTTAAATAAAGAATTACCAAAGCCGGCGCAATATAAGGAATTCAGAAGCGGCATCATCAGAAACATGTTGGTTCACGAGCAAATCGGCATTCTTTATCGCGGTTTTCCAAGACGTGCACACCCAATGGCGATCATGGTTGGAGCGGTTGCATCACTTTCTGCTTTCTATCATGATTCAATGCAAGTTGCGACTCCCGAAGGTCGCATGGATGTGGTTTATAAAATCATTTCCAAAATGCCGACATTGGCTGCGATGGCTTATAAATACTCAATTGGCGAGCCGTTGATTTATCCAAATAAAGAATATGGATTTGCGGAAAATCTTTTGCACATGCTTTTCGACAAGCCAAATCATCCGCATAAAGTTAGTCCGACAATTGCGAAAGCGATGGAAATGATTTTAGTTTTACATGCAGATCACGAACAAAATGCTTCAACTTCGACAGTGCGTTTAGCGGGTTCTTCCGGCGCAAATCCTTTTGCTTGTATTGGGGCTGGAATCTCTTCTTTGTGGGGCCCGGCGCATGGCGGAGCTAATGAAGAAGTTTTGGAAATGTTGCAACAAATCGGAACTAAAGAACGCATTCCTGAATTTATTGCGCGCGCAAAAGATAAAAGCGATTCATTCCGTTTGATGGGTTTTGGTCACCGCGTTTACAAAAATTATGATCCGCGCGCTGCAGTTTTGAAAAAATCTTGTGATGAAGTTTTAGCTGAGCTCGGAATCAAGGATGACCCACTTCTAGGCATTGCGATGGAACTTGAAAAAATCGCTTTAAATGATGAATATTTTGTTTCTCGCAAACTATTCCCGAATGTCGATTTCTATTCCGGAATTATTTACAAAGCGCTTGGAATCCCAAGCAATTTATTCACCGTAATTTTTGCAATCGCACGTTCTGCAGGTTGGATTTCTCAATGGAAAGAAATGATTGAAGATCCGGCTTTCAAAATCGGCAGACCGCGCCAACTCTACACTGGTGAAGTTAAACGCGAATATATTGACATTTCAAAAAGATGAATATCCCTGATTTTATCTTATCGAAACTCATAAAAAAATCTAAAACAGATCCCAATAAATTGGTGGCAAAAAAACCGGATGAGGATTTTATTCCTTATGTTTGCCACTTTGATCCCAACACCATTTTAACCAAGAATGGCGAGCTTTTGCAGATTATTCGCATCACCGGTTTTGGAAATAGTTCGGTTGCGGCAGAATTAATTTCTCTGCGCGATGCGGTGCGCGATGCCATTACCGACAATGTTTCAGACAATAAAGTTGCATTTTGGTTTAACACAATTCGCCGTAAGAAAAACATTACACCGAAAGGAGAATTCAAAGATTTCTTTTCCAAAAAAGTAAATGAGGCTTGGGTTGAATCAAATAAATGGGACGATCAATATGTGAATGAGCTTTACATCACAGTGATTGTAGAGGGTTTTGACACTTCAATTGTGAATGTAAATGCTTTCGTTCGTTCGTTTTCTTATGGCTCCACCAAATCGCTTCACAGCAGGTTTTTACACGAAGCGCATAAAAAATTATCCAAAATAACTTCCGATATTATTTCCGGCACCGAAGAATATGGCGCTAAACTGCTTGGTATTAACGCTTGGGATGGAATTTTATATTCCGAGCCAATGCGCTTTTTTGGTAAAATTATCAACCTTTACGAAGAGCGTTATCCGCTTTCGGCTAATGATATTTCTAATGATTTATCGAGTCATAAAGTTGCTTTTGGTGATCGCGAATTGGAAGTTGTTGGTTATAAAAATAAAAACTTTGCCGCAATTTTATCGCTGAAAGAATATTTCGAAGTTTCCACAACTTCGCTCGACCGCATTTTACAGCTGCCTTTTGAATTTATTGTTACCCAATCTTTTGATTTTACTTTTTCTAAAAAAGATCTCGATCCTTACGAATATCAAAATTACATCCTGCAAGTTAGCGGTGATGAAGACTTCAGAACTTTAAGCGGAATTGCTGATTTTGTTGAAAGTAAACGTGGTTTACCAACTGATTATGGTAAATTGCAAACGACGATAATGTTCATTAGTCATCAACGCGAAGAGCTGGAAAAAGATGTTAAATCAGCTTTAGAACAGCTTAATTCTCTAGGCTTCGTAATGATTCGCGAAGATATATTTTTAGAGCATTGCTTCTGGTCGCAATTGCCGGGAAATTTCCGTTATTTACGTCGTCAAAAATTAATCAATACTGGAAAAATTGCCGGTTTCGCTGCGCTTCATAATTATCCGGCCGGATTAATCGGTGGTAATAAATGGGGCCCGGCTGCAACAGTTTTCCGCACCGTTTTAAACACGCCTTATTTCTTTAATTTTCATGATGGAAATTTAGGACATACGATAATTTTAGGTCCGCAAAGTTCGGGAAAAACCGTGTTGTTAAATTTCCTGCTTTTGCAAGCGCGCCGTTTTGATAATAAACTTTATTATTTTGATTTAAGCGGCACTTCCAAAGTCTTCATTAAAGCTTTGGGCGGCGGTTATTACAACATGGCTTCTGATTCCAAGCCGACAGAATTTTTGCAGTTAAATCCGCTTTCATTGCCAAAAAATAGTGAAAATCAAACATTTTTAGCCGAGTTTTTTAGCAGCTTGATTCCAATTGCCGGCGATCCAGTTTTAGAAAATGAAGCCAAATTTATTCCGCAAATTGTTGACCGCATTCTCACTTCTAACGCCAATAATATGGCGCTTGCAGTTGAAGCTTTCAACACGCCGGAAACCCGCAAACTTTATGAAAAAATAAAAGTCTGGAGCAGCGGAAATGCTGGTTATGTTTTCGGTTCTAAAAATGAAATTAATTGGTTGGATCAAATTCTGGCATTTAATTTAACGACAATTTTTAACCAGAAAGAAATTCTGGTTCCGGTGGTGAATTATCTGCTTTATCGCATTGAACATTTGCTGGATGGATCGCCGACAATTATTGTTTTGAATGAGGCTTGGGATTTATTTGATAATCCAATTGTGGGTCCGAAATTTGTCGATTTTCTAAATAAAGCGACGTTGAAAAATTGTGTCGTGATTATGACTTCGGAAAATATTCAAGGAGTTGCGGAAAGCAAATATACGATGGCCATCCAGAAACAGTTGGCGACCGAGATTTTCATGCCCAATCAAAATCCGCATCAATGTTATAAAAGTGTATTCGGGTTAAATGATGAAGAGTTTGAAATTGTGCGCATGATGGAAGATGATGAGCGCCATTTCCTGTTTAAACATGGCAGCGATTCAGTGATTGCCTCAATTGATTTAGCAAAATTCGTTGAGATTTTAAAAATTTGCTCGGCCGATGAAACCACAATGCTTGCTGCTGAAGAGGTAATTACTGCCAACTCAACTTCATCCAATGCTAATCCTGCGCCAACGGTTTGGTTGCCACAACTTTTTGAGATTTTAAGAGAGCTAGAAAAGGAAAGGGTGAATGAAGAAAAGCAGAGAATTAAAGAAGCTGATACGGAAAGAAGAAGGTATTTGAAGCAGAAGTTTGAGGATGGGCAGTAATTGTTAATTTCTAGGTCATCGAGCAAAGCACGTTAGTGCGTCGTCGAGAT
>JAZKII010000014.1:6886-13798 GCA_040384945.1 Pseudomonadota bacterium
CAACAACCAGCCAGCATCTCGACGACGCACTTCGTGCTTTGCTCGATGACCTGAAATTAATTAAGCTGCTAATTTCTTCTTCAACAACTCATTCACCATCACCGGATTAGCTTGGCCTTTCGATTCTTTCATAACTTGGCCGACAAAAAATCCGAATAATTTATCTTTTCCTGAGCGATAATCAGTCACGAAATTTTCATTTTTCGCCATTACATCGTCGATGATTTTTTCAATTGCGGAAGAATCAGAAACTTGTTTAAAGCCTTTCAACTCAACAACTTTCGCGGCGCTTTCGCCGGATTCAAACATTTCATCCAAAACATCTTTAGCAATTTTTCCGGAAATTTCGCCGCTTTTAATTAAATCTAAAAGCTCAACTAAATTTTCGGCGCTGATTTTTAAATTTTCAAAATTAATTCCGGCTTTATTCATGCGGCCAAATAGCTCAACTGTAAGCCAGGTTACAGAAATTTTTGGTTCGTGTTTGGTAATTAATTGCTCGAAATAAAAAGAAATTCCGGTATCTGCGGTTAGAACTCCGGCATCATATTCTGGAATGCCGAATTCTTTGATGTAACGCTCTTTTTTGGCGCTTGGAAGTTCAGGTAAAGATTTTCTGATTTCTTCAACATATTCTTGTGTAAGTACAAGTGGTGGCAGATCTGGATCTGGGAAATAGCGGTAATCCATCGCATCTTCTTTGCTACGCATAGTTCTGGTATCGCCATTAATCGCGTCAAAAAGACGAGTTTCTTGATCAATTTTTCCGCCATTTTCTAAAATCTCAACTTGGCGTGCCGCTTCAAATTCAATGGCGCGCGAGATGTTGCGCATGGAATTTAAGTTTTTAATTTCGCAGCGAGTTCCCAGTTTTTCTTCACCGATTTTGCGTACTGAAACGTTGGCATCGCAA
The DNA here is from genome assembly GCA_040384945.1 of Pseudomonadota bacterium. Taxonomy (GTDB): domain Bacteria; phylum Pseudomonadota; class Alphaproteobacteria; order Rickettsiales; family UBA1997; genus UBA2645. Next base: position 7,800 of record JAZKII010000014.1, read on the forward strand.
CGCAAATTTCCTTTTTCCATATCGCCGTCAGAAGTGCCAAGCGCGCGCAAAATTCCACGAATTGTTTTTACATATTCTGATGCTTCAAACGGGCTTCTCATATCAGGCTTGGAAACGATTTCCATCAGCGCAATTCCTGAGCGGTTTAAATCAATTAATGTTGCAGTTGGATGTTGGTCATGAATTGATTTTCCGGCATCTTGTTCGAGGTGAATTCTTTCCACATGAATGGTTTTTCTTGAACCATCTTCCAGTGTAATTTCAACTTCGCCTTCGCCAACAATTGGAAAAAATAATTGTGAAATTTGATAACCTTGCGGCAAATCAGGGTAGAAATAATTTTTACGATCAAAATTTGAACGCAAATTAATTTGGGCATTAATTCCCAGTCCGGTTTTTACGGCTTGGCGTACACATTCTTCATTAATAGTTGGAAGCATGCCTGGCATTGCCGCATCAACCAATGAAACCTGACTGTTTTGCATAGCGCCAAATTCCGTAGCAGCGCGGGAAAATAATTTTGATTGTGAAGCAACTTGTGCATGAATTTCGCAACCAACAACAAGTTCGTAATCGTTATTTTTACCTTTGATTATGTAAGTCATTTGGAAGTTTTAATTTTCTTTTATCAGTTAACTCTTCGAGCATTTTTCTATCTAACTTCAACCGTCGACAAGTTGTCGACAGTTTGTCGACAACTCATATGTCGTGAGACTTTATTCTGTAGCTACAGCCTCAACGCCTTCTTGACCTTCTGCAGTTTCTTCACCAGTTTCTGCATCATCCACATCTTTATTTCCGGTGTGGGCGATTCTGGCAACTGAAACTACGGTTTCGTCTTTGGTTTTAATCAAAGTTACACCTTGAGTGTTGCGGCCGGTGATTCTTACTGAGCCAACTTCGGTTCTGATTAAAGTTCCTTTGTTGGTGATGATCATAACTTGGTCTTTAGCTTCGATTGGGAAGCTGGCAACTACGCAACCGTTACGTTTAGAAGTTACGATATTGGTAATTCCTGAACCGCCACGATTTGTGATGCGATATTCGTAAGCTGAAGATCTTTTGCCAAAACCATTTTCAGTCATGGTCAAAATAAATTCTTCATTCAAAGCCATGGCTTCGATTTTATCTTGCGGCAATTCAGCATTTTTAATTTGTGGAATTGCTTTTGGTTGTTCTAACAAATCTGTAGGCGGATTTTCTTGAAGACGTTTATTATGCATTAAAGTTTCGCGCAGATCTAAGCGTTTTTCTAAATCAACGCTCAAATATTTTTCTTTTTCTTCCGAGCTTTCAATCGCATGTTTCAAAACTGACATTGCAATAACTTTATTGCTGGCTTCCAACTTGATGCCTCTAACGCCGGTAGAATTTCTGCTTTGGAAAATTCTCAGTTTTTCAACCGGGAAACGAATGCATTTTCCATCTTTAGTAGAAAGTAAAATATCATCTTTTTCAGTGCATAAATTTACACCAATCAAGGCTTCGTTTCCTTCCAATTTCATGGCGATTTTTCCGCTGGAGCGAATATCAACGAATTGATCCATCGAGTTACGACGAATATCGCCGCTCGAAGTAGCAAAAATAATGCTCAAATCTTTCCAGCTTTCTTCATTTTCCGGAAGTGCTAAAATGGTGCTGATTTTTTCATCTTGTTCTAATGGCAAAAGATTAACCAACGCACGTCCGCGCGCTTGTGGGCTGCCTAGAGGAAGTTTGTAAGTTTTTAATTTGTAAACTTTTCCTTTGCTTGAAAAGAATAAAATTGGCGTGTGAGTGTTGGTTACAAAAATATCGGTTGCGATATCTTCTTCGCGAACATCCATAGCGCTGCGGCCTTTACCACCGCGTTTTTGAGTGCGGTAAGCATTCAAAGCAACACGTTTGATATAGCCATTCATTGTACCTACAACGACCATATCTTCTTTTGGAATTAAATCTTCGATATCAACTTCATATTCGCTGTCTTCGATGATTGATTTTCTTGGGGTCGCGAATTGATCTTTAATTTCGATTAATTCTTTTTTCACTAATTCCATCAATTTCACGCGGTCAGCTAAAAGTTCTAAATAGTTAGAAATTTCAGCGGCTAAAATTTTCAATTCATCATTGATTTTGCCCATTTCCAAGCCAGTCAAACGCGCTAATCTCATTTCTAGGATTGCTTTCGCCTGAACTTCAGTGAAATAGAATTTGCCATCTTTAATGACGTTTCCTTTGTCTTGAACTAGCTTGATGATTGCTTCCACAGTGTGTGACGGCCAGCTTTTTGCTAATAATTTTTCTTTAGCTTCAGCAGCGTCTTGTGATTTTTTAATCAACTCAACAATCTCGTCGATATTAGCAACCGCAACGGCCAAACCAATTAAGATGTGAGTTTTGTCGCGGGCTTTATTCAACAAGAAATTAGTTCTGCGAATTGTAACTTCTTCGCGGAAAGCGGAGAAAATTTTGATGACATCAAGAATGCCCATCAATTGCGGTTTGCCGTGGTTTAGCGCCAACATGTTAACGCTGAAATTGCATTGTAATTCAGTGAAACTGTAAAGTTGGTTGATGATAACTTCTTCCATGGCATCACGTCTAAGCTCAATAACCACGCGGATTCCATCGCGGTCAGATTCATCGCGAAGATCGGTAATTCCTTCAATTTTTTTCTCTTTAACTAAGTCGGCAATTTTTTCTACAAGCTTGGCTTTGTTAACTTGGTAAGGAATTTCTTCAATGATAATGGCAACTTTTCCGCCGGTTTTTTTCTCGATTTTATGTTTGCCGCGCATTACGACAGAGCCACGTCCCATGCGGGCTGCTGAGTCATAACCGGTGCGTCCTAAAATAATACCGCCGGTTGGAAAATCGGGGCCGGGAACAATTTTAATAATATCTTCAATCGCAATTTCGTTGTTGTCGATATAGGCCAAACAAGCATCAATAACTTCGCCCAAATTGTGTGGTGGGATGTTAGTCGCCATACCTACGGCGATACCGCTAGAGCCGTTCACCAAAAGGTTTGGAAAACGTGCTGGTAAAACTTTTGGTTCTCTTTCAGAACCGTCATAATTGGGAATGAAATCGACAGTATCTTTATCAAGATCTTCCAACAAAGTGTGGGAAATTTTTTCTAAACGCGACTCGGTGTAACGCATTGCAGCCGCCGGATCATCATCGATTGAACCGAAGTTACCTTGCCCGTCAATCAATGGCACGCGCATTGAGAAATCTTGCGCCATACGAACTAAAGATTCGTAAATTGCTGAGTCACCATGCGGGTGATATTTACCCATCACTTCACCGACAATTCTGGCCGATTTTTTAAATGGTTTATTATAATCATAACTGCCTTCATGCATGGCAAATAAAATGCGGCGATGTACTGGTTTCAAGCCATCGCAGGCATCAGGAATGGCACGCGCCACGATTACGCTCATGGCATAATCGAGGTAAGATTTTTTCATTTCAGTAACTAGAGAAACAGACTGAATATCTTTGCCAGTGGCAACTTGGATGATGTTTTGAGTAGTCATTTTGAGATTTTTTTAAGAAAAGAATTGTGGCCTTAAGACAGATGATAATTTTACGAATTGCTTTCATGCGACGCAAGATTTTTATTTGCCTTCGCTAATTGTGGTTTGTAGTTTTATAAATTCTTAAAAAAATCAAATTTCAAAAATTATGAAAATAGGCGTAACTGGAGTCACTGGTCGCATGGGCCGAACCATCGCCACCCTTGTTTTGCAAGATGCTGTGGTTGAACTTTCATCCGCTTTAGTTCGTCAAGGCGGCGGGCAGGAAAATGGAGATTTAGGAGAATTTTTAGGTTTTGAAAAAAATGGCGGCAAATTAATTGCCGATGTTGACCAGTTTGTGCGCAGCTGTGACGCGATTATTGATTTTTCTTCGCCGGCTTTAAGTTTGGAAATGGCGCAAAAATGTGCTGAAAATAAAAAAGTTCTGGTTTGCGGAACTACCGGATTTTCCGATGCTGAGAAACAACAATTTGCTTCATTTGCGAAAGACGCAGTAATTATCTGGTCTTCCAACATGTCTCTTGGAGTTAACCTTTTGATGAATCTGGCCGAAAAAGTTGCCGGAATTTTGCATGAAGATTTTGATGTCGAAATTCTCGAAATGCATCACAATAATAAAGTTGATTCACCTTCCGGAACCGCTCTATCACTTGGCGCAGCTGTTGCAAAAGGTCGTGGTGTAGATTTAAAAACTGCCGGAAATATGGCCCGAGTCGGCAAAGAAGCCAAACGCCAAAAAGGTGAAATCGGTTTCGCAGCCTTGCGCGGCGGTGATGTAATCGGAGATCATACCGTAATTTTTGCCGGAGACGGCGAACGTGTTGAATTAACGCATAAAGCTTCAAATCGCGATATTTTCGCTAAAGGTGCAATTCGCGCCGCAATTTGGGGAACTGCCAAAAACCCAGGATTTTACTCAATGCGTGACGTATTGAACTAAAATCTCTAATCACCTAAAAAATGTTTAAATATCTTTCAGAATTATTGACCGCCATATCCATGGATATGGATTTGTTCAACATCATGCTCATAGTTAACATTCCATTCTTTGTGGCGCAGTTAATGTGGAGTAGAAAATCACTTTCTATATACAGTTTCATTGGTGGAATTCTGTTTTTATATCTGGTTTGCGATTATGCTATAACTCAGATCGTAACTTCAGAAATTCCCCAAGATCTTGCCTCGGGAAACATTATTGGATTAATCGGATTTTTCTCAGTTCTGATTTCTTTTGTTATTGGCATTATGACCAAATCAACCGTCTTATCTTTTAAGGAAAAAGAATACCCGTTTCGTACCAGCGTGGCTGTGACTATTGCAGGTTGTTTCGCAGTTTATGTTTTGATGTTTGTTGTTGGTGCGGTTTTGGCAGTTATTTGGTAAATTAGATGAATATCATAAACAATTTCTTAATTAAAATTGATGAGATTTTCTTGCAGAAAAAACTGCCTGAAAAAATTGCGGTTGCAGTTTCGGGAGGTGCGGATTCTCTGGCTTTAACTTTGTTGTTAGCAGAATTTTGCAAGAAAAAAAATATCGAATTATTGGCAGTTACTATTGATCATAAAATGCGTCAAAGCTCGTCAGATGAAGCTTTAAAGCTGGGTGTAATTCTAAAAAAGAGAAAAATATTTCATCAAATTCTGAAAGTTAATTCTAAAAATATTCCTCAAAGCAATATTGAAGCCAAGCTCCGCGAGGCAAGATACGAGCTGCTTTACGAGTTTTGTATTAAAAATAAAATCGAGTTTTTATTTTTAGGTCATCAACTCGAAGATGTGGCAGAAAATTTTTTAATTCGCCTGTTTCGTGGTAGTGGTTTGGATGGATTATCGGCAATTGCAGAAGTTTCTGACTTCAAGAAAATCAAGCTTGTAAGGCCGTTTTTGGATTTTGAAAAAGATGAATTAAAAAAATTTTTAAAAAGCAAAAAAGTTGAATGGTTTGAAGATGAAAGCAATTTGGATGAGAAATTTTTGCGCAATAAAATCAGGAATTTTTTAGCTACTTTTGAAGATAAAAGCTTGATTCAGGAAAGGATCAAAAATGCAGCTGATGAAATTGCGATTACGCGAGATTTATTTAATGATTTGATGCTACGTGAAGCCAGTAAAATACTGGAGTTTGACCAATCAGGATTTTTTTTATTAGACTTAGAAAAATTCAAAAAAACCGAGAGCAAAATTGCCTTAAAAATTTTGGCTTTAGTGGCGATGGAAGTTGCTAGAAAAAATTACAAACCGCGATTGAAAGAGTTAAAAGTTTTTTATGAATATTTGCTGGAAAATAAAAAAATAAAACCGCGAAATTTTTATGGATGTACAGCTAAACAATATGATGCGAAGCGGGTGATTATCGAATGTCAAAAAGAAGAGCAGAATTTTTATTTTCGGACAGTTTTGGCGAAAATTTTTAAACCGAGCTAGCATCTCGACGACACGCCAAAGGCGCTTTGCTCGATGACCTAAAGCT
>JAZKII010000015.1:0-15096 GCA_040384945.1 Pseudomonadota bacterium
GACTTCTTATTTTAGGTCATCGAGCAAAGCGCCTTCGGCGCGTCGTCGAGATGCTAGCTCGATATAAATTAAGCCTTCCGACCCTTAATCTGCCTATTCAAAACTTCCTCAATCGCTTCGCGTTTAATTGGTTTCGCCACGAAATCATTCATGCCGCTATCCAAACATTTCTTCTTATCATCTTCTCCGACATTCGCGGTTAGTGCCACAATCACTACCGATTTTTGATCTCTTTCTTTTTCAATTTCCCTGATCTTCTTAGTGGCTTGGAAGCCGTCCATTACTGGCATCATGCAATCCATCAAGATAATATCGTAAGTTACGTGCATAAATTTATTCACCGCTTCCTGACCATTTTCTGCAAAATCCAGATCAAAGCCGAAGCGTTTTAAAATCGTGATCGCAACTTTCATATTCACTTCATTATCTTCGCAAAGCAACACGCGTAGACCCTTAGTAGTTAAGTGTTCTTCCTTAACTTCGCCTTTCTCAATTAATGTGCCTTCTTCTTCATAATAAGTGATTTGGAAAATGAAGAATAATGCCATCATTAATTTACTTTTCTTGATTGGCTTGGTGACGATGCGGTTGAATAATTTTAATTTATCAGCCGGGATTTTTAATTTTTCCTGAACCGAAATTAATAAAATCAGTGGAATAGCTTTTAATTGTGGATGATTCCTGATTCTTTCGGCGATACTCACACCATTAATTCCGATATAAGAATTATGGCTGATCACAATGGCGTTGGAATCAAGGCAACATTGCTCAAGTTCTCTAATTGCAACATCTGCTCTTTCTTCCTGATTTGTAATGCTGCTGGAAATATGAACAACCTGATGACGCAATTGTAATTCAGAGAAGCTTTCTCCCAGAATTTTAGCGCCAATTTTATTATTTTCGATAAGGGCAATTTTACGGCCGACAATTTCCTGTTTTTGAGTACGATATTCTTCATCAAGACTGGTGTCGCTTTCTGATTTAGACATTGGAATCGTGAAGTGGAAATTTGAACCTTTGCCGTTTTCACTATCAACGCCGATTTTTCCTTTCATCAATTCAACCAGCTCTTTACAGATTGAAAGTCCTAAACCGGTGCCGCCATATTTTCTGGTAGTTGACATATCGGCTTGCGAGAAAACCGTAAACATTGTGGTAAGTTTTTCCGGTGCAATTCCAATGCCGCTATCAAGAATATTGAAATTGATATAATAAGTTGAGCCTTCAATTTTTTCTATTTTCACTTCAATTAAAACCTGTCCGTAATAAGTGAATTTAATCGCGTTATTTACGAGGTTATTCATGATTTGACGGATTCTTCCAGAATCGCACATTAGAGAATTCGGAATGTCGCTGGCGATATTGGTGATGATTTCCAGACCTTTGCTATTGGCGGTTGGAGACATTAAATCCGCAACATCTTCGACTAAATCGCGAATGTTAAAGGCGATAGTTTCAATCTCGATTTTACGCGCCTCAATTTTAGAGAAATTCAAAATGTCATTCAAAATTAAAAGCAAGGCATCGGCGGAACGATAAATCGTGTTGGCCTGATCGAGCTCGTCATCTTTAATATTCTGCGATTCGCGCAAAGCCTGACTCATGCCGATAATACCGTTCATCGGCGTTCTAAGTTCGTGACTCATATTAGATAAGAATTGGCTTTTCGCCACGCTGGCCGCTTCCGCGCCTTCTTTGGCTTTGATCAATTCACGAACGAAGGGCCCGATGCGCATGCGTTTGAAAACGTAAATCGTTCCCATGAAGAAAATCGCTACACCAATTGATTGACCAACTGAAACCATCAAGGCGAAACCAAGATTTTTCCAGGCTCTTTTTTGGTGATAGCCGGTAATTGTAGTTACATTATATTCAGGAGATTTTTGGAAATGGGCGTAAATACATTCGCCCATTTTAAAGCGGAAAGGCAGGAAATCGCTGACGCCGCCGCGATAACGTTCAACTGCTTCGCGAACATAGCCGCGAGATTCAAGATCAGAGCGGTTGAAATCCTGGCGGTCGAAACTGGTGGAATTGGCCAGCAAATCAAAATTATGATCAACCAACATATAACAAATATCTTCGTCACCGAAAACCCAATCGATTTGTCTTTGGATAACTTCAATCGGAAGTTGGGCGATGAAAGTTCCGATTGGTTTTAAATTATCATAATCGATACGCATGGCGATTGGTAACATGTCGTAAGAAGCGATGTCGGTTTCAATGTGGGTTTTGCGGCCGACTTTCAAGCGCCAGGCATTTTTCTTTTCTGCTTCTTTAACCGGGAAATATTCCTTTGGTTCAACTGGTTTTTTTAGAACACCTTCGTCGGAAGTTACGGCGACTAAACTATTATCATCAACGAAACTGATATTCATCCAGGAGGAAACGTTTCTTTGTAATGCGTCGCGGTTGAGGGTTTTTTTCAGAATTTTGGAAATAGTTTCCTTTTTCTTCTCGCCTTGCAAAGTCAAAATTTTATCGCCGACATAGTTTAAATAATTATCAACTGCGGCCATCAAAGAAGTTGCGGCTTTTTCTACAACGCCACTTTGGAATTTAACTTGCTTATCGAGCGAAACCCAGAAGCTGCGATAAACCATGAAAGTATTTAGAGTTACCCAACCCAGAATCAGAGCGATTAAAATATAAGAGAAAATAGTGTAAGATTGCGCCAAATCCATTTGCTGTTCGCGCTTAATCGGCTTTTTTCTTCTTTCATAACGACGACGAATTTTCCAGAAGCGACGTGGATAAGTAGAATCAAATTTGCTGCGAGCGATTATTTTTTCGTGATAGTAATCATTTTTAACTGAGAAGATGAGGGCGAAGAAATAAGAAATTTTTTCGGCAAAATTTCTTCTTTTTATAGGTTTGTCTTTTTTTAAAGCTGTTGCTGCAGTCTGGTTTTTTCTAGTAATAAACTTGGCTAAGCTTGGAAACATTTGATTTTTAGATCTCGTCTATTTTTAAAATTGATGACGGTTTGGCTTTGGATTTCGAGTGTTCTATTTTGATAGCGGGCGCTGTCAAACATTTTTACTGGTCTTTAAGTTGGAATAAATTCAAATTTCTCTTTTTGGAACATTTTATCAGTCATGCTAAAATAAAGCATTTTGTTCATTGTCTTTTTTTGAGACTTCGAATCTTTAGGCAGGAATTTTTATTGGAAACCAAATTTTTGCCAGAATTTTTTTCAATTTTTCTTAAAGAAAATATTATAACCCACAAACAACACTCAAGGAGACGAATTGGAAGTTTTTTTTACAAAAGATTCAGAATTATTGAATCAGTATTATGATTTGCGTCAAACAGCATATCGTGATGAAAATGGATGGGCAGATTATGATGGATCGGAAAATAAATTTGATCGTAACGGCAAAATTGCTGTGGCTGTTGAAAGTGGAAAAGTCATTGGTGGAATCAGAGTTATGTTTTCTGATGAATGCGAATTTCTTTCCAACGAAATTCCGGGTACCCAATATGACTATAAAAAATTTATCAGAAAATACGATCACAGAGAAGATCTTATCCTTAGTGAAATCTCTGCATTAGTAGTAGAAAAACATCATAGAGATTCAAATGTTACGGCTGCAATGTTTGATTACTTATTTAAGGAATCAAGGGCTCACGGTTGCAATTATGTTTTTGCAGTTGCTGTTGCTGTCGTTTGTAGAAGTGACAGAAAAACACTAAGAAGGCTCGGTTATGATGTAGAAATAGTAATGAATTTTCCATGGAAGGAAAAGAAAACCTATAACTTCATCAAAATGTTTCCAATGTATACAAAGCTTCAATAATAATTAAAATAGAACTATGAGAAAAATATTTGGAATAACGATCTCCGTGATTTGCTTTATGTCTTTTTCTCCGGTTGTAAGTGCCGCAGATGACACAACTGCCGAAGAAAAAAAGAGCATGACGTTTAATCCGCAAATTTTTTCTCTCTCCAAGAAAAAAGAAAATGCTTTTGACGCAGCTTCAGCAACTTATGTTCTTGGTTCAGAAGATATTAGAAGATCAGGAGCAACTTCAATTCCAGAAGCTTTAAGATTGGTTCCGGGTGTACAAGTTGCCAGAATGAGTGGTAATACTTGGGCGATTTCAATTCGCGGTTTTGACAGACAATTTTCCAATAAACTTTTGGTAATGATTGATGGCCGAACTGTTTACACGCAGTTATTCTCAGGTGTGGCTTGGGACATTCATGATTATGTAATGGAAGATATTGATAGAATCGAGGTGATCAGAGGGCCAGGTGGAACAATCTGGGGATCAAATGCGGTTAATGGTATTATCAATATCATCACTAAAAGCGCAGTTAGAACTCAAGGTGTTTATGTTTCACAAATTGTAGGCGATCAAGATAAATCAATTACAGAAGCCCGTTACGGCGGATCTTTAAATAATAATAAAGATGATTACAGATTATACGTTAAAAAAGCAGTAAGAGATGGCTTGGATAACTATACTACTAAAGGCAGTAATCATGATGGTAATAGTCAGGATAGAGCGGGTTTCAGATATGATATTAGCTCAATAAAAGACAGCTCAATCTCAATTCACGGTGATATTTTCAGCGGCACTGCCAGCAATTATTTTACCACCCTGAATAATCCGAATAAAAATGACAAAGATTCCCGCGGTGGAAACATCGTTGTGAACTGGGATAAAAAATTATCCAAGCAATCAAGCTTCATCCTGAACAGCTATTATGATTACGATCAATTTAGCATTCCGGTTTTACAAAGAAGTTCACAAACTTTCGACGTTGATTTCCAACATTTTTATAATTCCTCCAAAGATAACCAGTTTATCTGGGGTTTGGGATATAGACAAATTGCGGATGATATTGAAGAAAGCACCACGTTAAACGGCGCTGTTCCGATTAACTATTCTCCGGATCATAGAAATGACCAATGGTTCACGGCCTTTATCCAAGAAAAATTTGGCCTGATTCCGGATAAATTATATTTAACTATCGGTTCAAAATTTGAGAAAAACGAATTTACCGGTTTTGAATATCAACCAAATGCGAGATTGGCTTATTATCCATCACGCAACCAAACGGTTTGGGCATCGGTTTCAAGGGCAATCAGAACTCCGACCAGAGCGGAAAGTGATATTACGTTAAAATCCACCAATTCCAACACAACTGTTAATCAAGGCAGTTCAACTTACGGAATTGAGCAGTTAATCGCTTATGAAGTTGGTTATAGAATCAAGCCAACTACTAAAACCTTGATCGACGCTACTGCTTTTTATAATCAATATTCAAAATTAAGAACTTTTGAAGCAGTTACTAATACAACTCCATCTACTCCAACTGCGGCAAATCTTGGTTATGGTGAATCGCAAGGATTTGAAATCAGTGGTAAATGGCAAGTAACTAACGACTGGAGAATGGAAGCCAGTTATGATTACTTAAATCTTGATCTTCATATTAGCGATAATTCAACCGACAGCAGCACTTCAATCATCGGCGCTGCTGATGGTCTTCAAGTTGCGGAAGGAATGTCTCCGAAAAATCAAATTAAGTTGAGATCATTTTATAATATCAGTCCAAAAGTTGAGTTCGACAATATTTTGTATTATGTCGACAACCTGCCAACAGCTGGTGCAACTTTCCGTACAACTGGTATTCCATCTTACTTTAGATTTGACACCAGACTTGGTTATCTTCCATCAAGAAATCTCGACTTGAGTGTTGGAATTCAAAACTTGTTAAATCAAGGTCACAGAGAGTTCAAAGCAGCACTTTATAATAACCAAACTGAAATTGGGCGTACATTCTACGTTAAAGCAGTTTGGCAATATTAATCAGAAAATTCTCCCAAATGATTTCTAGAAGTCGGTCAATTACAAGATTATTGATTTCAGCGGTTTGTCTGATTCTTTTCTGCCAATCTTCACATGCTGAAGATAAGGCAGAAGCGAATCAGAAAAACCAGGATTTGTCATTTAATCCTGAAGTTTTCTCAATATCTAAAAAACGGGAAAGTGCATTTGATTCGCCTTCTGCTATTTATATTCTTTCGGGTGAAGATATTAGAAGATCTGGAATCACATCAATTCCAGAAGCATTACGTTTAGCGCCCGGTGTCCAAGTGGCGCGGTTAAATGGCAATTCCTGGGCAATTGGAATCAGAGGTTTTGATCGTCAATTTTCCAATAAAGTTTTGGTAATGATCGATGGTCGTGTAATTTATACTTATTTATTTTCGGGAGTAGCCTGGGATACTCAGGATTATGTTATGGAAGATATAGACAGAATTGAAATTGCCAGAGGACCAGGAACTGTTTGGGGCGCAAATGCCGTTGATGGGGTGATTAATATCATTACCAAAAGTGCAGCGCAAACACAAGGTACATACATTTCTCAAATCGTTGGTAGCCAAGATAAATCAATTACCGAAGCCAGATATGGCGGCAAAACTGCTAGCAATGATGATTATCGTCTTTATGTGAAAAAAGCGATTCGTGATGGTGTGGACAGGTCAGATAATCATGGCAGCAACCATGATGGAACTAGACAAGACAGAGCGGGATTTAGATATGATATGAGCTCAATTAAAAATAATTCCCTCTCATTTCACGGTGATATTTATAGTGGTGTTGCAGAAAATTATTTCGCAACTTTTACGAATCCGGGTGGAAATAATAAAGACTCCCGCGGTGGAAACCTGATGATGAGCTGGGATCGAAAATTATCCCAAAAATCAAATTTCACCCTGAATTCATATTTTGATTATGAGCAATTCAGCACCTCTTTTTTACAAAGAAGTTCCAGAACTTTTGATATTGATTTCCAGCATTTCTATACAATGAATGATACCAATCAGTTAAGCTGGGGCTTGGGCTACAGGCAAATAACTGACGATTCTGAAGAAGCGCGTGCAGCTACTTTTGGAGTTACACCAATCATTCCGATTAATTATTCACCAGACAGAAGAAATGACGAATTATATAGCGCCTTTCTCCAAGATAAAATCACTTTGGTTCCGGATAAATTAAACCTGATTCTGGGTTCAAAATTCCTGATCAATGATTTTACCGGTTTCGAATATATGCCAAGCGCACGACTCGCTTATTATCCAACTCGCAATCAAACTATTTGGGCTTCAATTTCAAGAGCAGTAAGAACTCCAACCAGATCTGAAGATGGTGCCACCGTTAGAAATGATGCGTCTCCTTATGGAATTATCGCACAAGGCAGTAACACTTATGAATCAGAAGAATTAATGGCCTATGAAGCGGGATATAAAGTTAAGCCAACTCGCAGTACAATGATTGATATTAGTGCGTTTTATAATGATTACTCAAAGTTAAAAACTTCTGAAGCAATCGGAAATGCTAATCCTCTACTTGCAACTCCAACAGCAGCAAATCTTGGTTTTGGTGAATCTTACGGTGCTGAAATTACCGGAAAATGGCAGGCAAATGATGATTGGAGATTAGAAGCGAATTACGATTTCACCAAAATGGATTTGCATATAAGCGATAATTCTACCGATGCTGTCACAAGAATCGCGACGGCAGCTGCTTTACAGGTTAATGAAGGAACCGTACCGCAAAGCCAGTTCAAGTTAAAATCTTTTTATAATATTGGCTCAAACTATGAGTTTGATAATATCCTTTATTACGTTTCCGGCCTCCCGAGCGCTGGTGCAAATGTACAACAAAAAGGCATTCCTTCATATTTCAGGTTTGATACCCGTTTTGGCTATTTGCCAACGCGTAATCTCGATTTGAGCATTGGCGTTCAGAATGTGCTAAACCAGGTACATAAAGAATTCAGTAAAGCTCTTTATAACAGGTCAACGGAATTTGGCCGAACCTTCTATTTTAAGCTGGTTTGGCAATATTAATCGTAATTTTATTTAAAAAAACTTTGAGAAATAAAAATGAAGTTTAGAAATTTAAAATTAGTCACGTTTTTCACAGCTATATTTTTCGTCACTTTTGATTGTTTTTCCGACATCATTGAAGACGAAGCGGCTGTTGCATTCGCTGGCTTTATACAAGATATTGTTCATACAACCCAAACCCCGAAACATGGTCCAATATGTGGTATTGGCAGTGACGAGGTTTCAAAAGTAATTGCTACTCAAGATAAAACATTTATTGACCTTGATCTCGAACCAAAGAAATATGAACAATGTAAGGCGGTTTATATCGCTCAAGGTCGTGAAAAAGGTTTAAGAGCAGAAATTGACAAATTGAATAAGAAGAAAATTCTGACAATTGCAATTTTCGACGGTTTCACTGAAATTGGCGGTATGTTACAAGTTCAAATGGGTAGAAGAAATTTTGAGTTAACTTTAAACTCAAAAGCGGTAAAAGAGTCTGGCATCAGGTTAAATGCCTTGTCCACCAGTCTCGTTATTAATTAATTTTAAAACTCTATATGGAAAACAATCAAAATCATAAAAAAGCAATCGACGTAGAATTCCTAAGAAGCATTATTGATAACGATGCTGAATTCGAGAGAGAGCTATTTAAGATTTTCTCAGAAAATGCTCATCGCAATATCATTAAAATGGAAGATGCAATCAAAGAAAATGACAATAATTCCTGGTACATGGCAGCCCACGCATTTAAAGGCGCCTCAGCTTCAATTGGTGCATTTGATCTTTCTAAAGTTTTAGAATATGCCCAAAAACACCCGGAAGATAATTCTGATCAAAAAGGCGAAATCATAAATAAAGTTAAAGAAGAATTCCGTTTAGTTCTAGATTTTATCAATGAAGAACTTCTCGAGAAATAAAGATTCCACCTTGGTGATCTAGTTAAAATTTATTAATACGTAAACAGTCTCCAGTTGTTCAGATCGCCAATTTATTACTTTAATAATTTAATGAGGTTATAATGAAAGCGGTCGCACAAAAAGAAAATGTAGTTTCTAATGAGGCTACATTTGAACAATTGGAGTCATATGCCAAGAAAGCAGCTGATGCTGTAATAAAAGGTTTAGAAAAAACTGATCTTGATGGTTATAAAAGATTTCTAAACATGATGTATCATTACACCCTGAAAAGCGGTGATAAGCTCAAAGCAATTTCCGACAATAGTCCGAATCAGGAACTTCGCGATTATTTTCATCACATGTATCTTGAAGAAAGAAATCATTACATGTTGGCCAAGCAAGATCTGAAAGGATTTGGCTTAGTTCCAAACGCAGAAACTCCGCAAGAAGTAACAGACATGGATAAATTCTGGATTTCACTTCAAGGTGGTCATGTTAACGGCTTTCTCGGCGCATTATATGTTTATGAAAATATTGCCGATAAAGTTGGCGATCATGTCAAAGCAATGTTGCAAAGATTAAATATTGAGAAAGATCAAAGAAGATGGTTATCAATTCACGTCGAAGTTGATTTAGATCATGGCGCTGAAGTTAAAGAAGTTTTAGAAAAATACCTCGCTGAAAATCCTGAAGCTGCTTTAGCATCAGCAAAAATAGCTTGCGATAGATGGATCGCAGTTTCAGTTACTCCATTTTTGAAAGCTTAGATAATTCGTATCCGTAAAAAAATCCGTCATCCTTGGCTCTGATCCGAGGATCTCAAGAGTTTTTTGGTGTAAAGCCCAGCTCATGAGATCCTCGATCCTTTTGAGACTCAATGGTGATGGCACGAGTAGCTAAATTCTGCTTACAGTGTCTCAATGTGATCTTTGTGTTTATGTGAGACGGTAGTAACCTCAGCTTCTCTAGGGGAATGTGACGGCTGCTGCTGAATTTTTGTAGTGTTATTATGTAACGGATTGTCTTGTTCGCTTAAAATTTTAGTTATTGCTAAACAAGATTTCGATCTCTCCTCATCTAGACTAGGAATTGTCAGAAGTTGGTCTCTGATTCTTGACAAGTCTTCTCCACTTAAAACCGACTGACTAACGCTAACTAAATCACCAATTAATCTCGAATTATTGTTGGAAATTCTTTTGAGAATATCTTCTGAAGAAATTATGTTCAGAAGTTGTTCGGCATTTAACGGGGTATTGTTACCTCTTAAGTCTACCTGAATGAAGTGGCTTCCAGAAAGCTTTTTTGCATTAATGGCATTTTTCGCATATGGTTGTCCTGATTGATATGCTAGAACAAATAACAAAATTGCTTGCGACGAGTCTTTTTCAACTCCAGTTCCATTTCTTAAGCAAACTCCAAGATTGTATTGTGCTGGAGCATATCCTTGAGCTGCAGCTAATCTGTAAAAACTTACTGCTTCCGCTGCATTTTTTTTAACTCCAGTTCCATTTCCTAAACAAACTCCAAGATTGTATTGTGCTGGAGCATTTCCTTGAGCTGCAGCTAATCTGTAAAAATTTACTGCTTCCGCTGCATTTTTTTCAACTCCAGTTCCATTTATTAAGCAAGTTCCAAGATTGCATTGTGCTGGAGCATATCCTTGAGCTGCAGCTAATCTGTAAAACCTTACTGCTTCCGCTGCATTTTTTTCAACTCCAGTTCCATTGTCTAAGCAAATTCCAAGATGGTATTGTGCTGGAGCAAGTCCTTGAGCTGCAGCTAATCTGTAAAAATTTACTGCTTCCGCTGCATTTTTTTCAACTCCAGTTCCATTTATTAAGCAAGTTCCAAGATTGCATTGTGCTGGAGCATATCCTTGAGCTGCAGCTAATCTGTAAAACCTTACTGCTTCCGCTGCATTTTGTTCAACTCCAGTTCCGTTTAGGTAGTTTTCGCCGAAAAGGAATTGCTCTGAAGGAGTAGTTGGATCTTTCATATTTATTCATAAATAAATTATTACAAAATCAAAAGAAGAAAAATAATTGTCATCTCTAGTTGAGCCTAAAAATATTTTTTAAATTTTATAAGATTCTTTGCAAGATTTTTCTTGTACGTGAAAAAAATTACTTTGTGTGTACTAAAGCTAGATAAATGCTAGTCTAGAGTTTGGTTTAAGAAAGGAGGTTTTGATACTAAAATAGAGGATAAAATATACCGAGGACTGAACAAAAAATCGGAAAAAAGTGAGATTTTTGCTGAAAAACTGGGTCAGGAAAGTGAGGTTTTTAGTCCCCATTTTTTTAATTATGTTAGCTTTATCAAAAAGCTCATGAGATATTAGAGCCTTTCGGCTCAAGGAGGATGGATAATTACCATCAGATGCTTGCCATTTTCTTACCCCACTGTAATCTCCCTCCAACAAATTTTCCCTTCAAATCCATTTTTCCAAAATGAATATCATTCTTGCCAAGCCGCGCGGATTCTGTGCTGGCGTAACTCGCGCAATTGAAACCGTTGAAAAAGCCTTAGCTAAATTTGGTCCGCCAATTTATGTGCGCCACGAAATCGTGCATAATAAATTCGTGGTCGAATCACTACGCAAAAAAGGCGCAATTTTTGTTGATGAAGTTGATCAAATTCCCGCCGGTGCAATTACAATTTTTTCGGCTCATGGTGTTTCCGACCGCGTTGAAGAAGATTCACTGGCGCGCGGTTTAGATGTAATTGATGCCACTTGTCCATTAGTTAGCAAAGTGCATCGCGAAGCCAAAAAATATGAAGAAGAAAATTATGAAATAATTTTGATTGGTCACAAAGGTCATCCGGAAGTTGAAGGTACGAGCGGCCGCGTAAAAAAAGACGTGATTTTGGTGACTGATGAAAATGATGCGCGCACGGTTGAAATAAAACATCCTGAAAAAATTGCTTACGTAACTCAAACAACTTTAAGCGTTGATGACACTAAAAAAATCGTCGAGATTTTAGAAAAAAGATTTCCGCAAATGCAGCTTGGTTTAGCGACTAAAGATATTTGCTACGCTACTCAAAACCGCCAGGACGCAGTACGCGCGCTTTCAAAAATGGTGGATATTTTATTAGTTATCGGTGCAAAAAATAGTTCAAATTCGAACCGCCTGAGAGATTTGGGAGAAGAATGCGGATTACCATCTTATTTAATTAACGGCGGCGCTGACGTTGATCCTAAATGGTTTGAGAATGTAAAAACTATCGGCCTAACGGCGGGAGCTTCAGCACCGGAAGTTTTGGTTCAAGATGTGGTAAATAAAATAAAAGAAATTTCTAAAAGCGAAGTTGTGGTGTCAGATATGGATGGCATTACTGAAAATACTTTTTTTGCTTTGCCGAGGAAAGTTAGGAAATAATTAAAGTCAGAAATTATGAAAAGAATTCGTACTGTTAAAGATAACATTCATGATATCAATACCGTTATCAAAAATGTTGAGACCCCATCTACGGTCAGATCTGAAGAGTCCGAAAAATCACCGGCTTTTGAAGGAACTGCTACTAGTCTTAGTGTTGATTTTGCCGAAGTGGAAGAGTTGAGAGACTCCTTGGCATCAACTGTAATCGAGGATCTTGATTTTGCAGTAACCAATAATGATAGCAAAAAAAGAAAGATAGTTTCTAAAGAGAAAGGGGAAGAGAAAAATATGAGTCCGTCAAATAATGTAAGAATACTACCTACAACAAGAAGTTTTTTTCGGACTAATATAGGTGCAGAAAGAGGCTAAATAAATTGCATTTCTAACTGGTTCTTAAGATATATAGCTAAAGTTGCCGGTTTATTATTACAGGAACAATTTCTTTAAATTTTTCCAAAAAGAGCAAGAAAATAATTTTTAAAGGAAAGTGATAAAGCGAATAAACATCACTATTCTCGCAGAGTTGCTCCGTAAAATTTACCTACTGCTTCAATAATTTTTTTGCCAATCACATCAATTTCTTCCGAAGTTAAAGTTTTTTCAATCGGCTGAATTTTAACTCTTAAAGCTACGGATTTTTTATCTTCGGCAATATTTTTCCCGCTGAAAATATCGAAAATATTAACTTCTTTGATCAGCTGTTTATCACAATTGGCAATGGTTTTAACCAACTCTCCAATCGCCTGATCTTTATTTACCAAAAATGCAAAATCACGTTCCACAGCTTGTAAATCATTAATTACGAATGCTTTGCGTGCGCTTGATTTTTGCTGTGCTGGCAAGGCATCAACAAAAATTTCAAAAGCATTAACGCGATTTTTTAAATCAAATTTTTTGGCAATTGCCGGATGAATTTCACCGAAATAACCAATTAAATTTTTACCAAGTTTCAAAGCGGCAAAGCGGTGAGGGTGATAATATTTCGGGGCATTATCAGTACTCATTTGCAGACTTTCAGCGCGCAGGCCAAAAATTTCCAGCACATCGAGAAAATCTTTTTTCACATCAAAAACATCAAAATCACGAGCATCATGATAATGATTTTGTTCTTTATTTTTTCCGGCGCGAATGCCTGAAATCATTGATTTCTGGCCATCAGAAAAAACATTTCCGATTTCAAAAAGTGCAAGATCAGAAAAATTTCGTAAAGAATTTCTTTTGTAAGATTCGAGTAAACCAATCATCAAATTCGGGCGCATGTGATTTAATTCAATGCTGATTGGATTTTTTAAAATTAATTTTTCATTTTTTTCAGCAAAAATTTCGACTAAATTTGCATCAACAAATGACCAATTAATAGTTTCAACCATGCCTTGTGAAGCCAAGTAAGACCTGATTTTGTGAAGAATATTTTCTTGTAGTTTTTCATCAGTTTTCGCAAGTGGTTCTTTAATGATTTTATCATAACCAAAAATTCTTGCTACTTCTTCAATCAAATCTTCGGAAGCAGAAATATCGTGACGATGCGATGGAACTGTGACTAAAAATTTTTCCGCAGAAATTTTTTCCAGACCAAATCCCAAATCAGTCAAAATCTGTGCAGCTTTGTCTGATGGCACTTCAACGCTGATTAATTTTTTGATTTTTGCTAAATCAAATTCAACTTTTTTAGCTGCAGTTTGTTTGCCGATAATTTTTGTTTCGCTAACTTCGCCGCCGCAAATTTCTAAAATTAATTGCGTTGCTAAATCAATTCCTCTTTCGCAGGTATTTTCATCAACGCCTCTTTCGAAACGAAATCTGGCATCGGATAAAATATTTAATTTGCGTCCGGAATAAGCAATCGAGGAAGGCATAAAAAATGCCGCTTCAAGCAAGATTTCTGAAGTTTCTAAATCACATGAAGAATCGAGAGATCCAATAATGCCAGCAATTCCAACTGCTTTTTTTGAATCAGAAATTACGAGGATTTTTTCATCCAAAACATATTCTTCTTTTTTTAGCGAAGTGAATTTTTCATCATTTTTAGCAAAACGAATTTCCAGCGCGCCATCAATTTTTTTGGCATCATAAGCATGCATCGGGCGATTTAGCGAAAGCATCACATAATTAGTGATATCAACGATCGCCGAAATTGAATTTGAACCAAGAGAATTTAATTTTTCTTTCAACCATTTTGGTGATTCGCAATTTTTAACATTTTTTATTGAGCGGAAAGCGGCATAATTGCAATCTGATTCAGCTTCATTTTTAACTTCAATCGGGAAAGAAAATTGCGCCGCGATTTTTTTAATTTCCAAATTTTTTAAAGTGCCGATTCCAGTTGCGGCCAAGTCGCGCGCGATTCCGTAAATTCCTAAACAATCTCCTCGATTTGGCGTGACGTTAATTTCAATCACCGCGTCATTTAAAGCATAAACTTCAGTAATTTTGCTGCCGATTTCCCATTTTTCATCAATTTCAATAATGCCGGCATCTTCATTTCCTAAAGATAATTCGCGCGCGGAACACAACATTCCATTGCTTTCAACGCCAGCGATTTTGGCTTTTTTAATTATCATTTGATTAGCAGGAATTACTGAGCCAATTGGCGCGTAAGCAACTTTTAAACCGGTTCTGGCATTTGTAGCGCCGCAAATAATTTGTAGTGGAGTTTGCGAATCAGCAGTTTGAACTTGGCAGATTTTTAATTTGGTAGAATTTTCGTGAGGATTAGCGGAGATAATTTTGGCAACAGTGAATGGTGCGAGGAGTTTTGCTTTGTCTTCAACTGATTCAACTTCCAAGCCGATGCTGGTTAGTTTATTGCAGATTTCTTCAAGAGATGCGGAAGTGTTGAGATATTCTTTGAGCCAGGAGAGAGTAAGTTTCATGAGAGTTGTAATTTGAGATCTAGTCGCAAAGAAATATGATTCAGGTCATCGAGCAAAGCACGAAGTGCGTCGTCGAGATGCTGGCTGGATGTTG
>JAZKII010000016.1:0-4345 GCA_040384945.1 Pseudomonadota bacterium
TTTAGGTCATCGAGCAAAGCGCTTTAGCGCGTCGTCGAGATGCTAGCTCGATCTCAACACGCCATCACTCCGACTCAATATAAACATCCAGTTGCTGACCAACCAGAATTTTTGGCTCAAAATTATTTTCAAAACTATAAATCGCCTGCAAAACTCGCGTATCAATTTTTTCTGCATTGCCGCCACTTAATGAAACTTTCGGCACAATATAAGGTTCGATTCTGACAAATTTTAACGGAATTTTAAATGCTGGCTGGCCACGTAAAAAGGCCGTTGCGGGACGATTTGGATTTACGCGATGTGCATCCGATTCATCAATTTCAACGCGCACATGCATCACCGATAAATCACCAATAATCATTAGCGATTTCGAAAGCGCACCGCCTTGTGCAAACTCGCCGGGACGAATATCAACTTTTAAAATTTCAGCTTTTATCGGCGCTTTTACCGTCGATTTATCCACCACAATTTTGGCCATTTCCATTTCGGCTTTTGCCTGTTTTGCCTTTTGTTCAAAGATTCCGGCGGCAATTCTTTTTTTGTTAAATTCATCACGACTATAAGCGCGTTCATCATCAATATTTTTATACATTTTAAATTCCTGGCGCTTTTCTTCGGCATCAAATTCTGCAGCTTTAAATTCTGCCGTTTTTAAATCGAGATTGGCTTTAACCTCGCGATCATCAACGGTAAAAAGCTTATCGCCTTTTTTAACTTTATCTCCGGCTTTAACATAAATTTCTGCAACAATTCCTGAAATATTTGTGCCAATTGCAATTGATTCACTTTGCGGTTCAGTAACTCCAAGCCCGGAAACACTGTGCGCGTAAGCTGAAATTGTTACCGGATTTTGCGGCTCCAGATTTTTGCGTTTAGGATTTTGAAATAAACCGATAATCGCGCTTAAAAACATTAGCGCCGCAATCGCAGGCAAAAGAATTTTCAAAACAAAATGTTTTTGCTTCACCAAGTTTTTAATTTTTTTATTTATCATTTATAATCCTTCCATCTTCCATTTGGATAATACGATTGGCGAACTTGAAAATACGGTCATCGTGAGTCACAACAATTACAGCGCGCCCACTTTTTAAGGCATTATCGCGTAAAATTTCCATCACTTTATGACCAGTTGCAGCATCAAGTGCCGCAGTTGGTTCATCACAAATAATTACTGAAGGCTCGTGAACCAAGGCGCGCGCGATTGCGACACGTTGTTGTTGACCGCCGGAAAGTTGCGCCGGTAATTTTTCGGTATGATTTTCCATGCCGATTTCGCGCAAAATCGCGGCTGATTTTTTGCAAGCTTTAGCAATTTCAACATCATCGGCGATGAGCGGGATTGCTGCGTTTTCGGCAGCAGTTAAAGCTGGCAAAAGATTATATTGCTGGAAAATAAATCCTAAATTTTTGCGACGGAAATCGACTTTTTTTTCGTCAGGAAGTTGGGTAATTATTTCGTCATTAATAATTACTTCGCCTTCAGTTTGACTTAAAATTCCGCTGATAATTGAAATTAATGTAGTTTTGCCACAACCAGACGGACCCACTAGCATAGTGAGTTCGCCGGCATAAATTCTTAAATTAATATCAAAAAGCACACGCAGGTTTTGATCACCAACTTGGAAATCTTTACTGATATTTTTGGTTTCGATGGAGATTTTTTTATTCATAAATCATCCCCTAAAAACAATTGCCGGATCAGTAACAAAAACTTTTCTGATACTGATAAAACTAGAAATAAACATAATTAAAACTACAGCTAAAGCCACACCCAGCACAACTTGCCACGGCAAGAAAAATCCTTTGAAAGCACTGGCGCCGCCGGAAACTTTTTTTAAAAAAATCGAAGTTAATCCAATTCCAATCGCAAAACCAATTGAACCAACTACAGCCGCCTGGGTTAAAACCATTTTTAAAATTTTATTATTAGTCACACCAATCGCTTTTAACGCCGCGAATTGTTTTAAATTTTCGACAATAAAAATATAAAAAGTTTGCCCTGAAATTACCGCGCCGATTATGAATCCAAGCAAAACTGTAATTCCAAAATTAATCGCAATTCCGGTGTGGGTTAAATAATAATTTCTTGTCGCATGAGAAAATTCTTTCCAGGTTTGAGCTTTTAAATTAGTTTCCTGATTGATGCGATTAGCCACTTCTCTTGGATCAACACCATCTTGAGCTTTGGCCACTACAAATGACATTTTATTTCGCGATTGTCCGGTGTAGTGAATTGCTTCGGAATAGCGCGCATACATTATTACGGGAGATGCAAAATTTGGTGTCGAGTCACAAATTCCAACCAACAACATTCTTTGGTCATTAGCTTCAAATTCGCGACCGATTTTATAAGGCTCGTCCGGCCAAATATAGCTGTAGCCCAAACGATCAACAATTACGGCATTTTTTATTTTAAGATCTTCAAGATTTCCCATCACCATTTTGCGCGGCGCGCCGACAAATGAAATATCGTCCACCCCAACTAAGCCAACTGTTTGTAAGCTGTTATTAACTTTTACAACTACGTTTCCTTTATGTAATGGAACCGCCCATTTTACACCGTCAACGCTGCGAACCTGTGCCAAAGCTGTGTCGGGAAGTGGTTCAACGCCATCTAAATATTGCACTTTTTTATCCATCACCCAAATATCAACTTCGCTGGTTTCATCAATCGTGGCATAAGTTCGCCCAATGATTCCTAAAAATAACGACATTTGTTGCGCCATCAAAAGTGTCGCAAACATAATACCAAAAATTAGGCCCAAATATTTGGCGCGATCTCCCATCAGCATTTTGATTGCGATTTGGTTCATGAAAATTTTTGCAGGTATTTAAAAAAGATTAATTAAATTACCTTCTTAACTTCCCGTTAAAAAATTCAAAGCATTTCCAATGTCCATCCCTCTTTTTGAAGCAAAAAAACGTCTTTATCCCCAAAAAGTTAAGGGACGTTTTCGCCGCTTGAAATGGATTTTAAACAGCGTGTTTTTAAGTATTTATTTTTTCTTTCCTTTCTTGCGCTACGAGCGTGCTGGTGGGGCTCCGAATCAGGCAATCCTCATCGATTTTCCGGGCGGAAAAGCTTATTTTTTCGGCATCGAAATTTGGCCGCAGGAAGT
This sequence comes from Pseudomonadota bacterium, assembly GCA_040384945.1. Lineage (GTDB taxonomy): Bacteria > Pseudomonadota > Alphaproteobacteria > Rickettsiales > UBA1997 > UBA2645. The sequence continues at coordinate 3,120 of JAZKII010000016.1, forward strand.
TTATTATTTAGCCGGAATCCTTATAATTGCTGCCGTCGCATTATTTTTCGTAACTTCGCTTTTCGGCAGAATTTGGTGCGGTTACGCTTGTTTTCAAACTGTGTGGACGGATATTTTTATCGCGCTGGAGCGTTTATTTCAAGGCGATCGCAATGATCGCATTTTACTTGATCGTAAAAAAAACTTCAAAAAATTCTGGCTAAAATTTCTAACTCACAGCAGCTGGATAATAGTTTCGCTCCTTACCGGATATGCTTTTGTTAGTTATTTTACCGATTCAATTACATTCACCAAAAATCTTTTTCACGGCCAAATATCTTGGGATGCGCTGGGCTGGGTCTTAGGAATTGCTGCTTCTACTTATGTTATGGCAGGTTTTGCGCGCGAACATGTTTGTACATACATGTGCCCTTACGCACGTTTTCAATCGGCGATGTTTGATAAAAATACTCTTATCATTACTTACGATGAAAAACGCGGCGAAACACGTGGCAAAATGAAACAAGGCGAAGATTTTAAAAATCGCGGCCATTGTATTGATTGCAAACAATGCGTAGTGGTTTGTCCTACCGGAATCGATATTCGAAATGGATTACAAATGGAATGCATTGCCTGCGGACTTTGCGTTGATGCCTGCGACAATGTGATGGAAAAAATCGGCCTTCCCAAAGGCCTCATTCGCTATGACACTATGAATCATTTACTGGATCCGATCCCGCAGAAAAAATTCAAAATTCTGCAACCACGCACTTTTCTTTATGCCGCGATTTTAATTTTGGTTTCGGCAATAATGCTGCGCAGTTTGGTTTTTAAGCCAACTCTGGAAACCATGATTCTACCTGATCGTAACCCGATTTTCGTAACTCTTTCTGACGGCTCAATTCGTAATGGCTATACGTTAAAACTCATGAATAAAACTCATGAGAATAAGATTTTTAGCCTAAAAATTCATGGGCCACAAAATGCAATTTTAAAAATGCAAAATGTTGAACCGGATCATATGGAAGTAGCACCTGATTCAGTTGCGGCGTTTAAGGTTTATGTAATTATGCCAAAAGAATTTATGGAAGGAAATGAGGAAGGACGCGGTGTAATTGAGTTTTCGCTGATGGATGAGATTGATAAAAAAGAAGAGAAAGTTGAGGCGGTGTTTATTGGGAAGTAAGTTGAAAAATCGAGCTAGGGTCTCGACGACGCGCTTTCGCGCTTTGCTCGACCACCTAAAA
>JAZKII010000017.1:0-4040 GCA_040384945.1 Pseudomonadota bacterium
CGCTCGCAATGACGGAGGTAAAAAAAAAGAAAAGTAGCCTGGCCCCTTTTTCTTAGAATCTGGATTGCCGCGCTGCGCTCGCAATGACGGAGGTAAAAAAAAAGAAAAGTAGCCTGGCCCCTTTTTCTTAAACTAAAATAAGTTGCGTGAAAAAATCTAAAAATTAGAAGGTAGAATAAATATCTGCACGCTTATTTCCAATTCCCTAAATTTCAAAAATGAATAATTTAAAACACATTAAAGCCGGCTTGTTTATTGCTTTGGCAATGTGTTTTGTTGCGTCAAAAATTTGGGCAGAAGTTCCGGAAGTGAAAATTAATAAAATCGGATTTAATGCCAAAAACCAGTTGGAAATTTTTATTTCCGATAAAAGTGAGTTTAAGGTTTTTACTTTAGAAAACCCTTCCCGTCTCGTGATTGATATTGCTAATGCCGATTTCGAAAAGGCTACTTATAAACCTGCCATTCCTGCTTTCGCCACTTCATTTCGCAGTCGTAAAGGCGATGGCTCGTTGCGATTGGTTTTTGATTTGAACCAAAAAATTTCAGTCCAAAAAACCAAATTTGAAAAAGGGAAAATTACTGCCGAATTAGTTGGAATTGAAAGCGGCGCGCAAACAACAGCAGTTACAAAAGTTAAAACAATTGTCAAAAATGATGCGATTTCCGACAAGGTTCAGGAATTTGAAGTTCAAACTGAAAGAATTGTTAATCCTGATGGTTCCGCGAAATATATAGTAAGAAAAATTCCCAAAGGTTCGAATTACGAAACCAACACAGTTTCAACCAAAACCTCGCCTGTTTTACAAAAAATGCCGATTATCGTAATTGATTCCGGCCACGGTGGCAAAGATCCGGGAACGATTGGCACTTTTGCCCGCACCAAAGAAAAAAATCTGACTTTATCTTACGCCAAAGAACTTGGTAAACAGTTAATAAACACCAAACGCTATAAAGTTTATTTAACTCGCGATGAAGATAATTTTATTCCTCTGCGCAAACGCGTGCAAATTGCCCGCAAAAAAAAGGCCGATTTATTTATTTCACTTCACGCCAACGCAATTTCAGATTCGGGAGTTGCCGGTTTTTCAATTTATACTTTATCCGAAAAATCTTCCGATAAACAGGCCGAATTATTAGCTCAAAAAGAAAACCGCGTTGACATTATTAACGGCATGAATTTTTCTGGCGCTAGCCAAGACATCATGAAAACTCTGATTGATTTATCACAACGCGATACTATGAATGGCTCGGCGCGATTCGCTAATATCGCGATCAAATCAATTAAAAGTTCCGAAATAAATATTCTGCAAAACACACACAGATTTGCCGGCTTCGCAGTTTTAACCGCGCCCGACATGATTTCGGTTTTAATTGAACTTGGATATTTATCCTGCAAAGAAGAAGAAAAACTTCTGAACAGTCTTACTTACAAACGCAAAGTGGCAGAAAGTCTGACCAAAGCGATTGATGAATATTTTTCTAAAAACAAAACTTAAAAAACAGTGACCAGATCAAGAAAAAATATGAAAAGAACCTTGGGCGCATTATTTGCCGTCGGTATTTTTGCGACTCTTATTTTAATCACTTTCGGGTTTTTCTTATTTAAAAAATATAGCGAAAACTTGCCTGATTATGAGCAATTAAAAAACTATAGCCCAATGATCACAACGCGTCTTTACGCAGCTGATGGCTCATTAATTAGTGAATTTTCTAAAGAAAAAAGAATCTTCGTTCCGATTGATACAATTCCGAAAGATTTAATTAACGCCTTTTTGGCGGCAGAAGATGCTAATTTTTATAAACATTCCGGCATTGATCCTTTAGCAATTTTTAGAACTTCCATTCAAAATTTCTTTTCGGTGATGAAAGGCGACACCTCCATGGGCGGCGCTTCCACAATCACGCAACAAGTTGTCAAAAACTTTTTATTAACCCGCGAAAGAACTTTCCAACGTAAAATTAAAGAAGCGATTTTGGCTTTCCGCATGTCGCAAACTTTTTCCAAAGATCGCATTTTGGAACTTTATTTAAACCAGATTTATCTAGGCTCCGGCGCTTACGGCGTTGCAGCTGCGGCGCAAGTTTACTTCAATAAATCAATTGATGATTTAACTATTGAAGAAGCAGCTTTGCTCGCAACTTTGCCGAAAGCGCCTTCCAAACTTGATCCACGCAAAAATATTGAAAAAGCTAAAATCCGCCGCAATTGGGTAATTGAGCGCATGGTGGAAAATGGTTTTATTGATGAAAAAACCGGTGTTGAAGCTTCGGAAAAACCAATCTCGCTTAAAGTTAAAGACAGCGATGAATTTACCAAAGCCAACTTCTTTTCTGATTCAGTTAAAAAAGAATTAACTCAACTTTATGGTTCGGATTCAGTTTTTGAAAATGGCATCGTAGTTCGTACAACGCTTGATCCGCGCTTACAAAAAATTGCTTCAAAAGCCTTTGATGCCGGTATTGAAGAATATGACCAGAAACATGGCTATCGCGGCGCTTTAACTAAAATTGACGCTAATGGAAACTGGCAGGAAGAATTGCAAAAATTTGATACGAAAAAACTTTATAAAGAAAGTTGGAGCAAAGCTATCGTGCTTTCTTTATCGAAAGACATCGCGGCAATCGGCGTGGAAAATGGCGCTTTAGGTTCAATTGAATTTTCTTCGCTGAAATGGGCGCGCAAATATCACAATGTTAACTCGGTTGGACCGGCTCCAAAAAAGATTACTGATGTTTTAGCGATTGGCGATGTTGTGTTAGTTGAGAAAGCCGAGAAAGGTGAAAATTATTTCTTACGCCAAGTTCCCGAAGTTAACGGCGCGCTTTTAGCGATGGATCCGCACACCGGCCGCGTTTTAGCGATGATGGGCGGTTATGTTGATACACCAAACCAGTTTAACCGTGCCACACAAGCGATGCGTCAGCCTGGTTCAACTATGAAAACTTTTGGTTATATCGCTGCTCTTGAAAATGGCATGACTCCGGCCAGCGTTATTATGGATGAAGAAATTTCTCTCAATCAAGGCTTCGCTTTGCCGCCTTATCGCCCGAGCAACTATTCCGGACAATTCTACGGCCCGACAACTTTGCGTATGGGTCTTGAACAATCACGCAACGTTACAACTGTAAGAATGGCCGACCAAGTTGGTCTTGATAAAGTGGTTGATGTAGTAAAAAAATTCGGGGTTAGCGATAGTCCACAAAAAATTTATTCTCTGGTTTTAGGTTCAACCGAAACAACAATGGTGCGCCTTGTTACTGCTTATTCCATGATGGTAAATGGTGGTAAAAAAATCTCACCTTTGATGATTGAAAAAATCCAGGATCGCGATGGGAAAACAATTTATCGCCGTGATAAAAGAGAATGCAAAACTTGTTCGATCAACAATCTTAATGATTATGTTTCAAAAGATGTCAGCGAATTACCGGTGCCATTTTTAGATGAAACTAAAGAACAAGTTACCGATTCTGCAACTGCTTACCAAATTACTTCAATGCTGCAAGGTGTTGTTGAACGTGGAACGGCGGCGCGCGCTAAATCAGTTGGTAAAATTATCGGCGGTAAAACAGGTACCACTAATAATTCTTACGATTCCTGGTTCGTTGGTTTCTCCCCTGATTTGGTAACCGCAGTTTACATTGGCTTCGATACGCCAAAAACTTTAGGTTCCGAAGAAACCGGTGCTTCGGTGGCACTTCCTGTTTTCATTAACTTCATGAAAGAAGCTTTGAAAAATACGCCTTCAACTCCATTCCGCGTTCCTAACACGGTTAAATTTGTGAAAATTGATCGCACAACCGGAAAATATCCAACGCCATTAACGCCGAAAGAAAGAGTGTTTTTTGAAGCCTTTAAAATGGATGATACAATTTCCAGCGCTGAATCATCGGATGATGCCAGTGACGACGTAGAAGAAGATGATGGCTTTGGCAACAAAACCTCAGATTCTGATCCGACGGGGATTTATTAAACCATAAATTTTCATATCGTCGAGCATAGAAGATTTCTAGGTCATCGAGCAAAGCACGAAGTGCGT
>JAZKII010000018.1:0-7000 GCA_040384945.1 Pseudomonadota bacterium
AACACCGAGCTAGCATCTCGACGACGCACTTCGTGCTTTGCTCGATGACCTGAAATATTCATTAGTGGTAGAAAATAACTCAAACTTTTTTAAAAAATGAAACAAATCGAAATCACTCCACAACTTATTAAAGACCATAATTTAACCGAATCAGAATACCAAAAAGTTTTAGAAATTTTGGGCCGTACGCCAACCATTACCGAACTGGGAATTTTCTCGGCAATGTGGTCGGAACATTGTTCTTATAAATCAACAAAAAAATGGCTTAAAACCATGCATACAACTGCGCCGTGGGTAATTTGCGGTCCCGGAGAAAATGCCGGCGTAATTGATATTGGCGATGGACAAGCAGTTATTTTTAAAATGGAAAGCCACAATCACCCATCTTTCATCGAGCCATATCAAGGCGCTGCAACCGGAGTTGGTGGAATTTTACGTGACGTTTTCACAATGGGTGCGCGCCCAATTGCTAACTTAAACGCGCTACGTTTTGGCGATATTAATCATCCAAAAACTAAACAACTTGTTAACGGTGTTGTTTCCGGAATTGGCGGCTACGGCAATTGTGTCGGCGTTCCAACTGTTGGCGGTGAAGTTACTTTTGATAAAAGTTACAATGGCAATATCATCGTCAATGCAATGACTGTTGGTTTAGCTGATTCCGATAAAATTTTCTATTCTGCCGCTTCTGAAATTGGTGCATCTGTAGTTTACGTCGGTTCCAAAACCGGCCGCGACGGCATTAACGGCGCGGTTATGGCTTCTGATGAATTTAAAGAAGGTGATGAAGATAAACGCCCGACAGTTCAAGTCGGCGATCCTTTTGCTGAAAAACTTTTACTCGAAGCCTGCATGGAATTGATGCAATCCGATTGCATTCTTTCAATCCAAGATATGGGTGCGGCAGGTTTAACATCTTCATCTTTTGAAATGTCAGGCAAAGGCGGCACCGGAATTGAACTCAATTTAGAAAATGTGCCACAACGCGAAACTGGCATGACACCTTATGAAATCATGCTTTCTGAATCTCAGGAAAGAATGTTGATGATTATCAAACCGGAACGCGAAGATTTTGCGAAAACAATTTTCGAAAAATGGGGACTTGATTTCGCCGTAATCGGAATTGTAACTAATACCGGACGAGTTATAATTAAAATGAATGGCAAAGTTTACGCCGACATTCCATCCGAACCACTTTCTGAAAGTGCTCCGGAATATGATAGACCTTGGATTGATACTCGCGCTAAAAATTAAGTGAAAAATGGCGAGATATTTCTCGCCAAATTGCTTATAAATTGTCGGCTTTTTTTAGGATGTTTTAAAATTAATGAGCAAAATAATCTCTCCGCGAAGCAAACAAAGCATTGATACTAAGTCCCGTATTTTATTTCGAGCAATTGATGAAGAAGGTCGCACTAAATTTGTTCAATTTCTTCTAAAAAAATATCCTGTTCTTAGGATGCATCGAAATCAAGAAGGCGATATGCCAATTCATCATTTATGTTGGCAAAAAAGATGTGATTTGGAAATGGCGGAAATCCTGCTTGATGAAGAGAGTGATTCCTATTTCGATAAATTTGGTAATTCGCCTTTAAATGTTGCTTGTGAAAATAGTCGTGATGATTTGATAAAATTATTTATTGAAAAAGGGCATGATTTCAATCGGCCTGATTGTAACGGAAATACTGTTTTGCATTATCTTTATTTCAAAAATTCTGAGCCTGAATTAATTCAAGAGTTAATCGAAAAAGGAGCTGATGTTAATGCTAAAAATAATCGTGGTTATTCACCAAAACAATTAAGAACAGTAAGGTTTGATGAAGAAAATCTAAAAGATAACTTTCCTGAATCTACTGCCTGTCAGCCACATTTAACTCTCCTGAAATCGAAAATAAATTCACAGCGTAAATGAAAATTTTAAAAAAACTTCGTAAGTCGCTTTATTTACAAGTGCTTCTGGCTGTGGCGATTGCGATAATATTTGGTATATTTTTTCCTGAAGCTGCGCAAAGCATGAAACCTTTGGGAGATGGTTTTATCGCTTTAATAAAAATGTGCGTTCCGCCAATTATTTTTTGTACAATTGTCAGCGGAATTGTCGGCGGCGCTGACTTAAAAAAAATCGGTAAAGTCGGTTTAAAAACCCTAATTTATTTTGAAGTTTTGACTACAATTGCCTTGGTAATTGGTTTGGCAATTTCGCATTTTATTGCGCCGGGGAAGGGCATGAATATTGATGTTGTAAATCTAGATCCTTCTGCAGTTGCAGCTTATGTAAAACCTCACGCCAGCTTTGTAGAATTTCTTTTAAATATTATTCCAACGACAGTTTTTCAGGCTTTTGTCAGTGGCGAAATTTTGCCGATTTTATTAGTAGCAATTCTTTCCGGCTTTGCTTTATCAGCTTTGGAAAAGCGCTCCGGGCTTGTAATTGAAGGCATTCACGAAATTTCAGAAATCCTGTTTAAAATCATTTCTTTCATCATGAAATTAGCACCTCTCGGCGCTTTTGGTGCGATGAGTTTTACAATTGGAAAATATGGAATTGATGCGCTTGCACCGCTCGCAAAATTGATGCTCACATTTTACGCCACCTGTATTTTATTCGTAATCTGCATTTTGGGTTTGGTTCTAAAAATTTGTGGCTCCAGCATTTTCAAGCTTTTATCCCACATTAAAGAAGAAATTTTTCTGGTTCTGGGAACTTCATCTTCCGAATCTGCATTGCCAAGCGTAATGAAAAAAATGGAAAATTTCGGATGTCCGAAATCAATTGTTGGTTTGGTAATTCCCGCTGGTTATTCTTTCAATCTTGATGGCACCTGTATTTATTTTACGATGGCCATTATTTTTATCGCGCAAGCCTTTAATATCGAGCTTTCCGCAGCTCAGCTTTTAAGTATAATTTTCATTTTGCTTTTTACTTCCAAAGGTGCCGCTGGCGTTACTGGAAGCGGCTTTGTGACTTTGGCGGCAACTTTATCGGTTGTACATACAATTCCGCTGGCCGGACTGGCGATAATTTTAGGAATCGACCGCTTCATGTCAGAAGCGCGCGCGATTACAAATCTCATTGGCAATGCAACTGCTTGTGTTGCGGTTTCGAAATGGGAAAAAGAATTTAAGAATTAAAATATAAAATGGTTTTCAGCTCCAACATTTTCCTTTTTGCGTTTTTACCTCTAATGCTGCTTTTCTATTTTTTATTGCCCAAAAAATTGGCGACAAAAAATGTCAGAAACGCCGTTTTACTTATCGCCAGCCTGCTTTTCTACGCTTGGGGCGAGATGCATTATTTATGGCTTTTGCTGCTTTCCATCACCGCGAATTATTTTTTCGGAATTTTAATTCACAAAAAATCGCGCAATTTTTTCGTCACAATCGCCATCATTTTTAATCTAGCGCTGCTTGGTTATTTCAAATATTCCAACTTCTTAATCGAAAATTTAAACCAACTTTTCTCACTACAAATCGAGAATAAAAAAATCAGCCTGCCGATCGGAATTTCATTTTTTACCTTTCACGCCATTTCATATTTAATCGATATTTACCGTAAAAAATGTCGTCCGCAAAAAAATATTTTTGATTTGGCACTTTACATTGCTTTCTTCCCGCAGTTGATCGCAGGTCCAATTGTGCGTTATAATTTTATCGAAAAATATTTAACCAAACGCAGTCATAATTTTTTCGCCACAACTTATGGAATCCGCCGTTTTATCATTGGTTTGGGCAAAAAAGTTATTATCGCTAATCCACTTGGTGAATTTGCCGATGTAATTTTTTCTTCACCTTTAACTGAAATTAATTCGCCTTTAGCTTGGGCTGGGCTTGTTTGTTATACATTACAAATCTATTTCGATTTTTCCGGATATTCCGATATGGCTGTTGGGCTGGCGAGAATGTTCGGCTTTAAATTCCCGGAAAATTTCAATTATCCTTACATTTCCAGATCAATAAAAGAATTTTGGAGAAGATGGCACATGTCGCTTTCCGCCTGGTTTCGCGACTATGTTTATATTCCACTCGGCGGAAATAGAGTCTCTTTAACACGACAATATTTTAACTTAGTTTTAGTATTTTTCCTGTGCGGATTATGGCACGGCGCGAGCTGGAATTTCATAATCTGGGGCATGTTTCACGGCGTGTTTTTGGTGTTTGAAAGATTAAAATCCGGTCAGGCTTTTTTAGATTTTATGCCCAAAATCATGCAGAATTTCTATGCGATTTTTGTAGTGATGATTGGCTGGGTTTTTTTCCGTAGCCCAGATTTGACTCATTCCATCGGCTTTTTAAAAACCATGTTTTCCGGAAATGAAATTATCGCGATTTCGAATGATGTGGCCAGATTAATGAGATCGCATTTTATCTGGATGTCTTTTGTTTTTGCCTTAATCGGCTTTTCGCCTTTGATGAAAAAATTGGTGCAAAAATTTTCTAAAAACAGAATTTTTATGATGGGTTTTGATGCGGCTTTAATTGCGGTTTTAGTATTGTCTTTAATCAGACTTTCGGCAGCAACGCATAATCCGTTTATTTATTTTCAGTTTTAGAAAGTTGCCGGTAAATCGAGCTAGCGTCTCGACGACGCTTCGCTTTGCTCGACGACCTAAAACTATGTAATGCTCGACGAAAATAAAAAAGTTTAGGTCGTCGAGCAAAGCGCTTTAGCGCGTCGTCGAGACGCTAGCTCGATTTTATAAAATCTTATAATAATGAAACAAAACAAACTTTTAATCACAGCTTTCGCCATAATTCTCGTGCTTCCGGCCTTGGATAGCATTTTTCATTTTTCGCCAGTTCAAGATTTATTCGAAAAGCGTCAGCCAATTGCAAAACCTGATGTTCCGCAAAACTTATCTGAATTAAAAACTTTCCCCAAAAATTTCGAAAAATATTTTAACGATAATTACGGCTTTCGCAAAACTCTGGTTTCCTTCAACAGCCACATGATGGATAAGGTTTTCGATGAATCACCGGACGCGCGCGCTGTTGTGGGTAAAGATGGATGGTTTTATTTTGATAATCACAATTCACTTCTTGATGCCCGCGGAATGGCTACAATTAGTGATGAAATGATTGCACGCGGTGTAAAATCATTCGGCGAAAACTGGAAAAAAATGCGCGAAAAAAACATTAATTATTTGCTGATAATTGCAGCTGATAAAAGCACAGTTTATCCGGAGTTTTTGCCCGATTATATTAAGCCAAATGAGCCGCACAGAATTGACAAATTCTTAAATGCACTAAAAGAAAAATATCCTGATTTTCCAGTGGTTGATTTGCGTCCGACTTTAAAAAAAGCTAAAGAGAAAGAAGTAATTTATCATAAAACCGACACGCATTGGAATAAGCGGGGCGCGCATTACGGCTATGTTGAAATTGCTAAAGCTCTAAAAATAAAACCGCATTTACGTGAAGATTTTTCTGAGAGAGAAGATGAATTTATTCGCGGCGATATTTCTGATATTATGGGCGTTGAAACGACAAATCGTAATTATGAATTAGTTCCGAAATTTACTCAAACTTACCATCGCGTTACGCCAACTGCGGCAGAAATTAAGTTTTTCCACAAATTAAATTTCTTCGAAAATTCTAATAAAAATTTGCCGGTGATTTTTGGCTATCAGGATTCTTATTTCGGCGATCTGTTTGGCTATATGTCAGAACATTTTTCCAAAAGTTTTTATGATAATGAATTTCCTTGTGATCTAAATTATGAAATCATAAAAAACTATCATCCAAACGTTGTGATTCAGGAGTTCTGGGAAGGCAGGGTGGAAGTGGTTTTGAGTCAGTGTAAATAAATTGATTTCATTCTTAACTCTTAAATCTAACCCCTTAAATTCCCTAAATCCTAAATCCTAAATTCTTAAATTTCCCCAATGTCTAAAGCTCTAGAAAATCTCAAAACTCTTCTCCAAGTTCCTGATCTGGCATCCAAAAAATGGATCTACGAACAATATGATTCACAAGTAATGAACGACACGCTTTACACCCGCGGCGATGCAGCAATTGTGCGTGTTCATAACAGCAATAAAGCATTGGCAATTTCAACTGATTGTACACCTCGTTACGTAGAAGCTGATCCTTTTGAAGGCGCTAAACAAGCGGTTGCAGAAACTTACCGCAATATTTCAGCAGTTGGCGGCAAACCACTCGCAATTACTAATTGCTTGAATTTCGGAAATCCTCAAAAACCGGAAATTATGGGCCAAATTGTTTTGGCGATTCAGGGAATTACCGAAGCTTGTAAAGCTTTGGATTATCCGGTGATTTCAGGAAATGTTTCACTTTACAACGAAACTGACGGTAAGGCAATTCAACCAACTCCGGCAATTGGCGGCGTTGGTTTGTTAAAAGATTTACATAAAAGATGTGATGCTAAATTTAAAATGGCCGGCGATGAAATTTTTGTCATCGGTAAAACTGAAGGTCATTTAGGATGTTCGCTTTATGAACGTGAAATTTTAAAAGCTGTGCCACAAAAAAATCCGCCGAAAGTTGATTTAGTTGAAGAAAAAAAGAATTCAGAATTTATTCGCGAATTAATTGAAAGCTCGTCTATCAACGCCTGCCACGATGTTTCGGATGGTGGTTTATTGGTGGCTTTATTTGAAATGTGTAGCGAAAAATTAGGTTGTGATCTTGATATTTCAGAATTTTCTGGTGAAGAAAATCAAATTTTATTTTCAGAAGATCAATCGCGCTATGTTGTGGCTCTTGATTGCGCAATGGTTGCAGAATTAAAGAAAAAAGCTGAGAAAAAAGGAGTTTCACTGGTTAAAATCGGCGAAACTTCCAAAGAAAAAATTCGTATTTCCGGAATTGAGGTTGAAGTTAAAGAGTTAACTAAACTTAACGAAATGGTTTTTGAGAAAGCGTTTTCTTAGTTTCCATGTTTGAGGTTTGTAAATTTTACTAGTCACGGATAAAAAATTTTAGGTCGTCGAGCAAAGCACGAAGTGCGTCGTCGAGACGCTAGCTGGATGATCACGCTAGC
>JAZKII010000019.1:0-6262 GCA_040384945.1 Pseudomonadota bacterium
ACATTTGGAATGTCACGAGTGATCTCTTCGGGCCCTAAACGAGTATCGCGGGCAACAACTTCAAGTTCTTCAATGTGAATTGAAGTGAAAGTGTCGTCAGCTAATAATTTTTCAGAAATGATGATCGAGTCTTCAAAGTTATAACCGTTCCAAGGCATGAAGGCAACGCGAACGTTTTTACCTAAAGCGATTTCACCGTTAGAAATTGAGTGACCGTCAGAAATAATTTGTCCTGCAGTAACATTTTGACCGATTTCAACAGTTGGTCTTTGGTTAACGCAAGTATCTTGGTTGGTTCTGACATATTTCGACAAGTTATGAACGTCGATATGTGGCATGCCATCTTCCATTGATTCAACAACAATTTTTGAAGAATCTACGAATTTTACGATACCGGTTTTTTTAGCACGGATTGCAGCACCTGAGTCGGCAGCGATCACTGACTCCATACCAGTTCCAACAAGTGGAGCATCTGGACGAAGTAGAGGAACCGCTTGACGTTGCATGTTTGAACCCATCAAAGCACGGTTCGCGTCATCATTCTCAAGGAAAGGAATCAAAGTTGTTGCAATTGAAACGATTTGTTTGGTTGAAACGTCGATAAAGTCGATTTTATCTGGAGTCATCATCACAAACTCACCGTTTTTACGGCAACTAACTAGATCAGATTTGATTTGACCTTTGTCATCGATATCGATGGTTGAAGGTGCAATCGTGAAGTCAACTTCTTCCATTGCCGAAAGATATTTAACTTCAGAAGTGATTTTGCCGTTAGTTACTTTGCGGTAAGGAGTTTCGATGAAACCGTAATTGTTAACTCTAGCGTAAGTAGCAAGTGAGTTGATCAAACCGATATTCGGTCCCTCTGGAGTTTCAATTGGGCAAATACGGCCATAGTGAGTAGGATGTACGTCACGAACTTCGAACCCAGCTCTTTCACGAGTCAAACCGCCTGGTCCTAAAGCTGAAAGACGACGCTTGTGCGTGATATCAGCAAGAGGGTTAGTTTGATCCATGAATTGCGAAAGTTGAGAAGTCGCGAAGAAATCTTTAACTGCAGTAATCAATGGTTTAGAGTTGATCAAGCTTTGAGGCATGATAGTATCAACTTCAACCGAGTTCATTTTTTCAATGATTGATTTCTCGATTCTTGACATACCGATGCGTAGCTGATTTTCAATCAACTCACCAACGGCGCGAACGCGACGGTTAGCTAAGTTGTCGATATCATCAGTTTTTAGATCGTTATGCTTGATTAAACTTAAGATTTTGATGGTTTGCTCAATATCGCTGTGAGTTAAGAATAAAGTATCTTTGCTGATATTTAGGCCTAAGCGATGGTTCATTTTCATTCTACCAACATCTGACAAATTGTAACGTGCGTCAGAGAAGAATAGGTTTTCGAAGTAGTTTTTCGCAACTTCTAGAGATGATGGAGCTTCGCCAAGTCTGATTGCTTTATAGATATCAGAAAGAGCATCTTTTTGATTTTGGTTTTTATCAACCAACATCGTGTTGTAAAGGTAGGGCCCGATGTCTGATTTGCTTGGGTTGATGATCGCGATAGTTTTGAAATTTAATTTTTGTAAAATTTCTAAGCTTTCGGCGGTAACAATTGAACCGGCTTCTAGCAATAATTCGCCAGTGTCAGATTCAACTAAATCTTGTGCAACTACATAGCCAAGCAACACTTCGTCAGTAAGAAGATAATGTTGGAAATTTTCAGCTTGTAATTTTTCGATAGCTTTGCGGTTTAATTTTGTGCCTTCTTTAACTTTTAATTCGCCGGATTCAGCGCAAATTAAATCGTGAGGAACTTTTTTACCGGTAAAAGCTTCGGCATCAAATTTTAATGCCCAGCCTTTTTTAGTAAGGATAGCATCAACTGCACCGTAGAAAGTGCGGATGATAGTTTCCGGGCTCATGTCGATTGCGCGCAGCAATGATGAAGCAGGAATTTTTCTTTTTTTATCAACGCGGAAATAAAGAATATCTTTGCTGTCAAATTCGAAATCTAACCATGATCCGATATGTGGAATGATTTTAGCTGTGTAAGATTTTGAACCGGAAAGTTTTACGTTTTCACTATCAAAAAATACACCTGGAGCGCGACGCATTTGGGAAACGATAACACGTTCTGCCCCGTTAACGATAAAGCTTCCAGTGTCAGTCATCAAAGGGATATCGCAAAGATAAACTTCTTGTTCTTTGATTGAACGAATTTCTTTGATTTCACTACCTTCTTCTTGGTGCCACAAGATCAAGCGCAATTGGGCGCGAAGTGGAGCCGAGAAAGTTCTGCCAGCAGAAAGACATTCATAAGCTTCATATTTCGATTCACCCAAAGTGTAGCCAACGAACTCAATAGTTACGCGACCAGCAGAATCTGAAAGTGGGAAGAATGAATTGAAAACTGATTGAATGCCGACATTTTCACGCTTATCTGAAGCGATGTAAGCCTGCAGGAATTTTTCGTAGGAATCTTTTTGTAAAGCGATCAGATGAGGAATTGCCTCTCTGTCTTTGTTGTTGCTGAAACTTTTTCTTAGGAGAGCTTGGTCAAAATTGCGAGCCTGAATCACCTTTACCTCTTTGTTCGGTTTAAGACGGGACGAAAATGTATTTTACCAAACTAACAATTTATACTCCTATTTACCAAAAAGACGAAGCAAAATAGGAGTATAAATTGTTAGTTTGGTATAAGCGTTTTTTTAAAAACTACTAAAACGCCAAAAGCCAACTCAATCGACGAGGATTGAGTTGGCCTGAAAAGTAAAATTAATTACTTCAATTCTACTTTAGCGCCAGCAGCTTCAAGTTTTTTCTTAAGTTCTTCTGCTTCTGCAGTTGGAACATCAGATTTAACTGTTTTAGGAGCAGCTTCAACAAGATCTTTAGCTTCTTTCAAGCCTAAACCAGTGATTGCTCTAACTTCTTTAATTACGTTGATTTTGTTATCACCGGCAGCAAGTAAAACAACTTCGAATTTGTCTTTAACTTCAGCAACTGCAGCAGAAGCGGCAGGAGCAGCAGATGCGAAAGATGCAGCAGAAACGCCCCATTTTTCTTCTAATTTTTTGCTTAGATCAGCAAGTTCTAAAACTGTAAGAGCTGATAAGGTTTCTGATAGTTGTTCAAGATTAGCGGACATTTTTTACCTGTTAGTTGACGTTATTAATAATTAAAAATTGGGAAACTACTGCTTCAAAGTTGCCAATCCTTTTTCAGGAGCAGTAAGAATCCTGACAAAATGAGATTGAGCGCCTTTGAGTACACCGATGAATGAAGCACGAACTTCGTCCAAAGAACCTAATTTAGCCATTTCTCTAATGGCGGTTTCGGTAACTAGTGATTTGTTGAAATAGCCGATTTTGATTTTCAAAACTTCAGCTTTTTTAGACACATCCGCCAAGATTTTGGACAAAGCCACAACATCTTGTGAATAAAGAACGGCTGTTGGGCCATTCAAGTGAGGTGTCAAAACTTCTAGATCTGTTCCTTTGATGGCAACTTTCACCAAAGTGTTTTTTGCAATTTTCATGCTGCAGCCTTTGGCTTTAACAGCAACACGCATATCGTAAAGTTGTTTATCGCTCATTCCGCGATAGTGAACAACAGATACAAAAGCGCTGTTTGTTAAATTTTCTTTCAGTGAAGAAACCAATTCTGATTTTTGATTCTTATTCATTTTCTTCGTTAGGAAATTATTTTACAGAGAATCGATGGCGACCTGTACAGATGGCCCCATAGTAGTATTAAGATAAAATTCTTTGATGAATTTTCCTTTAGAACTTTCAGGTTTAGAATCTTTTAGTGCTTTTATGATTGCTTTTGCATTTTCAAGCAAAGCTTTAGCATCAAAATCAACTTTACCAACTAGACAGTGAACTGTTCCAGCTTTGTCATTCTTGAAATCGATTTT
This sequence comes from Pseudomonadota bacterium, assembly GCA_040384945.1. Lineage (GTDB taxonomy): Bacteria > Pseudomonadota > Alphaproteobacteria > Rickettsiales > UBA1997 > UBA2645. The sequence goes on from JAZKII010000019.1 coordinate 3,923, forward strand.
CCCTTTCAAAGCATCTGAAACGGCTTTTTTGATATCAGTTGTAACAGTACCATTTTTTGGGCTTGGCATTAAACCGCGTGGCCCAAGTTTTCTAGCAATTTTGCTGATTTTTTGCATTACATCTGGAGTAGCAACGCAGCAGTCAAAAGCTACGAAACCATCTTCGATTTTTGCAACGATATCTTCAAGACCGGCCATGATAGCACCAGCTTCAAGAGCAATTTTTTGTTGATCTTCATTACTAGTTAAAACGATAACTCTAACTTTTTTACCAGAACCGTTTGGTAACAAAACTGAACCTTTTACGGTTTGATCAGATTGTTTAGCGTCGATTCCAAGATTTGCTGCGATATCAACTGATTCAACGAATTTACGTTTTCCGGCAGTTAATTCCTGAAGTTTTTTAATAGCTTCTTCAAGATTTGCAGCAGTAAGTTTTTCAACTACTTGAGCAGTTTTTTTAGTTTGTTTAATTTTTTGAGCTTTTGCCATATTATTCTACTACCTCTAATCCCATTGAAGTGGCCGAGCCTTTAACCATTTGTATGCAGGCTTCGATAGAAGAAGCATTCATATCAACCATTTTTTTCAAGGCGACGTTTTTAATTTGTTCCATAGTGATTTTACCAGCGCTTTCTTTTCCAGGAGTTGAAGATCCTTTGGCTAGTTTAATTTCTTTCATGATCAAGAAAGAAACCGGAGGATTCTTTGTTGTAAAAGTGAAAGATTTGTCTTTGTAAGCAATAATTGTAACTGGAATTGGAGTTCCCAAATCATAATCAAATTTTAAAGCATTGAATTGCTTACAAAATTCCATGATGTTTAACCCTTTTTGACCCAATGCTGGCCCAATTGGGGGAGCTGGATTGGCTTTTCCTGATGGTACCTGCAATTTAATGAGGCCCAAAATTTCTTTTGATTTTGACATAATTTATATTCTAGATGTGGCTTAGAGCCGTGATTTTGTTGACTTCTCGGGGGAAGTGAAGCTGCCATCCCTTTTGTAAGGCGCGGCAATCTATTTTTCCAAAAGTAAGTTGCAACAGATTTTTTAAAGTTTTTTAAGAAACTTTTTCTACTTGGTTAATATCGAGTTCAACTGAAGTGGCGCGACCAAAAATTAAAACCGAAATTTTAACTTTTTGTTTTTCAGCATCAAAATCTTCCACAACACCAGAGAAAGATTCGAATGGACCTTCAATCACGTTTAAGGTTTCACCGATTTCGAAAATAACATTTTTACTATCAGAAGCCTGCTGCGAAGAAAGGCTTAGAATTTCTTGCATTTTATTGTCTGCAACTGGTTGTGGAGTGTTTTTACCACCTAAAAATCCCATAACTTTTGGGATTGAATTAACCAGGTTATAAGCTTCGCCGCTTAAATTGGCATTGATGAAGACATAGCCCGGAAATAATTTTTGTAATTCCTGAACTTTTTGTCCTTTTTTAATTTTTACAATTGGTTTTGTTGGCACCAAAACTTCGGCAATATATTTGCTGGCAGCGCCACGAAGAATTAATGATTTAATGTCTGAAGCCACTTTGTTTTCTTGGCCGGCCATCACATTAAGAATGTACCATTTATTGCTGTTTTCCATGATTTTTAAGAAAATTTATAAACCGAAAATAATTCCGATAATTTTAGAAATAAGAAAATCGGCGAACAAAATTGCCAAAGAAACAACCGTAATGGTTACAAGAATCGTAACGGTTGTAACGTAAGTTTCCTTTTTTGATGGGAGATGAAGCTTTTTTAATTCTTCAATTACGCTCCGAAAAAAATTTAGCATTTAATTAATATAAAATTTGTAATGGGTTTGAACCCGGAATATGGCAGGAGCGAGAGGAATCGAACCCCCAACCAACGGTTTTGGAGACCGCTACTCTACCAGTTGAGCTACGCTCCTATAAACTATTTATAATCTTTTGTAACTAGCACGATTCGCATAATTAAAAAAGATTATAAATAGGCTTTTAGGTCTATTTAATTTTGTGAGGTGACGAATCATCTCCATATCTCTGAAAACCTGCTTCAAAGCACACAGGATCAGCTTGATCATTACCTTTTACATTTGCTCTGCAATAAACCAAACCTCTGTCAGAATCGTTTAACCAGGTATCTTTGTGATCGGTGACGAAGCTGTTATCGGCGGCGCAATTATTTAAAAATAAAAGCGTTAAAAAGAGCAGAATTTTATTTTGGGTCTTCATGGTGTTTTGGGTTTGTGGTAGTGAAATTTAAGCGGCTGGTTTAAGGCCGCTTAAAGGATATTCGATATTACTTAATAATCTTAGCAACAACTCCGGCTCCAACCGTTCTGCCACCTTCACGGATAGCGA
>JAZKII010000020.1:0-9710 GCA_040384945.1 Pseudomonadota bacterium
AGCTGGATGTTGCAACATCCAGCTAGCATCTCGACGACGGCCTTCGGCCTTTGCTCGATGACCTAAGATTTTTTTATAAATATTTAATCGGATCAAGAATTCCAGCTGCTTCAAACCCATCCAACCTTAGCTTACAAGAATCGCAATGCCCACAAGCATAAGTCTCACCATCCTTAATCACCGGATCATAACAAGAATGCGTTTTAGAATAATCTACCCCCAAACTAATCCCTTTCTCAATAATTTCTTTTTTACTCATTAACATCAACGGTGCTTGAATCTTAAATCGTCCTTGATTCTCAACACCAGCAGCAGTTGCTAAATCGGCCAGCTTCTCAAATGTCGCAATAAATTCCGGACGGCAATCAGGATAGCCACTATAATCCACAGCATTCACGCCGATAAAAATATCGAATGCGCCCACAGTTTCTGCGTAGGCTAGGGCGTAAGATAAAAATATCGTATTGCGTGCAGGAACATAAGTTACGGGAATCACGTTATGGACTGAGATTTCTTGATCTTTGGGCACATCAATTTCATCAGTCAAAGCTGAATGCCCGAAAATCCGCAAATCAATTTTGGCGATTTTATGTTCTTTAGCACCAAATTCTTTAGCGATTTTATTTGCAGATTCCAATTCGACTTTATGCCTTTGTCCATAAGCGAAACTTAAAGCGTAAGTTTCAAAACCGGCATTTTTGGCAATTGCTAAAACGGTTGTAGAGTCAAGTCCGCCACTAAGCAGGACGATGGCTTTTTTCATGAAAATTTTGTGTAATAAATTGACTAACGAATTTACGAACTTTATTTTCCCTCCCGCTTTGCAAGCAAGTAGAATTCTTGTTTGCTGTTATTTTTGGGGGTGGTTAGCTCAGTTGGTTAGAGTGCTACGTTGACATCGTAGAGGTCGGAAGTTCGAGTCTTCTACCACCCACCAGCCGTCGCTCTGTGAGCTATGGCTGGCAGGCCAGGGGTTTTTATATTTTGTGGATTTTTCTTGCCAAAGAATTTTGATTCATCAGCTTTGGTTTATATCGTTAATAATTTAACAAAATTTTATAATGTCGAAATCAGTTGTTCAAAATCCACCTACTATTCAGGAAGAAGTTCCAGCAGATCTTATTGATTCTTCTGATGTTTCTACCGTTACGGATAATACGATTAAAAATGCTGCTAAGATTACTGATGCGATGCGGTTTAACTCAGCAGGTGCGGCTAGTGCTTTTGCGGCTATTGGTGGTATTTTACAAAATAAGGATATAACCAATGAACAAAAGAAGGCTAAGATAGCAGAGCAAAGTAAGGATGTAGAAGATACTGCCTTGCAGGTATATGCTAATATGGCTATGGGCATGCTGGGCTCTTCAGAAAAAGGAGCGACGGATGAAAAAGAAGCGCCGGGGATTGAAAAATTAAGTAAGGCTTTCGAGTTTTTGGGTCATAAAATCGAAGATAAAGATGCTGCTGCAAAAGATAATCGCCTTGCAGAAATGGCTGGAGCCTATGCCAGTTTGATGAATGATAAAGAGATTAATGAGGATACTAAAAAAGTTATCGGAACTGCCTTCAAGGAAAATCCTGATATGGTCAAAGTTGCCGAGATTCAAAAAGATATAGAAAAACAAACTCCAGAAGAAGAGCAAGAGGGTGAAGAAGCAAGCGCCTCGGATGAAAGAGATGCTAGTCAATATGATGGAAAAAAGTGGGAACAATATAAACGTAATGCCATTTATGGTGCTAAAGGTGCGATTGCTATTGGATTATGCTTTGCTCCCGGAGGAATTTTTTTAGCGGCGCTATTTCTTTACGCCACTAAAGATTTCGGTCGTAATCCTGATGATATAGAAAAAGAACAAAAGGCAGAAGAAGAGGCGGCATTAGAATCGGAAAAATCTTTGGAATTTTTGAATGCCTTCAAAAAATATTTGGAGCCAGCAGAGAAGGAAAAAGAGAATGAAGGTGAGGAGAAAGAAGAGGTTGTAGAGACGGATGTGGATGATAAGCCAAGAGAAAGAAAATCAGGTGAAAAGATCACAGCTGTAGGAGAAAAAGCTGAAGAATTTGTTGAAGAGCAAGAGGGGTCTTTAAAAAGAACAGAAGGGACTTTAGCAACAAATCAAAAAGGTTTAGAAAGAGTTGATGTGCAGAGCGTGGCAGCAAGTACAGTTGATGAAGTTACTAAAGCAGCTCTCGCCAGCGTTATTGGAGGCTTAGGCGGAGCAAATATGGAAGAGCATGAAGATAAGACTACTAGCCACGGAGTAACTACGCCACAAATTGGTGGAGCGGCAAAAGGCAAATCAGCCTAATGCTCGTCCAATTTCAACGCCGCTAAAAATGCGCTTTGCGGAATTTCTACATTTCCAATTTCGCGCATTTTCTTTTTACCTTTTTTCTGCTTATCTAAAAGTTTTCTTTTACGCGAAATATCGCCGCCGTAACATTTAGCAGTCACGTCTTTACGCATTGCAGTCACAGTTTCACGCGCAATAATTTTTCCGCCAATCGCCGCTTGAATGGCGATATTAAACATTTGTTTTGGAATAAGTTCTTTCAACTTGGCGCAAATCGCGCGTCCGCGGCTTTCAGAACGAGTTTTGTGAGTAATAAATGACAATGCATCAACCGGTTCGGAATTAACCATAATTGTTAATTTTACTAAATTGCTTTCCTCGTAACCATCCATTTGCCAATCGAAGCTGGCGTAACCGCGAGAGCAAGATTTTAAGCGGTCGTAAAAATCATAAACAATTTCATTTAGTGGAAGTCTGTAAACCAGCATGGCGCGGTCTCCGACATAACTTAATTCTTTTTGAATGCCGCGTTTTTGAGTGCATAATTCTAAAACTGAACCCAAATATTGATCTGGAGTCATGATTGTAGCCTTAATCCACGGCTCTTCCATGAATTCAATTTTAGTCGGATCAGGCATTTCAGCTGGCGAATGCACGTGAATTGTCGAGCCATCGCGCAAACGTATGTTATAAATTACAGAAGGCGCAGTGGTGATTAAATCTAAATCAAATTCGCGTTCCAATCTTTCTTGAATAATTTCCAAATGCAAAAGTCCCAAGAAACCGCAGCGGAAGCCAAATCCCAAGGCATTTGAAGTTTCCGCCTCATATTCAAAACTGGCATCGTTTAAATGTAATTTTCCTAAAGCATCGCGGAATTTTTCAAAATCAGAAGCATCAATTGGATAAATACCGCAAAAAACTACCGGTTGGTTTTGTTTAAAACCAGGAAGCAAAGTCGCGTTTTCATTGCTTGAAAGCACGATTGTATCACCAACTTTACAATCAGAAACTTGTTTAATTTGGGCGTTGATAAATCCAACTTCGCCGGCTTTTAAATCGTCGCAGAAATGTTTTTTGGGAGTGAAAAATCCCACAGAATCAACTTGATAAGTCGCATTTGCCGCGATCATTTTTATTTTTTGTCCCTTCTTAATCGAACCATCAATAACCCGCACCAATATTATCACGCCGAGATATGGATCATACCAACTGTCAATCAAAAGTGCTTTGAAATCACCATCAGGATTGCCTTTTGGAGCTGGTAATTTTTTAACCACCGCTTCCAAAGTTTCGTGAATTCCAATTCCGGTTTTTGCCGAAACTAAAATCGCTTCTGAAGTGTCAATTCCAATTACTTCTTCAATTTGTTTTTTAACGCTTTCCGGATCAGAAGCCGGCAAATCAATTTTATTTAAAACCGGCACGATTTCATGATTATTATCCATCGCCTGATAAACATTGGCCAGCGTTTGCGCTTCCACACCTTGCGTTGAATCGACCACCAAAATTGAGCCTTCGCAAGCAGCCAAACAACGACTCACTTCATAAGCGAAATCGACGTGGCCGGGAGTGTCCATCAAATTTAACATGTAAGTTTTGCCATCATCAGCCTTGTATTCAAGGCGCACAGTTTGGGCTTTAATCGTGATGCCGCGCTCTTTTTCAATATCCATTGAATCGAGGATTTGCGCTGTCATGTCGCGATCAGCAATCGCGCCGCATTCTTGAATTAAACGATCAGAAAGAGTTGATTTTCCGTGGTCGATATGGGCAACAATTGAAAAGTTGCGGATGTGTGAAAGATCGGACATTTAGGAATTTTAAAATTAAGAATTAGGATTTAGAATCAAAATCATAATTCCTAATTCTTAATTTTAAAATTCTTAAATTTACAAAATGTCAGATCATAAACTCCAACCCGTTCGTGGCACCAAAGATTTGTTTGGTGATGAAGTCAAAATCTTCAACCACATCGTTGCAACTGCTAGAAAGAAAAGCGAATTTTTCGGTTTTGAAGAATTACAAACTCCGATTTTTGAATTTAGCGAAGTGTTTGAACGCAATCTCGGCGAAGCTTCTGATATTGTTGCTAAAGAAGTTTATAAATTTCTAGATCGTTCAGATAATTTTTTGACATTACGTCCTGAATTCACTGCCGGCGTGGTTCGTGCTTTAGTTTCAAATGGTGAATTACAACAAGTTTTGCCGCGCAAGTTTTTTTCTTTTGGTCCGATTTTTAGATATGATCGTCCGCAAAAAGGTCGTCAGCGTCAATTTCACCAAATTAATTTTGAAGTTTTCGGCGAAGAAAATTATTTTTGCGATGTTGAATCAATCATGCTTGCCAGCGCGATTTTAAAGGATTTAGGAGTTTTAGATAAAACAACTCTCGAAATAAATTCACTTGGTTGCACCCAAACTAAAGCCAATTACGAAGTGGCTTTGACTGAATATTTTACCAAATTTAAAAATGATTTATCGCGCGATTCGCAACATCGTTTAGAAAAAAATCCGCTGCGAATCCTTGATTCTAAAGACTTGCAAGACATTGAAATTTTGCAGGATGCGCCGGAAATTTCCGGATTTTTTTCTGATGAGGCTAAATCTCGTTTTGACTCAATTCTAAATTTACTAAATAAATTCGGCGTGAAACATCGCGTCAATCAACGTTTGGTGCGCGGTTTAGATTATTACACTTCAACCGTTTTTGAATTTGTAATGTCTCACGAAGGCGCGCAAAACACGGTTTTAGCTGGAGGTCGTTACGATAATTTAGTTGAAAAAATGAGCGGCAGAAAAGTGCCGGCAATTGGTTTCGCAGCTGGAATTGAGCGCTTAATGTTATTGGCAAAACTTGAGATAGAAAAAGCGCGTCCGGTGGCAATTAATTATATTTCTGAAAATGAGAAAACCTGTGCTTTTGAAATTACCCAAAAACTTCGCAACGCTGGCTTCGTGACCGAATTTGTTTATGATGGAAATTTCAAAAAACAAATGAAACGCGCTTCCCAAAATAATTCACGTTTTGTTGTTATAATTGGAGAAGAAGAAATGAAAAATGGTGAAGTTTCGGTAAAAGATTTTGACAACTCTAAAGAACAGAAAGTAAAACAAGAATTATTGGTGCATTATCTGGAAGGTAAAATTTAAGAATTTTTTTTAAACTTCTTCAGAAGGTAGATGCTCACTGCTTGCAAACACTCATGGTTAAAAGATTAAGAAATAATTCTAAACAGGCTTTCACTCTAATTGAACTCTCTGCTATTATCATAATCATCAGTATTTTAATTGCTGGTGTAATGACTGCGACTGGTTTGGTAAAAAAATCCAAAATCGCCGCTGCTCAAAGCTTAACAAAATCTTCTCCAATTGGAGGAATTCAGGATAATGCTTTATGGTTAGAAAGTAGCGCCGAATCTAGTTTTAAAGATACCGAAACTTCTACTGGTGATGCTGTAACGACTTGGTATGATCAAAAAAATGCTGTTAATAAATCTTCTGTTGTAGCTGTAGGAACGGGACCAACTTATTCCAATACGATTAATTATATTCACGCTGTAAGGTTTGTTGGAAGTGGCACTAATTATTTACAAATTGCTGATGCAAGTTTTTTGAACAATACTGATTACACAATTGTAGTTTTAGAAAAGCGCCAAAGCGCATCAGCGGGATATTTCATCGGCGATAGTTCAGTATCAACAGCCAACCAAACATTACTATTAGGCTACAGCGCTGACGCAGCTATTGCTCATTCTCAAGGCACAGGAAATGCTTATACTTCAAACATTAGCACTTATAGCTCATCAAGTGATACCCCAAGAGTTTTCACCTTCATTTCTGATTCGGTGAATGGTAAAAAAACTTATATTAATGGTATTCTTGCCGCTCAAAGCAGTGATACAACTAAACTGTCAAATATCACAACTTTAGCGATCGGTAAAGGTTACACCGGAGAAATCGGAGAAATTGCAATTTTCACTCGCGCCTTAAAAGCTGATGAAAGAAAAACGACTGAAGATTATTTAGGAAAAAAATATTCAACCAAAGTAAACCGCAACACAATAGCGAGTGGATCATGCATTAATGGTGTAGTGACTACAAATGGTTGCACGATGGATTGCTCAACAGCAAGTGTAACTGGTTTATCTTCACCATCAACAGTATCAGATGGCGCAAGCGGAGTAACAGGAACTTGCGGAACAACAGGTTATGCCGGAACTGTAACATTAGGTTGTTCATCTGGAACCGGCGTTCTTTCAGCTTCTCCGACCATATGTGGATGTGACACATTTGGCGGATATTCTTCATCTGGTGGCGTATGTATTGCGGATTGTTCTTACACATTAACCGGAGGATCGCCGACAACTGGAACGGTATCTGCTGGAACTGCAATTCTGAACTGCAATACAGCCAGCCATTACTCAAGTAGCGGATATACTTACACTTGTTCAGGTGGTGCTGCGATTACAGCAACATGTGCTTGTGCAACAGGATATACAGAATCTGGTTGTTCAACTTGTGATTCAGCGAATAACTACATATCTAGCGGCGGTGGAACTTGTGCTCTTGGATGTACAATTCCTACAGGAAGTGGAACTTCTACAACACTTGTTGCAGTTGGCTCAACTAGCGTAACTTGTGACTCAGCTGGTTTTACAGGAAACCTTACTTATACTTGTTCCAGCGGCGGATCAGCAATTGCTGTTGGCACAGCTTGTTCTGCCACATCTACTAATTATTTTGTTTTATCAACCGGAACTTCAATTACAGTTCCTTCCGGATATACCCAAGCCAAAATTTGGGCAGTAGGAGCAGGTGGTGGTGGAGGTGGAGCAACGCAAAGTGATGGCACTGCCGGTGGTGGAGGTGGAGCAGGTGGTGTAGCTTATAAAACTTGGACAGTTTCTTCAGGGAATGTGATTTCTTATGCAATAGGCACTGCAGGGAGTGGAGGCTATAGTACGGGAAATGGTACAAGTGGTGGCAATACAACTGTAACTTTTAATTCTGTAACTATTACCGGTAATGGCGGCAGTGGTGGTAATTATAATAGTGCTATAGCTGCTACTGGAGGTTCATTTAGTGGTGGCGATGGCGGTGCAGCTGGTGGAGGAAGTATAGCAAGATCGGGAGATATTGGTGGAAGTAGCGGTGGTGGTGTCGGTGGAGTTACGGGTACGCAAGAAGGTTACAGAGGAGCTGTTGGTGTTAATAGTGCCGATGTTAGTTCAATGCATGCAGCTGTGGTTGGAGCCGGAGTAGCAATAGTTAGCGGAGGAGCTGGAGCAGATGATAGTGGTCCAGGAGGCACAAAACCGGGCGGTCCTGCATCTGGTTTTGGCTGTAGTGGCGGTGGTGCCGGATGGTATGGTGGTAATGGTGGTGCTGGAAAATTTGGCGGCGGTGGCGGCGGTGCAGCGGGACTTTCTTCTCCCGACAAAACCGGTGGTGCTGGCGGTAGCGGTGCAGTTGTAATCAAGTTTTTCTAATGAGTATTTAGTTGTCATGCTTTGACAGGCTCAGCATGACACCGAGTTATTCTTGATTTATTCGCTGCAATTTTCTTAGATGAAGTTCTTCATACTTAAATCTCAAAAATGTTCGCACAACTTTTCGAATTCAAAAACTTTGCCAAAAATTTCCGCTTTTTCGCGCCTTTTTCGCTTGTCTGTTTTTTGGTGTTTTTAGGTTTGGTAATTCCGGCGATCATAAATTCACCGCTTGATTATCAGCAAAGCAACGCGGTTAAAATCATGTATGTACATGTTCCGGCAGCCTGGATGGCATTGATGATTTACACTTTGATGGCGATTTTTAATATTTCTGGTTTCATCTGGAAAAACCCATTTTTTTATTTAATCGCTAAATCAATCGCGGGAATTGGTTGTGTATTTACATTTGTAACTTTGGTCACAGGCAGCATTTGGGGCAAGCCAATCTGGGGAACTTGGTGGGTTTGGGATGCGCGGCTTACTTCAGTTTTGATTTTATTTTTTTTATATCTTGGTTACATCATTTTACTCGATTCATTTGATGATCGTGAAAAGGGTGAAAGAATTGCTGCGATAATTTCAATAATCGGTTTTGTAAATGTGCCGATAATAAAATTTTCTGTGGAATATTGGAATTCGCTGCATCAGCCCGCAAGCATTATGAGAAGCGGCGGCGTGGCGGTTGATCCTGCGATGTTACAACCTTTGCTTTTGATGTTTGGAACTTATTTTTCCTATTTTGTTTTTCTGTCTTTGTTGAAAGTAAAAACAGAAATTCTGCTTAAAAAATCTCAAAGAAATTTTTAATTTATGACTTACGTCGTTACCGATAATTGTGTACGTTGTAAATACACTGACTGCGTTTCAGTTTGTCCGGTTGATTGCTTTTACGAAGGCGAAAATATGTTGGTGATTGATCCTGAAGCTTGCATTGATTGTGGCGTTTGCGTGCCTGAATGTCCGGCGGAAGCGATTTTCCCTGAATCTTCAGAACTCGTTGAATGGGTTGATATCAACCGCAAATATGCCAAAGAATGGCCGGTAATTACTAAACGCAAAGATGCACTTCCGGAAGCGAAAGAATTTGATGGTATGAAAGATAAATTTAAAAAATTCTTTGATCCGCGCCCCGCAAAATCTGAAAAATAAAATTCTAGAAATGATTGATTTATCTAAAAATAAAGAAGCTCTTTTGCAGCTGCCAAAACCTAAAGCGGTGATTTTTGACTGGGATAATACTTTGGTTGATACTTGGCCGTTAATTCATGAAGCAATTGATAAAACAATGGTGGCTATGGGTCACAAACCTTGGGGTTTGGAGAAAGTTCGCGACACGGTTCATAAATCAATGCGCGAATCTTTTCCGATAATTTTTGGTGATGATTGGGAAAAGGCGGGTGAAATTTATAAACATTCTTACCGCTCAATTCATTTGGATAAAATTGAACTTTTGTCAAATGCCATGAATCTAGTTAATAAGCTGGAAGAGCAGGGGATTTTGCAGATTTTGGTAAGTAATAAAATTGGGATAACTTTGCGCAAAGAAGCGGTAAAACTTGGAATTGATCGCAAGTTTTTTTCAATCATCGGCGCAAGCGATGCTTCATTTGATAAACCAAACCGTGAACCAGTTGATCTGGCTTTACTGGGAAGTGGTTTAGATCCGAAAAAAGATGTGATCTGGTTTGTTGGTGATACAATTGCTGATGTTGAATGCGCTTATAATTCAGGCTGTGTTCCGGTGGTTTATGGACATTCTGGAAATCAGATTTCTAAAACTATTTCGCTGGAAATGTTGCAGGAAAAGAATTTACCGATTTATTTTGATCATCAGGAATTGGTGGAATTGCTTTAGGTTTGTGGGAAGATCGAGCTAGCATCTCGACGACGCGCCGAAGGCGCTTTGCTCGATGACCTAAAT
>JAZKII010000021.1:0-7926 GCA_040384945.1 Pseudomonadota bacterium
ACGCTAGCATCTCGACGACGGCCTAACGGCCTTTGCTCGATGACCTGAAAATTGCGCCCCCTAAATCGCAAAACTCTCCATCGCGAAGCCATCAATCAGGCTTAATTCTTGTGCTGCTACGAAAGCACAATCATCATTTACAATTTGTACATTCCGCATTTCTTCCATATCGAAATATTTCCAGGAAGGGCTGGATTTGCTCATATCGCTTTCATCAATCATGATGGTTTTTTTGCCAAGCCTGGTGGTTGAAATTAAAATCACGCGGGCATTTTCTACTTTTATTGTCTGAACTTTACCGATTTTGTTATATTGAAATGAGATCGGTTTTCTATTTAGCATCGCTTTTTCTAAAGTTTTTTCAGTGCTCATAAATTTATTTTTTAAATTCTAAAAAATTAAAACTGGTGAAAAGGAATTTGCCAAAGAATTTGACTTTGACTTTTAACCAGTATTAATAGATTTATATGTTGTGTTCTAGAAAAACTAGAACAAGAAAATAACAATGCAAACTATTTTTTAAAATGACCGAAAAACACCTACATCAAGTTCAGCAAAAATTAATTGAGATTCTTTCTAAAAATGTCGAAGAGCCTTTAACGATCAGGGAAATGCAGGAAATGGTCGGCGCTTCTTCAACGAGTGTGGTGGTGCATCACATGGCGCAATTAGAGAAGAAAGGTTACCTGAAAAAAAATCCTTATAATTCGCGCGATTATCAGGTTTTAAAAAGACCGGATAAGGAAATTGCTTATTTGAATTTATATGGTTTGGCTACTTGCGGCCCGGAAGGTTCTATTCTTGACGGCAGCCCAGTTGATCGCGTTCCGATTTCAACAAAATTTCTAAGTTTTTCTTCCGACAAGGCTTTTATGGTTAAGGCGAAAGGAGATTCGATGTTGCCCAAAATCAGCAATGGCGATTTTGTGATTATTGAAAAAACCAATAAATCTGAAAATGGCGCGATGGTTTTATGTGTGAATGATGAGCAGGTTTTGATTAAGAAAATCAAGCAGCAGAATAAAAAAGATAAAGTGATTTTGGTTTCGTTAAATAGTGAGTTTGAACCGTTTTTAGCAGCTGATGATTTTAGGGTGGAAGGAGTGGTGAGGGGAGTGATTAGTAATAAGATGTTTTAGTGAGAATTAAATATTTAAGTAGCTTTGAGTGCAGGACGGGATTTGTAATCCCGTCCTCAAGTTCATGCTAAATTTTGAACTGAACATGTGGACTGGGTTGCAAACCCAGTCCAGCGCTGGGATTTTATCATTCAGTGGATTGCCGCACTTCGCTCGCAATGACGAAATGAGGATTGGCAACTTAAATATAGTTTCCCTTTTATTCGGGTGACATTTTTTTTAAAAAACTGAAAATAAAAAAGCCCCACCAGAAAATTCTGATGGGGCTTTAGCAACCAAATTTAATTTTGATCGGATAAGTTTAGTCTTGGGCAGTTACATTGGCTGCTTCTAACCCTTTTTTACCTTGAATGATTTCGAAAGACACTTTCTGTCCTTCGCGTAAGGTACGACGCCCACTGCCACTGGCATTAATTGCGCTATGATGGGTGAAAATGTCCTTACCGCCTTCTTGCTCGATAAATCCAAAACCCTTTTCATCATTAAACCATTTTACAGTACCGTTAATCATAGTTGCTTCCATAGCGCCTCCTAGTAAGTAATTAAGAACTTTTCCCACAAACGTAACACAAGTGGGACATAAAATGTAGCAAAGGCATAATATAAAATTCTCGTCTTATTTTGTATTTTATGAAAAACTGTATTATTTGGAGACAGTGACCTTCGTTAGCTATGGTAATTAAGAGATGCCAGTTCAAATTTAATCGCCGCAATAAACTTGAATCTTTTTTCAATAATTTAAAGAGGTGCCTAATGTTACAAAAAAAATTAGTTCTCATTTTAGCTTTGGCAGCATCTGCTTGCTGCACAGCAAAACACCAGGAAAAAGAAACTACCACTGCAAATACCACAACTGTAATAGTTGTTGAAGAAGTGATCCCAATGGAAAGCGACAAAGTTGTATTTTTTAAATATGACAGCTACGCCTTGAGTGATGATGCAACTGCGCTTCTCGACAAACAAGTTGTGACTTGGATGAAAAATAATCCAACGCGCAAAGTTACTATTATCGGAAATACTGACGAAAGAGGAAGTGAAGAATATAATTTAAAACTTGGTCAAAGAAGAGCGGAAGCGGTTAAAAAATATTTAACTTTAAGTGGTATTGAAGCTTCTCGAATCACTGCAAAAAGCTATGGAAAATTAAACCCGGTTGATCCGAACCATAATGAAGAAGCTTGGGCGAAAAATCGTCGTACTGTGACAATTTCAATTGATAGAGAATAATTTTTACAACTGAAATTTAGGTGTAAAAAAACCCCGCATTTCTTTCGAGATGCGGGGTTTTTTTTGAGGGAACTATATACTTAAGTTGACGCAAAGAAAAATAATTAGGTCATCGAGCAAAGCACGAAGTGCGTCGTCGAGATGCTAGCTCGATTTTGTAACATCCAGCCAGCATCTCGACGACGGCCTAAAGGCCTTTGCTCGATGACCTGAAAATTACTAACTTTGGTTACTTAAGTATATAGTTCCATCTTCAGACGTAAGTCCACTCGGGCTTGATAGATTGTAGAACTATAGATAATCCTAAAAACAACCCAAAAAAAACCCGCATTTCCAAAAAAGAAATGCGGGTTTTTTATTTCTTAAACAGCAGGTGGCCCTTTTGGGCCTTTGCCGCGAACTATGTTATACACAACTGCCACCAACCACAACATCAAGAAAATGATGAAAATGATTTTCGCCATTTCAACCGCAACTCCGGCGATTCCGGTGAAGCCTAAAACTCCGGCAATAATTGCGATAATTAAAAACGTAATTGTCCAATCTAACATAATTATCCTCCTGATTATTAAGAGATATTTTTGTCATTTGCCTGCAACTTAACTTCAATATTATTTCTGGTTGCTTTGGAATAAGGACAGATTTGATGGGCATCTTTAACCAGTGTTTCCGCAACCTGCTGGTCAACATTTGGTAAAATCGCATTTAATGTAACTGCGAGAAAATATCCGCCATTATCATCTTCATTTAAAGAAACATCGGCATTAATTTTTACTTCGCCTAAAATTACATTTTTCTTTTTTGCGATTGAACTCAAAGCGCTGCCGAAACAGGCGCTATATCCGCAAGCAAATAATTGCTCGGGATTAGTGCCTGGTTCGTTGCTGGCTGGTCTGGAAAGTTTTACAACTAAACGGTTATCGTCGGTTTTGGAATTTCCATCCCGACCGGCAACCGTTGTAGCATGAGCAGTATAAAGTACTTTCATAACTACCTCCTAAAATTATTTAGAATCAGTTTTGTTGCCTTGAGTTAAGTAAGCCAAATAGCAAATCGCTGCAACAGCGATGATATTGATCAAAATGCCCGGAATATAAAAAGGTATGATCGGGTTAAACAAAACTGTTAAAGCTAAAGCTGGGTAAAAAACGCGATCATTTCTTTTAGTTTGGCGATATTCATAAAATAAAACATAACCTAAACAGGCGAAAATCACGAGTCGGATAATCTGCAAAATCATTTCCGGCATTGGAATGAATGCGAGTAAAATCAGGATCACCGGAAAGGCAAAAACCAGATAATTATATTCCGGTGGTTTTCTAAAATTTTTGCTGAGGTTTTTTGATTCCGCTTCGATGGTTTTGTTCAGATTGGCAGTTTCATTTCTTAAGGTTTTGCTTCCGTCTTTTAGTGATTTATTTAGTGCTTGGGATTGGTTTTTGATAGTCTCTCCAGAATTTTTGATTGAACTGGAAAGCTTCTTTTTCAGATTATTAATCATAGGAGCCTCAACACTTTGGGTTATTAAAAAACGCTTGTAGAAATTTGGATAAAACTTTTTTTAAAAAGTAAAAAAGTTTTGAGAAAGATGTATGTTGGCAATCCTTTTATAAAGCCAATCAAAGTTTGTTTTGAATGAAAATTCTCAAAAGATTGGCTCAAAACGGGAAGGCTAGAAATTACATATTAGCCCATAACTAGAGCCAGCAGAAAATTTTTTTAATTTTTAAATTTTCTAGAACTTTCTCTTGCCAAAAAAAAGAATTTCTAAAAACTATTCACTTGTCGGGGGTGTGCCAGAATACAATACCTTTACGGGGAATATGAGCACACATGCTGGGTTTGCGTGGTGGTGACCCCCGATATTTAATCTAATGTGAGTTTTTATAGTATCTTATCACTCCACTATGCAGCGGAATTACATTTATTTCCGGGCCAAAAAAAGGTACTCCTTTTAAATTAGGGTTCTTTTTTTGTATTTCTGGATAATGCTCAGAAATTACCTGCACAAAATTATAAACTGTTTCTTCATTAAAAATTATAACGAGCGCGCAGGAATCCATAATGTCCGACATAATTTGATTTTAATTCCAAATTATAATCGGCCGTGAAAGTCATCGAATTTGCTTTAAATAAATTAATTCCAAAACCAGCTTTAAAACTTTTCGGATCAACGTCGGGAGCTTGAGTTACAAAGACTGAGCTTTGGCCGACGAAACTGCTTGTGACTGCCTGATTATCATGCAAAAAATCATAGCCGTAAGAAAATCGCAGTTCCGGATTAATTTTAGTATCACGCGAAGTGCTGTACCAATAATCAAAATTTAAACCAACTCGTCCTTCCAGAAAATCAGAATTTTGGCTGGCGATTTTCAAATTCATGGTGCCGGCGCCGGATTCTTCATAACCTTCCGTATGATTGTGAACGTAGGTGACCATTGCTTCGGGAATCATGCGAAAGCCTTTGCCAAAATTATAAACATAACCACTTTTAATTTTTCCGACATAAGTTTGACCTTGATAATCAGCTTGCGCCGTTTCTGAAATTGCCGGAATTGCGCGTTTTGAATTATAATTATTCCAGGCAAAACCGCCAATCGCATTGAAGAAAATTTTATCAAAATTATAACTGCCGTAAATATTGGCTTGGTAAGAATCGACAGTAACTTTTTTTAAAGAAGTGACAGATTTGATACTGGAATTGCCATAGCTTAAAGCCGCTCCCAGCCTGGAATTTTTTGATGTTTTATGGTCATAACCAATTGCGGTTCCCAGCTCATTTAATTTATAACCGTCGAGAAATTCTTCATTATCTTGATGCGCGTAAGCTGTGAATCCTTGAACCCACACGCCATTATTTAATTGCTGATTTTGACTCAAGCCATTTGCTGCATAAGCCATTTTCATGCGTTCAACAGCAATTTCCGGAGAGGCGCTGGCATAATCCATTTTCATGCGCCCTTCGGTGGTGAGAACTGAAAGTGTAGCGCTATTTACGGAATTACGATTAACGCTATTATCAATTTGCGCAGTAGCGGAAGCCAAGGCGCTGGACATTTCACTGTCGTTTAAAAAATCAAGATAGGTTTGGAAATTTCTTAGTTCACCACTTGACGAAGATCCGAGTGCCGCGATATTGTCATAAATTGTTTGCATGTTTTTTTGAGTGAGAGAAGGCGTGCTTCTACTTATTGTGAGAAGAAGATCATCATCTGAAACGCTGGTGCTAAATAATAAATTTCCCACTTTGCTGTTGCCGCTATTATTAATATCAATATTGCTAATTGCGTTGATGGATGAACCGCTGCTGCCTTCTAAAATCACATAGCTGGTGCCGCTTGGAATGTAAGTCGTGGTCGGAATTGTAACTTCCAGATTAGTTCCTGAGCTGTTGGTAATTGCACCATCAACAATTAATTTTCCAGCGCTGGTAACACTACTTATTGCCAGTGCCAAACTATCACCGCTATTTAAATTCAGGTCTCCGGAAATTGTGTGAGACGCGTTTCCGGCATTGATAAATCCGGCACCGCTTCCGGCAATATTGCCGGTAATTACGCGTGATGAATTTCCTAAATCAAAAGTTCCGGTAACCAAAATATTATTGGCGCTGATATTGCCGCCAACGGTTAAAGTTTTTCCGGAATTTATATTTAAAGCCGAAAGCGCGGCGTCAGTTCCGATTGCAGAACTCGTCATGTCAGATGCAATTTCCAAAGTTCCCTGATTGGTCGCAAGCCCGCGAATTTGGCCTGTAATTGTGCCGCCGGAATAAATTAATTCTGCGCCATCGCCAATTGTCAGATTAGTTGCACTTACTGAATTGCTGACAGTTACTGTGGTGTTATCAGCAATATTCACAGCGGCGAGGGCATTGCTTTGTCCAATCGGATTTGAAGAATTTATATTATTGATTCCGCTAATATTTAAAATTCCCACGCCACTTGCCGAACCATTAATTGGCGCAATAATTTCGCCAGTTCCAACTGACAATGCCGAAGCAGAATTTAGGGTAATTGCCGCAGAATTAATATTATTATTGCCGAGGTTAAAAGTTTTTCCGGCAGCAATTACAATTGCCGAAAGTGAATTTCCGGAAGTTCCAAAATTATTATTGGCGGTAAAATCATCAGTTAATGAAACCGTTCCCGAACCTTGAATCACGCCGTTCACGCTGCCATTTGCGAGTGTTAAAGTTGAGCCCGAATTTAAAGTAATTAAAGTTGCATCAAGATTATAACTGCCGCTGCTTAAAGTTTTTCCGGCGGCGATGGTGATCGCAGCGAATGAATTTCCTGAAGTTCCAAAATCTTGAGAAAGGGTGCGATCGGCATTAAAATTTATGGTACCAATTCCATCGGAAACGCCTTGAATTGTGCCGCTAATTGTGCCGCTGCCAAATGAAAGTGCGGCGGATGAGTTTAATGAAACCGTAGTTGCGTCAAGATTATTATCGCCGAAATTGACGGTTTTACCAGACGCAACTGAGATTGCAGAAAGTGAGTTTGAAGAAGTTCCAAAATTTCCGGCAGCCGTAAAATCTTGAGTGAAAGAAATGGTTCCAACTCCGTCAGATATACCTTGAACCGCGCCGGTAACAGTTCCGCTGCCTAGAGTTAAAACACTTCCCGAAGCGAGTGTGGTTGTAGTTGCATCAAGATTGTAACTTCCGACTGACAAAGTTTTATTTGCCGAAATTGCGATTGCAGAAAGTGAATTTGAGGAACTTCCGAAATTTCCGGCAGCAGTAAAATCTTGAGTAAAAGAAATTGTACCAACTCCGTCAGAAGTTCCTTGAACCGCGCCAGTCACAGTTCCACTGCTTAGTGTTAAAGTACTTCCCGAGCCGAGAGTAATTGTCGTGGCATCTAAATTATTCGAACCTGTGGTTAAAGTTTTACTCGCTGAAATTGCGATTGCAGAAAGTGAATTTGAAGAACTCCCAAAATTTCCCGCGGCAGTAAAATCTTGTGTAAAAGAAATTGTACCAACTCCGTCAGAAGTTCCTTGAACCGCGCCAGTCACTGTTCCACTGCTGAGAGTTAAAGTACTTCCTGAGCCGAGAGTAATCGTCGTGGCATCTAAATTATTTGAACCGGTGGTTAGAGTTTTACTTGCTGAAATTGCAATTGCAGAAAGTGAATTTGAAGAACTCCCAAAATTTCCGGCGGCAGTAAAATCTTGGGTAAAAGAAATTGTACCAACTCCGTCAGAAGTTCCTTGAACCGCGCCAGTTACGGTTCCGCTGCTGAGAGTTAAAGTACTTCCTGAGCCGAGAGTAATTGTCGTCGCATCTAAATTATTAGAACCAGTGGTTAAAGTTCTACTTGCTGAAATTGCAATTGAAGAAAGTGAGTTTGAAGAAGTTCCGAAATTTCCGGCGGCAGTAAAATCTTGAGTGAAAGAAACTGTACCAACTCCGTCAGAAAGGCCTTGAACCGTGCCAGTCACCGTTCCGCTGCTGAGTGTTAAAGCACTTCCCGAAGCAAGTGTAGTTGTAGTTGTATCTAAATTATTTGAACCGGTGGTTAGAGTTTTACTTGCTGAAATTGCAATTGCA
>JAZKII010000022.1:0-4801 GCA_040384945.1 Pseudomonadota bacterium
CTGGCTCGGTGTTACAACATCCAGCCAGCATCTCGACGACGGCCTACGGCCTTTGCTCGATGACCTGAAATTTTTCTTTTGCTAAAGATTTTTAAACATTCGCCAATTTCTTCTCACCCTTAAACCCAGCCGCAATTCCGGTTCGAGAAACTGATTCCAAGCCATAATCCGCAATTTTATTCAGAAGTTCATCAATAGTTTCCGTCGTTCCAATCACTTCAAAAACAATCGAATCACCAGCAATATCAACCACGCTGCTGCGATATTTATCAACAATTTGCATCGCAGTTTCGCGTTTTTGTTCGTCAGCAATAATTTGCACCAAAGCTAATTCGCGCTCGATATAACCTTGCTCGCGGGTTAATTCTGCAGCGGTGTGAACCGGAACAATTCTTTTTAAAAGTTTGCAAATCAGGTCAACGGTTTTGGTGGTGCCAAAAGTTGTGATGGTAATGCGCGAAAGTTTTTTATCCAAACTGGTCGGCGCTACGTTTAATGATTCAATATTATAACCGCGTGCTGAAAAAAGTTCGACAATGCGCGCCAAAGCGCCGAATTCATTATCGACTAAAATTGCGATTACGTGTTTTTTAACTATATCCACAAAGATTTAGGAATTTGTTGTGTAAAAATGTATACCCGTGCAGTCGTTGGGCTTGAAGTAAATTTAGTTTGAAGACCTAGAGATAATGTATCAAGAGTTTTTGCAAATTCTTCACAAACAAAATTTCTTTAAACCGCGTTCAAATCTTTTTGTACATATAATTTCGCCTGCGAACCAAGCAAAATCTCATTATGCGCTGCTCCGGCCGGAATCATTGGGAAAACATTTTCGGCTTTTTCAATGACACAATTAAATAAAACCGGGCCTTTATGGTTAAGCATTTCCATAAATTTCTCATCTAGTTTGGCCGGATCAGAACATTCCATTCCCTTGATACCAAAGCTTTCAGCCAGCATCACAAAATCAGGAAGTGATTCCATGTAAGATTGGCTTTCGCGTTTTTGGTAAATCAATTCCTGCCATTGGCGAACCATGCCCATGTAGCGGTTGTTCAGGATAATAATTTTTACCGGCAGATTATATTGTTTAATCGTCGCCAGTTCCTGCATATTCATCATAAAAGAAGCGTCGCCGCTAATACACATAACCAAAGCTTCAGGATTGGCAATTTGTGCACCCAAAGCAGCGGGAACGCCGTAGCCCATGGTTCCAAGACCACCGGAAGTCAGCCATTTTTTCGGATGGTCAAAATGCAAATATTGTGCCGCCCACATTTGGTGTTGGCCAACGTCAGTCGAAATGAAAGGCGCTTGCGTTTTTGTAAGCTCGTTCAAACGTTGTAAAGCAAAGCCAGGCTTGATGATTTTGTCGCTTTTTTCGTAAGATAAAGAATCGATATTTTGCCATTTTTGAATTTGATCCCACCACTGCGAAATTTCTGTTTTGCGGTTTTTAAGTCCGCGACGATTCCATTCATTTAACATTGCTTCCAGCACAGCAGCAGCGTCGCCAACGATTGGCACATCAACACGAATGATTTTATCAATTGAGCAATCATCAACATCAACATGGATTTTTTTCGAGTTTGGCGAAAAGCCGGAAACACGCCCGGTAACGCGGTCATCAAAGCGCGCGCCGATATTCAACATCACGTCGCAATCATACATTGCCATATTGGCTTCGTAAGTTCCGTGCATGCCAAGCATGCCGATGAAATGTGGGTCGGAAGCTGGAAATCCGCCAAGTCCCATCAAAGTGTTGGTGATTGGAAATCCGGTTTCGCGCACGAATTTTGTTAATAATTCGCTGGCTCGATCTCCCGAGTTTATAATGCCGCCACCGGTGTAAAATACTGGGCGCTTGGCATTTTCTAAAAGATCAATCGCCGCCGAAATTTCGTCGTGATTAATTTGGATTTTGCGTTTTTCAATTTGGTAAGAAGCGCGATTAATTGCGGTTTTGCCGTTGTAAATTCCGTGGTTATTTTGCACGTCTTTTGGAATGTCGATCAGAACCGGACCTGGGCGGCCAGAACGCGCGATATGAAAGGCTTCATGAATGATGTAACCCAAATCATTCACATCTTTAACTAAATAATTATGTTTGGTGCAAGAGCGCGTTAAACCAGTAATATCAGCTTCTTGGAAGCCATCAGTTCCGATTACGGAAGTTGCAACTTGTCCTGAAATGCAAACTAAAGGAATGGAATCAAGATAAGCATCTGTAAGTCCGGTGATGGCATTAGTGGCGCCGGGGCCGGAAGTAACTGTAATTACACCGACTTTTCCGGTTGAGCGCGCATAACCTTCAGCAGCATGAGTTGCAGCTTGTTCATGACGCGTTAAAATATGATGCAATTTATTTTGCGTAAAAAGCGCGTCGTAAAAAGGCAGAATCGCGCCGCCGGGATAGCCAAATATTGTATCAACGCCTTCGTTGATAAAAGCTTTAAGAATTATTTCAGCGCCGGAAAATTTATTTTCGCTCATTTTTTTGGAAGTTTTTTTGATCTCAAAGGAAGAGGATGGTGATTAAAAAGAGTAGGGCGATTTGAATCAAGGAAATTGTTTTTTTTACATCGCAAAACCCCCCAACCCCCCTTAACAGGGGGGCTTTAGACCGAACTTGGATTAAAAGCCCCCCTGTTAAGGGGGGTTGGGGGGTTTTGCGATGTAAAAAACTCACAAGTTGATTTTTCCAAGAAAGAAAAATAGTTTCATTTTACTTCAAATATTTAAGCCACAATTATCTCCAATCAAATCATAAAGAACATGACTTCTACAACAATCATCGGCATTGAAAAAATTCTAAAATCACTGCCACACCGCTATCCATTTTTATTAGTTGATAAAGTTATCGCTCTCGAACCTGAAAAAAAGATCGTCGCCATAAAAAATGTAACATTTAACGAACCGCATTTCTTAGGACATTTCCCCGATTATCCAATTATGCCTGGAGTTCTTATCATTGAAGCCATGGCACAAGCCGGTGCTTTAATGGTAACTTCGGCACCTAATTTTAACCCGGAAGATAAGTTGGTTTATTTTATGTCAATCGATGGCGCAAAATTTAGAAAACCGGTAATTCCAGGCGATGTTTTAGAACTTCATGTTGAAGCTGTTCAAAATCGCGGTGCGGTTTGGAAGCTTTCGGCTGTAGGAATAGTTGACGGTCAAAAAGTGGCAGAAGCTCAACTTTCAGCAATGCTTGTCGATAAGAAAAAACAATAATTATGACTAAAAAAATTCACCCAACAGCCATAGTCGGCGCAAAAGCACAGCTTGGCGAAAATGTAGAAATCGGCGCTTATTCAATAATCGGCGATGATGTGAAAATTGGTGACAATACAATCATCAAATCTCACGTCGTGATTGAAGGCGACACCACAATTGGAAAAGATAATATAATTTTTCCTTTCGCCTCAATTGGTTTGGCCCCGCAAGATCTGAAATTCAAAAACGAAAAATCAAAAGTTGTAATTGGCGATAATAATCGCATCCGCGAACATGTAACAATCCACCTCGGTACTCAAGATGGCGCGATGGTTACAAAAGTTGGTAATAATTGTTTATTGATGGTTGGTGTTCACATTGCCCATGATTGCGTAGTTGGTGATAATGTAATTTTAGCCAATAATGCCACGCTCGCAGGACATGTTGAAGTTGGCGATCATGTTGTAATTGGCGGCCTTTCAGCAGTTCATCAATTTGCCAGAATAGGCGCTGGCTCTATGATTGGTGGTATGTCGGGTGTAGAAAATGATGTTATTCCAAATGGTTTGGTAATGGGCGAACGCGCTTCTTTGGCTGGTTTAAACATTGTCGGAATGAAGCGTCGTGGCATTGCACGCGATGATATTCACGCACTTCGTAACTTCTTCAAAAAAGTTTTTGCGGAATCTGAAGGCGGTTTTATTACTCGTGTTACTGAAGTAGCAAAAGAGTTCGAAAGCCAGGCAGTTCAAGAAGTTGCAGCTTTTGTAAAAACTGAATCGACCCGTTCTTTTTGCCAGCCGAAAGTTGGTACAATTCCAAGTAATGAATAATGCGCGAACTTTGCCTCGATATTGAAACTACAGGATTAGACCCCAGAAGTGGCGATAAAATTGTCGAAATTGCCTGCGTTGAATTAATCAATCGCGTTAAAACCGGAAATTATTTTCACACTTACGTAAATCCAAGGCGCGACATGCCGCAAGAGGCTTTTCGTATTCACGGAATTTCCGGTGAATTTTTGCAGGATAAGCCGATTTTTGATCATATTGTTCACAAGTTTTTAGATTTTGTAAAAGATGCTAAAATCATTATTCATAATGCGGCATTCGACACCAAATTTTTAAATCACGAGTTGCGCGGCCTTGGAATGGATGGCTTAAATATGGCAAATGTTATCGATTCTTTAACAATTGCCCGCAATAAATTTCCCGGATCTCCGGCTTCGCTCGATGCTTTATGTAAAAGGTTTAATATTGATTTATCACGCCGTACCAAGCACGGAGCGCTTTTAGATACTGAACTTTTATGCGATGTTTATCTGGAATTAATGGGTGGCGCGCAAAGTGGTTTAGCTTTTGATAATGCCAAAAAAGAAGCGGAAAATATTAGTAAAGTAGAAGAAAAAATTGTGGTTTCGCAAATTAGAAGAAATTTGTTGAAGCGCGATTTTCCTTTATCAGAAGCTGATTTGGCAATGCATAAGGAATTTATTTTAAAGAATTTTAAGGCGAATAATTGGTATAACGAAGAAAAGATTTAAAATCGTATGGACCCCGTCCTTCGACGGGGTGACAAGTGTAGA
>JAZKII010000023.1:0-2334 GCA_040384945.1 Pseudomonadota bacterium
ACGGCCTAAAGGCCTTTGCTCGATGACCTGAAAATTACCTAATTTGGCAACTCAAGTATATAGTTCCTCGTGAAGACGGGATCCACGCGATGTTGACGACTTTAAAAAACTACTTCTGAATCAGCGAAGTCACATCAAGCATTCTCAAAGAAAATGCCCATTCATTATCATACCAAGAAGCAACTTTAACTAAATTGCCGCCCATAACTTTGGTTTGAGTTGTATCGAAGCAAGAGCTGAAACCAGTGTGGTTGAAATCGATTGAAACCAAAGGTTCGTCAATGATTTGCAAAACTTCTTTCATTCTGCCTGAAGCAGCTTTTTTAACCGCTTCATTAATTTCTTCTTTTGTAGTATCGCGATTGGCGATAAAATTTAAATCAACCATTGAAACGTTAGCAGTTGGAACGCGGATCGCGCCGCCATCCAATTTGCCTTTAAGTTCAGGTAAAACCAAACCAATTGCTTTGGCAGCACCAGTTGAAGTTGGTATCATTGACATGGCGCAAGCTCTGGCTCGGCGTAAATCTTTGTGCGAATTATCAACGATGTTTTGATCATTTGTGTAAGCGTGAATTGTGGTCATAAAACCTTTTTCAATTCCGATAGCATCATTAATTGCTTTAGCGATTGGAGCCAGGCAGTTTGTGGTGCAAGAACCAACTGAAATAACTTTATCATCGGCATTTAGTGAATCATCATTAACGCCGTAAACGATTGTTTTTACATTATCTTCTTTTGCCGGAGCCGAAATAATAACTTTTTTCGCACCCGCATCAATATGTTGGTGAGCGTCGGCATATTGAGTGAAAACTCCTGTGCATTCAAGAACCACATCGATTTTTAAATCAGCCCAAGGCAATTTTTTTGGATCGCGCTCACCGAAAAGGCGAACTTTTTTTCCATCAATTACTAAAAAATTCCCTTCGGCTTCCACGGTTTTTGTAAAGCGGCCGTGGATTGAATCATATTTTAAAAGATGTTTTTGAGTTTCGATCGGAGCTGGTCCGTTTACTGCAACAAGTTCGATATTGGAATAGCGAGCATCTTCAAAAATTGCTCTGGTAACGCAGCGGCCAATTCTGCCAAGGCCATTGATTGCAACGCGGATGGTCATAGTTTTTATTTAGAAATTTATTTAGTAGAAACTCGCGAATTATAGTAAGTTAAAGCATTCCTAAAATCCTTGAGACTGATTTTAACGGTAACGTCTTTATCTGAGCCGCGCACGCTATATCTCAAATACAAAAAGTCACCATTTTTCATTTGGCGATAAAGAGTATTTTTTTGTTCATCATCAAGCGGAATAAGGCCAAAATCTTTGGCGCCAAGAGTGCGCGAAAGAATTAAATCATTGCGGTCAACGCGGATTTTTACAAAAGTGCCAATTTGGATTTGCGGAATTACCAGATAAAGTTGGCTTAAATATTTTAGGGTAGGTTCGATTGTTATGACGGAAGTATTATCATAAAATTTTGAAGCAACTTTGCAGTGAGCTAAATCCATCATCGCATCGATTTCGCAAAAAACTTTCCAATCTCCGAAAGTTTTTTCTTCGTTTTGAATATCAATTATTTCGCTAAAAGCGGGATTAATGCTTGTGAGCTGAAAAAACGTCGCTAAAAAAAATCCAAAAAAAATTTTTTTCATTATGAGTTTTATTTATTTACTTGTTTACGGATTATTGATTTTCCTATGCTTGGCCGGGCTTTGTGGCCTTTTTTTCTTCCAGGAATATATTCGCAAAATTTCCTGCCTTTCCGTTTCTTACAGCAGTTTCCTTATTTTAATTACGGTTCTAGCTTTAAAAAATCCGCGCTTAAATGAAGTTTTGGTGATTATGGTTAGTATTCTGGCGATTTTTTCGGTGAATCTTTTAATCGGAATTGGAATTGCGCGCTCAATTGCCGAGGCGCAACTCGAAAAAGAAAAACCAAAGGTTTAATTAAACGTTATCCAATTTTAAATGAACTGTTTCAGTTTTTGGTTTTAATTCTGCGATTAATTTTTTTCTCAAAGCAGCAGTATGATTTTCGATTTGGTCAAGAATATCAAGGATTTGCACCGCTTCTTGCGATAATTCATTGATGCTTTGTTGTTCTTTTTTAACGGCGTTATTCATAAAAATTTAATTAAAAATTAAGACTTAGGACCAAGTGGGAGAAGAGTGTTTGGTTTTTGTGAGATGTCAAATAAATTTTTGAGGATTGTTTTTATGAAATCGAGCTAGCATCTCGACGACGCGCCGAAGGCGCTTTGCTCGATGACCTGAGTATTTTTTGCTCGACGAGATAAAAAAGTTTCAGGTCATCGAGCAAAGCGAAGCGTCGTCGA
>JAZKII010000024.1:0-17692 GCA_040384945.1 Pseudomonadota bacterium
CGCTTTGCTCGACCACCTAAATTCTATTTATAGGTGGTCGAGCAAAGCGAAGCGTCGTCGAGACCCTAGCTCGAACTTTAAACCAATTTAGCTAAAAATTCATTACTCAAATTTTCCGGAACAATCGTCACTGGAACCGCGATTTTATTGCCGATTTTTTTAACGATTTTTGGTAAAACAGTATTATCACTTTGCGCATTATCAGACTTGCCGAAAATCAACATTTTGCAATCTGGTGTCGCTTTTATTTCACGAATAATTTCAGTTACAATATCACCTTCGCGTACGGAAACACTTGGTATGATGCCGGTTTCTTTGCAAACGGCATCGATTAATTTCTTTAAATGCTTCTCTAGAATTTGTCTTTTATCGTTGCCAATTGCTTTAGCACCAAAAAGGAGATTTTTGTGTGAAGCTTCCATTACGGCTAAAATCTGAACGGCGAAATGATTGATTTTAGCTTTGCGGCAAGCGTAACGTAATGCTGCTTCCGAGGCGTTGGTGGTGTCGATGCAGACGATGATGGTTGGGATTGATTCGTCGTTTGAAGTTTTGGTCATGTTATTTTTTTAGTTAATTATTTACCAAGGAAACGTGCGAATAAATAGTTAGCCAGCCAGCCGAATACAAGAGCGATGACGACCGACAATAGAGCGTAAAGAAAAGATTGTTGAAAAGCGAAATCCAGAACTTTGGCGCTAAATCCAACTTGATTTACATAGATCGGAATTGATTGGAAAGAAACCAGCGAACCTTCGTTAATCAAATAAATTTCCACTGTGTAAACGCCGCGGGAAATATTTTTGGGAAAATCCAGCATCACTTTGAAAAGAGTTTCATTTAAAAAATCAATTTTATTTGAGCTGGTTGTATAAAGATGGTTTTTTTCCATGCGATCAACTAGTTGTAGCTGAAATTCGTTTTTCTTGGCTTCCTCAATTTCGCCGGAAATCGGGAAATTTAGATTATTTTTACCTAATTCTAATTCTTTCAAAAGATCTTCGATTGGTTCTTGAGCGTTGAAAGTGGAGAAAAGAGAATAAAGGCTGTAACTGTCTTTGAACTTAACGCGTTCACCATTGTACCAAACGCCGAGTAGTTTACGTTTTTTGGTGACCATGAAATTTCTTTTCGGGCCGCGCACTGTAATTACAATATCTCCGGCATCATCTTTAGCGCCGAAAAGCAGGATTTTTGCGCCACGGAATTTAGTGTCGATATTGATTTCATTGGTGGAAATGCCGGAAATAATCGGAGTGGCATTCGCTGTGAAAGATGCGCTGATTAGTAATAGAAAAGTCAGGAAAATTTTTTTCATCATTTCAAGATTTCAATTACATAAAGGCTTTCTGGATGTTTGAAAAGCACGAAAAGCATTTTAACGCAAACGCCAAGAAGTAAGAGCGATAGAAATGAACGCATGCTATCGGCATCAACTTTATAGCCGGTTCTGGTGCCGATTTGCGCGCCGATTGATGAGCTGATAATCATTAAAAAAGCTAAAACAATATCGACGGTGTTGTTGGTAACAGCCTGTAAAAACGTGGCGTTACTGGCGATGAAAACGATTTGGAAAAGTGAAGTTCCAACCACCACCGAAGATGGCATACGCAAAATATAAATCATCGCCGGAATCATCAGGAAACCGCCGCCAACGCCCATTAAAGCAACTAAAATTCCAATGCCGATGCTCAAAACAATTGGTACGATGAGACTTACTGTAATATCGGATTTAGGAAAATGTGATTTCCATGGCAGGCGGTCAATTTTGGCTAAAAATTTATCAAGATTGCCATTTTCAGTTTTTTCCCAAGTGACACCATATTTTTTTTCAACTAGGGTTTTAACGCTGTCAATCAACATTGTAATGCTGATTGAGCCGAGGAAAATTACGTAAGTTAAAGCGACAACCAAATCGATATTGCCGGTTTTTTGTAAAATTTTAAAAATGGAAACGCCGAGTGTGGAACCAATAAAACCGCCAATTACCAGCACTAAACCCATTTTTATATCGACACTTCCTTTACGGAAATGGGCGAATACTCCGGAAACGGAAGAGGCGATAATTTGGTTAGTTGAAGTTGAAACTGCGATTGCCGGCGGAATGCCGATGAACATTAAAAGGGGAGTTGCGATAAAGCCGCCGCCAATTCCGAACATGCCGGCGAGAAAGCCGGTTGTAAGGCCGAGTAACAAAATCAAAAGAATGTTAACCGGAATCTCGGCAATTGGCAGATAGATTTGCATTAACTGATCACGGAAATTTTTTGTCCTGAAATTTCAAAATTCATGGTGGAATTTTGATCGTCAGAAATCTTGATTAAAGCCAGAGCGTGAAGCTCGGATTCATGAAAAACCGAAGACAGAATTATGCCAGCAGATTTTCCTTCGCAAGTTATTTCCGAATTTTTTTCGGCAATTGTTCCATCAATTTTAATGTGGAAAATTTTTTTACGAATTTCGCCGCGATAATGGGTGCGCGCCGTTAATTCTTGGCCAACGTAACAGCCTTTTTGGTAATCGATGGCGTTTAAATCATCGAAGCCAAATTCCAAAATGAATGATTTATCATAAGTTAAATCATTTTCGCTTTCGGGAATTTTTTTGGAAATGCGGGCGAAATGGTAAATATTGTCGGGTGAGGTTTTTATTTCAGATTTGGGTTGGTAAAATCTATGTCCAAGCTCGGAATTTCTTGGATCAGGAAAGCCGATTTTAGAAAAATTATGAGTTACAATTAAATCATCATTTTTGGCAATTGTCACTTTGGAGCGCAATTTATAAAAACCGAATTTTTGCATGATTTCATCGCGTCTGGCGGCGAAGCAATCGAGAATTAATTTTTCACCGATTTCGCAAATAAAAAAATCATAAAGAAAGCGGCCTTGAGCGCTTAACATTGCGGTGTAAATCAGGTTTTGATCTGAGGTTTTAAAAATATCATTGGTAATTAAACCTTGCAGAAATTTTTTGCGATCTTCGCCAGTGATTTCAATGATGGCGCGGTCTTTTAAAGTTATAAAATCAGTCATTTTTTAACATTAATTTTAAGTTTTTTTCCAGTTTTTCCAAATCAACCAATAAACTGGCATGATGGAAATCTTTGACCTGGCTCTTTTCACCAGCTGCACATTCTTGGTAAAAATATTTTATATTTAACATCGAAGCCAGTTTGTAATAGTCAGTTACCAATTTAAATTCGTAAGGTTTGCTTGCCATTTCTAAAACTGATGAATTATCTTTCATGAATAAAAGATTGGTAAGGCCTGCACCATGCGGACTTACGAGATATTTTATTTTTGAGCAAATGGCAATTTGTTCATCATAAGAAAATTTTTCGGCGATGATTTTTTTGAAACCATATTTTTCAAGTAAAGCCACAACTTCTTTTTCATTTTCGACAAAACGCAAAACTTGGCCTTCGCGCGAAATATAAATTTTATCGCCGAAATCGAGATCAGATTTTTGGTTTTTTATTAAATTTTCACGAATTTTTTGAAAGCTGATCGGATGTTGCTGTGAAGGCTCAACGAAAGGAACTTCAGCAACTTTAATATTTGATTTACGGCGTAAAAAAACGATTTGTTTTTCAGTAATTCCGAATTTTGCAAGAGATGGTAAAACAAATTTATAGCGCTGATATTTTTTGGGTAAAAAAAGTAAAGCATCTTTGGCGAGACCTTTTTCTTGTAAGATTAAAAGTTTTTTTAAAGCGAAAATATGCCAGTGATAATAGTTGCTGGTCCATTCGTCGGTGATGAGTAAAAATCTTTTGCGGCTGAAATTAAATTTGGGGAAAATGAATTTTAAGTAAAAACGAAAGCCTTTGCGATATTTTTCGTAATTAGTGCTGATACAACTTTCTTTGATGATGTTGAAATAGTTGAAAAGCACAGAATTAGTGCTGATGCGGATGTTTTTGAAAGTTTTTATTTCGGGGACAAAACATTGATCAAGCGGAACATTTTTAAAAATATCAAATTCCGGGTTGGTTTCATCGAAATTTTTGGGCCTCGGATATTGATAATTGATTGTTGAGAAGATGTTTTGCATTTTGCGAAATATTATTTTTTAAAAAAGAATTTATCGCACATGAAAATTTTAAACGCAATTCACGCGCAAGGTATTGGCGGGGTTGACCAGGTTTTTCGCAATTATAGTGAAATTTTGCTACAGAAAAATCACGAAGTGGCGCTTTTAATTTCGGATAATGGTCATGATAAATATGCGGCGAAAAGAATTTTTAAATTAAAAAATTCGAGCCAGATTCTTGATTGCATAAAATTACTTTTGATATTACTTACATTCAAGCCAGATGTGGTTTTATGCCATTCTAACCGCTTGATGAAATGGATGAAAATCATGCGCTTTTTTTCTCGGGTAAAATCGGTTGCGATCAATCATGGAATTAGTTTTAAAAGCTCGCTGAATTGCGATTATATAATCAGTATTAATCAGCAAATTTCAGATTTGGTGGTGGCAAGTGGCTTTGATAAAGAAAAATCTTTTGTGCTGCCCAATGTCATTAAAGTTGATCAAAAATATCGCGAAAAACATTTAAAAATTCTGCCGGTAATTGGGATTTATGGTCGAATTGAGCCGCGCAAAGGTTTTGATATTTTAATTGCGGCAGCGGGAATTTTGGTAAAAAACGGTCAGGATCTGCGTTTAAAAATCGGCGGTTTTGAAGTGCCGGGCGGCTATAATTTAAACACGCTGAAAGAATTTGCCAAAAATCACGCTGTTTTGGAAAAATGCGAATTTGTCGGCACGGTTTTGGACAAGCCGAAATTTTTTGAAAATGTTGATATTTTTTGCGTGCCTTCGCGCGAAGAGCCATTTGGCTTGGTGATTTTGGAAGGATTTTTATTTTCAACTTTAGTGATTTCTTCCAATACAGATGGTGGAAAATTTTTGATTAAAAATGAGGAAGATGGTTTACTGTTTGAAAATGAAAATGCGGAAGAGCTGGCTAAAAAAATTATAAAAGTTTTAGGTAATCCGGAAATTTACGCATCATTTACCAATAAAGCATTTTCAAAGCTTGAAAAAGAATTTTCTTTTGATTTTCTGGGACAAGAAATTGAAAAAATCCTTACCCAAATTTCTTAAAAAATGCTCAAAAAAATTTCCCTGCTATTAATATTAATCTCATTTAGCTCTTGCAGCCTCTTCGTTGAAAGAATGCCGAAAAGCTGGAATTGGGGAGGCAAGCCGCGTCCATTAACTGGCGTGAGAAATTTTCCTTCAACTGATACTGAATATGGTAAGGGTTTTAAAGATGGTTGCGCCTCGGCTTGGGACGTTGTTTCCAAAGGTTTGCTCAGTGATTTTAACGGTAAAAAATATGATTTTAAACGTATGCAAAAAAGTTCCGACTACAACACTGGTTGGTGGGATGGATATGAACAATGTACATACGTTATGGACTGGGACGTTGTATAAACGTCCCCAAGTAACCATTGGATTAATCTTGATAAAAAAGTGAAAATCGCGACAGTAATTTTAACTATAATGTTGCTTCTTACCTCTTGCCGCATGCCGGAGAGTATTGGTTTTTACCAGCCGATTACTATGAGTCTTTCCGTTCCTGATGGTCCGCCGGAATATAAGGCAGGTTGGTATTCGGGGTGCAGAACAGCTTTAGCCAATAAATCTTTTGCCAATGCTTTCGTTTATCAAGATGGTAAAGGGCCGGATTTTGGTAATGGTGTTTATCAACATGATCCCGCTTTTCAAACGGGTTGGGGTCAAGGTTGGTTTGCTTGTGTACTTCACATTGCTCAATTTGTTGGTGATGCTGATAAATTTAGAGCATTTGCTAAAGGTCCCCTAGAATGAAAAATGGAATGAAAAAATTTAACAAAAAACCAATTACATTTTTTTTCCTTTTAAGCTCAATGCTATTGATTACTGGCTGCAACAGAGAAATTGGTCGGATTTTTCCTAACCGTCCCGACACCGAATTTGCTGAAGAATTAAAAACCGCTTCTCCTGAATTTAGGCAAGGTTGGGAAGATGGTTGTGAAGTTGGAATGTCGGCAGGAAGCGGTACTTTTTACAAAATGTTTTACACTAATAATAAAGTTGATGGCTATAAAATGACCAGCTCATCCGATTATAAAACTGCCTGGGGTAATTCCTTCTGGTATTGTTATCGTTATGATTATGTTAAGCAGGGTAGCTCAATCTGGGGTTCAACATTTACTGGTTACAGATAATGAAAATTTTAATTAGAATTTTATTATTATTTCTCTCAGTACAGCTTGGTGGTTGTAAATGGTTCACTCATTCCGGTACGCCATATTTTGAATGGACAAGTTTTAAAATCCCGGAAGGTACTCCCGCTTTTCAAACTGGTTTTAAAGATGGATGTTCATCAGTGCTTTATGCTCGTGGTAACGTTTATTACCGCACGCGTTATGGCTATCGCTATGATCCGAAAATGATCGGAAATCCTGAATATCGTTTTGGCCATTCGAGAGGCTACACTTGGTGCTTCCAGCAGGTTTTGGCGGGAACTTCCGGTCCTGTAGGTTCATTTGATAAATATCTAAATCCGGGTGGTTATGACTCAACTTTCAGCGCCGGAAATATTGATAGTGCCTGGGGTGGAATGTTTGATGGTCTTGATGCACCGATAAAACCAAATCCCGGAAATGGTTTTGATGCAATGTTTGGTGTATGGTCTGGCGGTGCGGGTGGCGGTGTTTTAAGTGCTAATCCGCTTTGGGCTGGTGGATCAAAAGGACAATTTTTTGGGCAATAATGAAAAAAAATCTCTTCGCAATTATTCTAATATTAATTTCCTGCACTTCTTGCGCGGCCAATTGGTATAAACCAATGGGTCAAACTTTATTTAGCCAAATGCCGAAAGGCGGTTCTCCCGGATATAATTTAGGTTGGACTCATGGTTGCCAATCCGGTTTAGGATCGCAATTCGCCGGGGCATTTTACATGTCATTTTACAGCTGGAGTAAAGATGCTGACATTGCTTCATCCAATCCCGACATCGCTAAAATCAAGATGCGCTATAAAACAGAATTAAAAGACGTGAATTGGAATGATCCGGCAGACGTGAAGAAAAATTTCAGTGATTATAACACAATTTTTTGGGGTGCCCACGCATTTTGTCGTCACTCTGTTTTAGGTATTTTACAAACTGCCGCTATGACTCCAGTGCTTCCGGGTCAAGAACGTTATGATCCGATGGGTCACAGCTTGGGCAATATCTGGAAAATTAACGGTAAAGGTGACACGCGTATTGGGACTGGTGGTAATTGGTAATTTTTCATAGACAAAAATTCGATGTCATGCTTCGACAGGCTCAGCATGACATCGAGTATATTTGAGATAATAATTCATCGCAAATTTTCACTTTGATTTTTCACTTTCCCTTTCTAAATTGCCGCACTTTCCTATCTCAAATTCATTCAAATTTTTTTTAAGATCCAATGCTTCTTAAGCTTACAGTATTCCTGCCGCTTTTCGGCTTTTTATTTTCCGGATTTTTCTCGCGTGTTTTGCCTAAAAATTTTGCTGATAAATTCGCCCAGATTTTTTCCAGCGCGCTTTTAGTTATTTCGGCAATTTGTGCTATTCTGGTTTTTCATGATGTCAGCACAAACCACATTAATACAACAGTAACCTTAATTAATTGGATAAACTCCGGCGACCTCTCAGCCAATTGGGCTCTTAAGCTTGATTCTCTAACCGCAATCATGCTGGTTGTTGTAACTGTTGTGTCAAGCTTGGTTCACATTTATTCAGTCGGTTACATGCATGAAGATAAGTCGATTGCGCGTTTCATGGCTTATCTTTCGCTCTTCACTTTTTTCATGTTGATTTTAGTAACGGCAGATAATTTCTTGCAGCTTTTCGTAGGTTGGGAAGGTGTTGGTGTTGCATCTTATTTACTCATCGGTTTCTGGTATAAAAAACAATCAGCTAATAATGCCGCAATTAAAGCCTTCGTGGCCAACCGCGTTGGTGATTTTGGTTTAATCATCGCAATTGGTTTGATTTATTTAACCTTCGGTACTGTGCAATATGGCCCGGTTTTTGCTACAGTTTGTAGTCACGTTTTCGATAAATTTGCTCTTTTTGGAACTGAATGGCGCACAATTGACGCAATTTGCATCCTACTTTTTGTAGGCGCGATGGGTAAATCAGCGCAAATTGGTTTACATGTTTGGCTTGCTGATGCGATGGAAGGCCCAACTCCGGTTTCGGCCTTAATCCACGCTGCTACAATGGTGACAGCCGGTGTATTTTTAGTAGCACGTTGCTCGCCAATTTTTGAATATTCCGAAACTGCCTTATTAATGGTAACTTTGGTTGGTGCTACAACCGCTTTGTTTGCCGCCACAATTGCACTCACCCAAAACGATATTAAAAAAATTATCGCTTACTCAACTTGCTCACAACTTGGTTACATGTTTTTTGCTTGCGGCGTTTCCGCTTATTCCGCCGCAATTTTCCACCTGGCAACTCACGCTTTCTTCAAAGCCTTGCTTTTCTTGGGCGCGGGCAGTGTGATCCATGCAATGCATCACGAACAAAACATCCAAAAAATGGGCGGTATCTGGAAAAAAATTCCAATTACTTACGCCATGATGTGGATTGGATCTCTTGCCCTAGCAGGCTTCCCGCCATTTGCCGGTTTTTATTCCAAAGATGTTATTCTCGAAGCCGCTTTCATGTCGCACAGCCCACTTGGAAAATTGGCTTATTGGATGGGAATTTCAGCAGCATTTTTAACCGCTTTTTATTCTTGGCGTTTATTGTTTTTAACTTTCCACGGCAAAACGCGCGCTGATCATCACACTTACGACCACGCGCATGAATCGCCACTTTCAATGTTAATTCCACTTTTCGTTTTAGCGGCAGGTTCAATTTTTGCCGGAATTATCGGTTCAAAAATATATCACATGGTTGCGGCGGAAGGCAATTTCTTCACTGGCGCGATTTTTGTGCGCGAAGGGAAGGCCGGTTTGCTTGAAGAAATTCATCACGCACCGCTTTTGGTTAAAATGTCGCCATTAATTGTTGGTATTGTGGCGATTGCTTTAGCTTACATATTTTATTTAGTTAAAACTGATTGGCCGGCAAAATTGGCAAATGCCTTGAAGCCTTTATACAAGCTGTCTTTGAACAAATGGTATTTCGATGAAATTTATGATGTGATTTTAGTTAAACCAACCAAAAAACTGGGCGACTTTTTGTGGAAAATTATCGATATGAAAATTGTCGATGGCTTGCCAAATGGCGCTGCAGCTTTCTGTAAAGTCATGGCCGGAAGAGTTAGTAAATTGCAAACTGGCTATTTATACAGCTATTCAATGTGGATGGTTTTGGGTTTAATCTCGCTATTACTTTTCCTGATTTTATCCTTTAAGCAGTTATTGGTTTTTTAGGATTTAATTAAATTTCAAAAATGGATCATCACAGAAAATTACGCGACTGTCTTGGACTATTCTCAACCGGCGTAATTATTGCGTGCGCGCGGCGTAAAAACTTTCTGGCGGAAACTTTTTCCACTGAGAAATTTTTCGATAGCAAAATTTTTTCAGAAAAAATCTTTAGCAATAAATTTCTGCGTGAAACGATTTTTGGTAAAAAATTTCTACAAAAATTAAAAAAAATTTTCGCTGATGAATTTTTTGGCATGACCATAAATTCATTTTCTTCAGTATCGTTGGAGCCGCCATTGGTGCTGTTTTCGATCGATAATCAATCTTCCAATCTGCCGCTTTTTAAAAAAAACCGTTATTTTTCGCTAAATATTTTAAGCCAGGAACAACAGGAATTGGCTAAAGCTTTTGCGACACCGAGAAATTCTAAAAAATGGGGAGTTGAACCTTATCTTTTAGGGAAATTCGGCAATCCGATTTTTCAAAATTCACTGGGATTTTTTGAATGTAAGAAACAGCGCGTAATCAAGGCTGGAGACCATCACATCATTATTGCTGAGGTTATGGATTTTTCTAAAATGAGTGATAAAAATCCGCTAATTTATTATCGTGGAAAATTTTCTGGGGAAGAAAAAGCGCTGGTAAAAAAATTGGAATTTGAATCTGCTGTAAAACCGGATAGATCCTGAACTTGATTCAGGATCTAGCGTGATTAAGAGAAAAGGGCCAAGCCCCTTTTTTTAAGAGAAAAGGGCCAGGCCCCTTTTTTAAGACATCATCTTCCTAATTCTTAAAAAATCTTAAAATGAGAAAATATCTCAAATTTATTTTTTTATCAAAAAAACCTTTTGTTTAATGAAATTGTCGTTTCTATAGTTCTCTCACCACGAAGAACCCAATATCTTTTTTAATATCTAGGAGTAATACAAATGTCAGGTCAAGTTACAGGTACAGTTAAATGGTTCAATGATGAAAAAGGCTTCGGCTTCATCGAACAAGAAGGCGGAAAGGATGTATTCGTACACCATAGCGCTATCAACATGGCCGGCGGCGGTCGCAAAACTTTGCGTGAAGGTCAAAAAGTGACTTTCGAAATCGTTCAAGGCAAAAAAGGCCCTGAAGCTGCAAGCGTTAATGCTCAAAACTAAATTGAACTGTTAAGTCTAATTTTAAAACCTCCTTCGGATTTTCTTCGGAGGAGGTTTTTTTTATGAATGTAATAAAAAAAGCTAGAAAAGTGCTTCAATGACAAAGCTTTTTTGAATTTAATCAAATACATCCAATGTCTTTGTCATCAAGATCTCGTGCTTTTTCTCTAGTTGAAGTTGCTGCTGTAATCGTAATAATAGGCATCTTGATCACTGGCGTTGTTGTTTCTATTTCTCTAGTTAAAAAAGCCCGTATTCAAACCGCTCAATCCTTAACCAAATCTTCTCCGGTTACAGGAATTTATGAGAATATTCTTTGGCTTGAAAGTAGCTTAGAAAATAGCCTTTTAGAATCTGAAACTAGTGATACTGATTCCATTAGTACTTGGAATAATCAAAGCGTATCCGGAATTGGCAAAGTTACTATTTATAAAATTGGATCTGGCCCTACTTACGCTAATACAATTAATTATGTTCCGGCGGTCAAATTCTCAGGAAATACGATTAATTATTTAAAAATTACTGATGCCAGTTTTTTAAATAATACTGATTACACAATAGTGGTGTTGGAAAAGAGGCAGACGGCAAGCGCCGGATATTTTTTAAATACAATTGATACTAACACTAATAACGCGGTCA
The DNA here is from genome assembly GCA_040384945.1 of Pseudomonadota bacterium. Lineage (GTDB taxonomy): Bacteria > Pseudomonadota > Alphaproteobacteria > Rickettsiales > UBA1997 > UBA2645. Next base: position 11,201 of record JAZKII010000024.1, read on the forward strand.
ATATCCTAGCTCTTGGATATTCTAGTGATGGAGTTGTCGCTCACAATAGTCTCAATGTAAATCATACCATTACTCCAAAAGTAAGCGTTTATGCTGATTCTATTGACAAGCCGAGAGTTTTTACTTTTGTTCAAAGTTCAGCGGCAGGCAAACAAACTTACATCAATGGTGTATTGGCTGCAAATGATGTAAGTAATACTTCACAACTTTCAGGAATAACATCTTTGGCAATTGGCAGGGGTTATACTGGAGAAATTGGTGAAATTGCGATCTTTACTAAAGCTCTTACTATTGAAGCCAGAAAATCAGTGGAAGATTATCTCGGCAAAAAATGGACTAGAAAAATTCTACGAGATAGTAGTCCGAGCTGTATTAATGGTATAGTGACTGATTCTGGTTGCTACAATGCCTGCTCAACTGCTTCTGTGACTGGGGTTTCAACTCCGCCTGTAGTGGATGATGGAAGTAGTGGCACTTTAACTTGTGACAATTCTTTGGGATATTCCGGAACTGTCACTTATAGTTGTTCCGGAGGTAATTTAAATCCTGTCGGAAATTGCTCGGAAATTGTTTGCTCAATCTCTGGCCTTACTGGTTTCAATAATCAAACCGGTCTTGTTTATGCGGCAAGTACAACGGCGCTTACTTCTCCTTGTCAAGTTGGGCACGCCCCCAGCACTTCTCCAGCTCCATCTTACACTTGCACTGCAACAGGAGCGGCAACAACTTCCGGAACTTGCACTTCAATCACTTGTACGGCGGCGGCGGGGACTGGCTATTCTGCTCAATCCAACCTTAGTTATGCCGCATCAGCAAGTGGAGTAATTTCTTGCAATGCGGGTTACGAAGGCAGTATTAATTACACTTGCACCTCAATCGGAGCCGCAACAATCAGTGGATCTTGCAGCGCTATTTCTTGTACAGTTCCATCAACGATCGGCACTAACACTACAACAGTTAATCAGGCTAGTGGAACTGTGCCATGCGACAAAGCCGGTGCTAGCGGAGGGCCAGCAAATTACACTTGTTCATATGGAACCTTCACGCCCACCGGTAATGCTTGTATTGTTGGCCCCCCTTCTTGTTCTGGTGGTAATACTTCACTTTACACAGTTTCTGGCGAAAAAGTTCACGCATTTTTATCTAGCGAAACATTGGATTGCACATCATTAACCGGATCAATAACTGCACAAGTTTTAGTAATTGGCGGTGGCGGTGGTGGCGGTAATGGATATGATACTAATTCTGGTGGCGGTGGTGGAGCCGGCGGTTTTGTTTACGCATCGGCTTACCCAATTACTGCAACTTCTTACACAGTAACAGTTGGCGCTGGTGGTGCTACTGCTTCTGTTAACAATACTGTAGGATATTCCGGATCTTCTTCACAATTTGGCACAATGACTGCTAATGGTGGCGGTGGTGGTGGTTACAGAAATGGGACCGGTGCTATTCCTGGTCCAGCATCTAGTGGTGGTTCTGGCGGCGGTGGGCCTTGGAATGGATCCGGTGCTGCTTCGACTCAAACGGCGCAGACTAATGCAACTTTGAATTACGGTTACGCAGGAGGTAATGGATTAACCAGTGGCAGTATTATTAATTCTGGCGGCGGCGGTGGAGCTGGAGGAGTTGGGGGAAATGCAAATACCACTAATGCCGGCAATGGCGCTGCCGGAGCGCAATCCAGTATCACCGGATCCGCTACTTACTACGCAGCTGGCGGTGGCGGTGGTAATAGCAGCGGAAAAACCCCTGGTACCGGAGGTAGTAGTATTGGTGGTAATGGAGGCGTTTCTGCTTCTGCCGGCGCAACCAATACCGGAAGTGGTGGCGGAGGAACTGATGGGACCTCAACAACTAATGGTGCAGCTGGCGGTTCAGGAATCGTCATTGTTCGTTACGTCAACCCTATCTAGTAAAATGTCACCCTTAGCCTGTCGAAGGGTGACTTATAACTTATTGTGACAAGCTCTTCAAGAATGATTCATCTTTCAAAATATCATCGACAATTTCTTGAACCAAGGCATTCAAAATATTTGAATCAGTTGATTCAAGCGGAACGATAAAATGTTTTCCGTTAACCGCTAAAGCAAAATTTTTGCTGAATTTTTCCTTAGTTTTAGTGTCGGTCACTATAACTTTAAAGCTGGCTTTGCCATTAGAAGTTCCAATGAAGAAATTGCGTTTTGCTGCGTAATCAAGGGTTTCAATTCTAATCTCAACCAATTTGTCCTTTCCTTTTGAAAAGCCTTTTTGAAGTAGGTTACTGCCGATTTTTTTCTGCAATAATGCTACTAAATCTTGATCTGAAGTTATAACAATTTTTTCATCGCCAAATCTTTTTCTGCCTAAAAATTCTTTGTCAGTTCTGTCATCAAAAACCGCTACATCAATGCCAACGCCTCTTCCGATGTTTGAAGGTTCGCTTTTAAAGGAAAGATCGAAAGTAACTTTTTGGTTTTGGTGGGTGCAGGAAATTGCAGTCAAAAGTGACGCGATTAAAAAGAGTTTTTTCATAAAAATCTAAATTTTAAGTTTTGGAGAAAAGTTGGGCTGGTATAGTTCGCATAAGGATTTTTAAACTAAATTTAAAAATTACTTTTACAAAGATTTTTAAAATAAATGGGAAGCTAGTATACTTAAAACAGCCAGTTCTTCATTTCGTCATTGCGAGCGAAGCGTGGCAATCCATTTGATCGCAAATGATAAAGTCTGGATTGCCGCGCTTCGCTCGCAATGACGGAAGTATATAGTTCCATCTTCACGACGGGGTCCATGCGATGTTGTCCAGCATTATTTAGCAAATAACCGCGACATATCTTTAAACGCCTTAAACTCTAGCGAATTGCCACTCGGATCTTGAAAAAACATTGTGGCTTGCTCACCAACTTGTCCTTTAAACCTGATATAAGGCTCAATCACAAATTTAACATTATTCTCTTTCAACTTCTCGGCAAATTGATGCCAATCATTCCATTCTAACACTACGCCGAAATGTGGCACCGGAACGCCATGTCCATCAACCTGATTAGTTGTAGCTGCTTGGTTATTTTCACCTTTTTTCAAATGAGTAACAAATTGATGCCCAAAAAAATTCCAGTCAATCCAGGATTCATTTGATCGACCTTCTTCCAAGCCCAGAAATTCGCCATAAAATTGGCGGGCTTTTTCTAAATCATTAACTGGAACTGCGAGATGAAAGGGCTGAAGTGTCATATTAAAATTTTAATTATTTCTTACTGATGTCATCCTGAGCTTGTCGAAGGATGTGTAATGTTCGGTAAACACTAACATTTGAGTTTTTTTGTGAATCAAGAGTAATTATCCCTTGTAGCACAATTTTGATATAATTTTTATCCGCTGATTTTTTGCGCAATTGTCAAAATGCTGGTGCTTTTCTTTTCTAAAAATTCCGAACCATCAATTCCATATTGGTCTAAAGTTTTAAATCCGTTGCGGGCCAACATTGCTCTCAACTCTTTCGCGCTATAAATTTGCAGGGAAAATTTATTATTAATTCTTAGCGGTTTATCGGCATTCTTTTGAATAGTATAATTGTCATAAGATGTCAGAAGCCCATTTTTCCGATCAATTGTCGAGCATTGAACATTGTGAATCTGGACATCTCCAACTGTGCGCCGTAAATGCATTGAAAGATCGCTTACAGCCTTGTCATTCATGGCTTCTAAATTGATGATGTCGAACATATAAATCCCGCCATCTTTTAAATTTCCGTGAATATTTCTCAGCGCTTTTTCAAAGCCGGATTTAGTCAAATGCCCAATCGCATTAAACATCGTTATCGCCGCCTCAAAACTTCCAACTTTAATTTTGCGCATATCGCCATCAATAAACCTGAGCTTCATTTTTTCTTTTCTAGCCTTACTACGAGCTATTTCCAAAAGAGCAGGGCTGAAATCCGATCCGACAATTTTATATCCGCGTTTGGCCAGAAAAAATACTTGCGAACCGGTTCCGCAAGTTAAATCCAACACTGTATTTACTTTGTACCTTTTTAGTAATTTCTCGATGACAGCATTTTTGTCATTGGTATCATCACCAATATTATGCGCGTCAAAATATTGCGGCAGTTTTTTATATTCGATCGGAAGGCCGAGTTTGTTGGACATATTTATTGTTACCTTAAATAATGGCAAAAGAACTTTGCAAAAAAGGGGCCTGGCCCCTTTTTTGCATCCTGAATGTGTTTCGGGATCTATCCGTAATTTAATGCATTAAACAATTAATCAGATAATCCGAAAATAAATAATGAATATTTTTGTAACATCTAATATTCCGCAAGAAGCTGCGTTGCACTTGGATGATTTAAGGTTGAATAAAATGATTTTGGAAACTGCACAATTATTATCTTCCGCCTTTCGCCATTTATTTTCCGATCATTCGCTGCTTTACAGAGATACTCATTTAAACCATCCATGTGCAATTTGGGCGAGAAAAAATTCTAAGAATTATTCTTGGTTAGTTGAATATTTTGATGCTTTGGCGGAAGAAAAATACCGGCGTGATCTGGTAATGAAGAAACCAGATCAGGTTCAATATCATAAATCTTGGGAAAAATTGTCTCCCCTCTTTAATTCCAAAAAAACTGCGCATAAGCCGCAGAGTAATAAGTTGAAGTTTTTTGATTTTAACTGTACGGAATTTAAAGATGAGAAAGATGTGACTGTCGCGTATAAGAAACAATTATCTAAGAAATGGCAGAATGATTTGAGAGCGCCGAAATGGGCTGGGGAAGAAAGGAGGTGATAGAATGGAGAATATATTAAAAATGTGAAAAAGAGAAGGGATGGCGCGCATTCGCGCTTGCAAACGCAAGATTTTTCTAAGTTCACTGCGTTCACTAAGAAAAATTAAGCTTATTGTCGAACCCATATCGAGGGTTGGGTTAATCCCTCTTTCTCCTCCATAAAAAAAGACCGGCTTCCTTTGGGAAGCCGGTCTTTTTTTATGGAGGAGAAAGAGGGATTCGAACCCTCGATACAGTATTACCCGTATACTTTCTTAGCAGGAAAGTGCCTTCAGCCGCTCGGCCATTTCTCCGTGTGATAATTATTGAGCTGTGGGAGTGAACATAAGAGTGAAAAGCATTTCGTCAACTTTTTTTAAGGTGGTGGGGGATTATTTTTTTATGATGGGGTTTGGATATTTTTATTTTGTTGAAAGATCGTATGGACTTTGTCATTAGCAACTCCCCGTCATTGCGAGCGAAGCGCGGCAATCCACTTGAATTAGCACGTAACAAAGTTCTGGATTGCCGCGCTTCGCTCGCAATGACGGTTAAAAATTATCTCTCCGCGTTAATCGTAAATGTAATTTCAATTTCATCTTTCACGCCATTGGCTTTTTTCGGGTCGCGGTCGCCGACTAAAAATACGCTGCGTTTGATGGTGGTTTTGCCGACGGCGCGGGCGGTGGTTTTGTTGTATTCTTCTAAAATAAATTCTACCGGCGTGGCGATGGTTTTGCCTTTTATAGTTAACATGCCGTCAGCGCGGAAAGTTTTTTGGGCGCTTAAATTTGTGAAGCGAGTGGCGGTGAAAGTAGCTTTTGGGAAGGCTTGAACTGAAAGCCAGGCGGCGCTTTTTACGGTGTCGGCGGCTTCGTTGAAGGAGATATCGATTGAGGTGGTGTCGATGTCAATCTGGATTTTGCTTTTTGGTAATTGGTTTTTGTCAAAATTAATTTTGCCGTCAAATTTTTTGAAAGAGCCGGTGATGCTGGAATTTTCTTGAACGGCGCGAAATTCAAGTTTGCTTTTGGAAGGAATGATTTTCCATTCATCGACTGTTGCGGCAACGCTGTCGTCTTTATAAGGCAGATTGCTGCCGGCTAAAACGAAGGTTAATTCGGATTCGATGGTGATTTTAACTTCATCGGAAACGCCGGGCAAACCAAATTCCATGCCGAATTGTGAGCGTCTGATTGTTGTAGTGGCGTTGAATCCTGCGGTTTTTTTCTGGTTGATTGGGTTGAGGCCGATTTTGTTTACTTTCACGCTTAAAGTTACTGGTTTTGTGACTCCGAGCAAAGTCAAATTACCTTGAACTTTGGCGCTGGTTTTGCCGAATGGTGTAACTGATGTACTTACAAATTTTGCGGTGGGAAATTTTTCGGTGTAGAAAAAATCTTTGCTTTTTAAATGTTCGTCAAATTTGGAATTTCCGGTGGAGATGGAATCGGTTTTGATGATGATTTCAACTGAGCTGTTTTGCGGGCTGGCTTCGTCTAAAGTTAAAGTGCCGTCAACATCGGTGAATTTTCCTGAGGGGTTGGAAAAGCCGAAATGATTGGCTGACCAGGTGATGTTGGTGTGGTTGGTGTCGAATTTATAGATATCGGTGGCTTGAGCGGAAAACAAGGCGGAAAAAGCGAAGAGAAAAGTAGCAAGAATCGGGAGGAATTTTTTCATAAAATGAGTTGGTTGGGTTTAGGTCATCGAGCAAAGCACGAAGTGCGTCGTCGAGATGCTGGCTC
>JAZKII010000025.1:0-31425 GCA_040384945.1 Pseudomonadota bacterium
AAATTCACTTCCCGGCCTTGCCCTTACAATTGGCAATTTCGATGGCGTGCATTTAGGGCATTTGCAAATTCTAAATGAAGTAAAAAAAATCGCCAAAGAAAAAAAATTATCTTCCGCAATTTTAACTTTTGAACCGCATCCGATCACTTTTCTAAAAGCTGATAAACCGCGTGATTTCAGGATTGGCAGCCTGGCGCAAAAATTAAAAATTTTCAAAACACAACAAATTGATTTTGTAATTATTTTGCCTTTTAACCAAAAACTTTCTGATATTTCTGCTGATGATTTTATAGAAGAAATTTTAGTTAAAGCCTTGAACGTCAAGCATTTGACGATTGGTTATGATTTTATTTTTGGTAAAAACCGCCAGGGAAATTTTCAGCTTTTAGAAGAAAAATCAAAAAAACTTGGTTTTGATTTAAGCGAAGTTTCGGCGGTTAAAATTGATGAACAAACTTGTTCTTCGAGTTTGATTAGGAAATTAATTTCTGAAGGAAAAATTTCTGAAGCGAATAAATTTTTGAGCAGAAACTTTACAATTTCCGGAATTGTAAATAATGGCAGAAAACTCGCGTCTCAACTTGGTTTTCCAACCGCTAATTTAGTGGTTAAACCGCATATAATGAAATTGAAATTCGGAGTTTATAAAACTGAAACTTTTATTCCACATTTAGGAAAAAAATTTCCATCAATTACAAATTTCGGAATTAAGCCAACAATCAGCGGCGATTCCATACCATTATTTGAAACTCATATTTTAAATTTTAGCGAAAATCTTTATGGCAAAAAAATATTTGTCGAATTTATAGATTTTATCCGCGATGAAAAAAAATTCTCCTCGATTGAAGAGCTGAAAAAGCAGATTTTAATTGATGTGAATACTTCTTATTAAATAGCCCTACAAAAGACTTGTATTTTAGAGGCTTATTGATTTATTTTCCTCTCTTCTCATATCGAATAAACAATCCAAACAAATGGAAAAATTTACCTCAATCACATCAGTTGCAGCGCCTATGGCTTTGATTAATATCGATACTGATATGATCATTCCCAAACAGTTTTTGAAAACTATCAAAAGAACCGGACTTGGCAAAAATCTTTTTCACGAAATGCGTTATGATTTAAATGATAAAGAAATTCCTGATTTCATCTTGAATCAAGCGCCTTACCGTCATGCAAAAATTCTGATCGCACGCGATAATTTTGGCTGTGGATCAAGCCGTGAACATGCTCCCTGGGCTTTAAATGATTTCGGAATTCACGCAATTATTGCACCATCTTTTGCCGACATCTTTTTTAATAACTGTTTTAAAAACAGTATTTTACCAATTATTTTGCCTCACGATCAAGTTGACGATTTACTTGAGCTTGCAAAAGATGAAAATAACAGCGTCACTGTTGATCTAGTTAAACAGGAAGTTCGCGCTGCAAATAAAATCTATAAATTTGAAGTTGATCCTTTTAGAAAGCATTGCTTGATTGAAGGACTTGACGATATCGGATTAACCTTGCAAAAAGGTGAACAAATTACCAATTTCGAAACTCGTAACAGACAAGTAACTCCTTGGCTTTACGCATAACTCTCTAACCTAACTAAATAATAAACATGACAATTCTAGCAGGAAAAAAAGGTCTAATCATGGGCGTTGCCAATAACCGTTCAATCGCTTGGGGCATTGCGGAAGAGGCTAAAAAATATGGCGCCGAACTTGCGTTTACTTATCAAGGTGAAGCTTTGCAAAAACGCGTTGAGCCTTTGGCCGCATCTGTTGGATCAGATATTGTTCTTCCTTGCGACGTTACTGATCCTGAATCAGTTAAAGCAGTTTTCGTTGAGCTTGAAAAAAGATGGGGCAAATTAGATTTTCTGGTTCATGCCATCGCTTATTCTGATAAAGAAGAATTACGCGGTAAATATTTAAACACTTCTCCCTCCAACTTCACCAACACAATGAATATCTCAGCATTTTCATTAGTTGCAGTTTCTAAAGAAGCTGAACCTTTGATGAAAAAAGCTGGTGGCGGAAGTATCATCACTTTGAGCTATTACGGTGCTGAAAAAGTTATGCCTCATTATAACGTAATGGGTGTTGCGAAAGCTGCTCTTGAAGCTTCAGTTCGTTACCTTTCTATGGATATGGGTAAAGATAATATCCGCGTTAACGCAATTTCTGCCGGCCCAGTTAAAACTTTGGCTGCCAGCGGAATTGGCGATTTCAGATTAATTTTCAAATGGAACGAATATAACTCTCCATTACGTCGCAATGTATCTTTACAAGATGTTGGCGGCGCTGGCGTTTTCCTTCTTTCTGATTTAGGAAATGGCGTTACGGGAGAAACTTTACACGTTGATGCTGGTTATCACGTTGTTGGTATGAAAGCTCCTGATGCTCCAGATATCAACATCGTCAGAGAAGGCGAAAGCGAATAAAAAAAATTCTTTCAAAGCCCGCTAATTTTAAAAATTGGCGGGCTTTTTAAATTGGTAAATTCCTTCATGTTTATAAATCACCATCCTTTCCTCATCATAATTTCATCTCCATCGGGCGCAGGAAAATCAACGCTTTGTCGCATGATTATCCAAAATGATCAGCTAATCCGCCTTTCAGTTTCTGCAACTACTAGAAAACAAAGACCACAAGAAGTTCACGGACAGCATTATTATTTTGTTGATGCTGATGAATTTTCTAAAATAAAAAATAATAATGAGTTTCTAGAATATGCAGAAGTTTTTGACTATAGTTATGGAACTCCAAAAAAGATGGTTGAATCTGAATTGAAAAATGGAAACTGCGTATTATTTGATATAGATTGGCAAGGAGCTCGACAGGTTAGAGAAAAATTTGATAAGAATTTTGTGGTTTCAATTTTTATCCTCCCACCTTCAATTCAAGAATTAGAAAGAAGATTGCGTTCACGCGCCCAAGATCCAGAAGAAGTAGTTCAAAGTCGTATGAAAAAAGCACGCGATGAAATCAGTCATTATGATGAATATGATTATATATTGGTAAATGACGATCTAAATAATACATATAAGAAAATATGCTCTATTATTGAAGCAAAGCGTGTTGCTATGCAAAGCAAAGATGACATTGCAAAATTAGTAGAAGAGCAGTTAAAAATTGCTTCTTCTTAACTCAGCGCTGGACTGGGTTTGTAACCCAGTCCACATGTTCAGTTCAATTTATTTTAACATGAACGTTAAGACGGGGTTACAAACCCCGTCTTGCTTTGGGTTTATCAAGAAAAAATAAGAACTCCATTTCACTAATCATACAAATTAAAATTCAATGCACGCCTTTTTCGATTCCACAATCCATTTCCTCCTAAATTTCATCAACCAAATCGGCTATATCGGAATCTTCATCGGCATGTTTTTGGAAAGCACATTAATCCCGCTGCCGAGTGAATTAATCATGATTCCCGCCGGAATTGCCGCGCAGCAAGGCAGTATGAATATTTACATTTTAGTTTTAGTAGGAGTTTTAGGAAATGTTTTGGGCGCAGTTTTTAGCTATTATTTAGCCGCCGCAATTGGCCGCCCTATTCTACTTCGCATTGGAAAATATTTTTTGGTAAAACCACAAACCATCATCAAGATTGAAAATTTCTTTAAAAATCACGGACCAATTTCAGTTTTTATCGGCCGTCTTTTACCGGGTTTTCGCCACTTCATTTCTCTTCCGGCCGGAATTGCCAAAATGAATATTAAAGCTTTTTATTTTTACACCACCGCAGGCTCAACAATTTGGGCAATTGTTTTAGTCGGACTGGGATATTTTATCGGCGGAAATCAGGAAGTTATTAAAGAGAATCTGCACGAAATTGTGCTTGGATGTGTTGGAATTTGCGTGGGAATTGTGGCAGTTTATGTGTTTTTTAAGAGAAGAAAATAATGCTTAAAAGTCCGAATGAACCCCGTCCTTCGAGAGAACTATATACTTAATAGTTCTTCATTTCGTCATTGCGAGCGAAGCGCGGCAATCCATTTAGTGCAAATGTAAAGTTTGGATTGCCGCGCTTCGCTCGCAATGACGGAGGGAAAAGGTTTTTGGCCACTGAAATATATAGTTCTCTCGAAGGACGGGGTCGATGCGGGCTTGCTTCAACTACATATTCTTAAACCCAACCCGGAAATAAGCATAACCGGTAACAACCGTCAAAACTGCTGCCAAAGTGAAAAGAATTTTTGAGGCAAATACCACAAAACTTACCATCAAAAACTTGATGTCCATTTCAGTCCAGCCGCTCAGCCAATAATATAAAGTATAAGCTGAACCTTTTTCACCAAGTAATAAACCAGTGATTGCCGTCATTTGCACCGCAGTTTTATATTTCGCTAATTTACTCACCGGAACGCTGACATGAAGCTCAGCCAAAAACTCACGCAAGCCTGAAACTAGAACTTCGCGACAAATAATGATTAATCCGGGAATTAAAATCCACAAATCACGATTGCTGAAATTAATCAACATTACAATTGCCACAATTACCAAAAGCTTGTCGGCGATTGGATCAAGACACCTTCCAAAATTTGATTGTGCTTTTAATGAGCGTGCAAAATAACCATCAAAATAATCAGTAATTGCCGCAATCGCAAAAAGTACAGCAACCACCACATTTGCAACCATGCCCGGAATATAAAAGGAAAGGATAAGCACAGGAATAACGAAGAGACGGAAAGCAGTCAGGAAATTTGGAATTTGTTTCATTGCGAATTTCAATAGCAGGAATTTAGCGGTTTAAAAATATTAATTTAACGATTTTACTAATTCGTCAATTGATATTTGCTTAATTTAGCGCAATTAATTTTTGATTGTTTCAATTTTCATCTTCGCTTCTTCCAATCTTTTAGTGCAATGCTCTTTTAGAGCAGTTCCTTCTTCATGAAGTTCGATCATTGAATCGAGATTTATTTTTTGAGAAGAAAGAATTTCGACGATTTCCTCAAGGCGCATCATCGCATCTTCGAAGGACATTTTGGAGATTTTTTTCTCGAAGGATTTTAAGGGCTTTTCGGTCATAGAAAGTTTTTAGAATTAATTATTGATCGGTATGGACCCCGTCACGCATAAAAGAAATTAGGTCATCGAGCAAAGCACGAAGTGCGTCGTCGACGGCCTTACGGCCTTTGCTCGATGACCTAAAAATTCTCCTTCTTCACAAATCTATAGGATTTTTATTTTTTCATATAATCCAAAAGCGGAGCCTCTGCTCCTTCTTTATCAGTTAAACGAATTGGATAATCATCACTGAAACATGCATCACAATATTGCGGATTAGCATTATCACGCTTGGTCTGAGCGATTGCGCGATAAAGACCATCAATTGATATATAACTCAAGTGATCGGCGCCAATTATATTTTTGATTTCCTCAATTGTAGAACTGGAAGCAATCAAATCTTTTTTATCCGGCGTATCAACGCCATAAAAACACGGCGAAATTGTTGGCGGGCTGGCGATTAACATATGAACTTCTTTCGCACCGGCATCACGAATCATTTGTACGATTTTTTTCGAAGTAGTTCCGCGCACAATACTATCATCAATCAACACCACTCTTTTGCCTTTTATAACCGACAAATTGGCGTTATGTTTTAACTTCACACCAAAATGGCGGATTTTATCTGTAGGCTCAATGAACGTTCTGCCAACATAATGATTTCTGATAATTCCCAGTTCGAAAGGAATTTTTGATTCCATCGCATAACCAATTGCCGCCGGAACACCGGAATCAGGGATTGGAACAATAACATCCGCATCAATTTTAATTTCACGCGCTAATTCAATGCCGATATTTTTGCGCATTTCGTAAACATTTTTCCCTTCAATTGAACTGTCGGGACGCGCGAAATAAACATATTCAAAAATACAAAATTTCGATGGTTTTTCCGGAAATGGTTTTAAGGATTTCACGCCATTTTCATCAATAAGAATCATTTCACCATGTTCAATATCGCGCTCAAATTTAGCGCCGATAATATCGAAAGCACAGGTTTCAGAAGCTACAACATAAGCATCACCCAATTTTCCAAGCACCAAAGGACGCACGCCGTAAGGGTCGCGCAGCGCAATAATTTTTCCTTCGTGAATAATTACTAAAGAAAATGCTCCTTCAATTTGCGAAGTAGCGTCAATAATTTTTTCAGTAAGAGTTGGTTTTAAGCTGAGTGCGATTAGGTGAATAATGACTTCGGTATCCATAGTTGATTGAAAAATCGCCCCGCGATTAATCAATCTTTTACGTAATGTGGCAGCATTTGTGAGGTTACCATTGTGAGCTAAAGCCAGGAAGCCGCAGGCAAGCTGGGCGTAAATTGGCTGATAATTACGGGCGGTTTTTTTTCCCGCAGTTGAATAACGAACGTGACCAATTGCTGAAGTGCCTTCGAGTTTTTTTACAACTTTTTGGGAAGTGAAATTATCTGCAACCAAACCATCGGCGAAATGTACCGAATAAATATCTCCGGTCATGGTAACGATACCTGCCGCCTCTTGTCCGCGATGTTGTAAAGCATGCAGACCAAGAGCAGTGTTTACGGCAGCGTCAGGAGATCCGTGAATTGCAAAAATTCCACATTCTTCATGTAGTTCGTCAAGAGGCATAGATATTTTTGTTGTCTTTTTTTATTAACAGATTGCTTGTGCTTCAGCTTCACGCTAGATCCTGAAACGAGTTCAGGATGACGATGTGGGGAGATTTTCCCAAGAACTCCGTCATCCTGAACTCGTTTCAGGATCTAGCGTGAAGTCGAAACAAAGCAGATTTTATTTACTGAACCGCATCATAATTTGCGCGTGACATCAGATATTTGTAAACGATCAAATTTTCCATGATGCGCTGTACATAATTTCTGGTTTCAGAGTAAGTAATGAGTTCGATCCAATCAACCACTTTATCGAGATCTTTTTCTTTGCGCGGATCATAAAATTCATTAATCCAGCGCTGCGTTGCATTTGGCCCGGCATTATAGGAAGCAATCGCCAGCATTTCCGAACCATCAAAACGATCAATCAATTGTTTGATATAATGTGAACCCAAGCGCACGTTATATTTAATGTCGCTGGAAAGTTTTACTTTATCGTAAGGAATACCAATATCTTTGGCCACTAATTTCGCAGTTCCCGGCATTAATTGCATAAAACCAAGAGCGCCAACTTGGCTTACAGCTGTAGGCGCAAAACCACTTTCCTGCTTAACGATTGCATGAACTAAAGGCGCATATTCATCATTGGCAACTTCTTTCACGATCTGGAATTTATCCTTGATGAAAAAGACGTTTTTCTTGGCGGCAACTCTGGAGATTTTGGCATCAAGTTGGCGATCACCAATTTCATTAATCAATTTCATCACCACCGCAATTTGTCCATCGCTGGTTGAATTATTTATAACCCATTCAAAGATTTTTCCGGCCGTGGTTTTATCTCCAGTTACAGCAAGTAAATAAGCCACTTGCGCCGCTTTATTTTCAGAAATTTTCTTTAAATCACGTGAAGTAATTTCCGGATCTTTTGGTAAAATAATATCATCTTGCGCACCTAAATCATCAAGCAAACGATGTTTGTGAATGCCCAATTGGCCATAGAAAAATATCGGATATTTTGCCGACATTTTATACCATTCAATTGCTTTTTGTTTATTGCCCATCGCATCTGCCGCCATTCCGAGCCAATAAGTGGCACGTGAAATTGTTACCGGTTGAGTTACATTTTTATAAAGATTTTCAAAATGCGCATAACCAACTTTTGGTTCATCCATGAAACGCAGAGCAATCCAGCCCGCAGTCCATTCAGCTTCCCAATAATCCGAAGAAGTTGTTGGTAAATTATGGTTGGCAATTAAATTATAAGCGATTTTGAATTTTTTTTGCTTGATCATCTCACGACCATAAAGGCGGCGCAAGCTCCACCATCTTTCCGGAAATTGGGATTTTGGGGTTAAATCTTTCATTAAATCTAAAAGATCATCAACTTTATCTTTTGATTTATACCATAAAACCCGGCGATAAGTTAGACCTTCATTTGACCTTAATTTGCGCGGCACTTCGAGCACGATTTTATCAATATATTTCGGCGAATTTTGCAATTCAATTACAGCCGAAAAAAGTTTTTGGTAATCTTCATCAACAAAGTTCATAATGCGCGTAGCATCGCCAATCTTGCCATCCCAAAGCAAACGATCTATTCTGTTTATATGATCAATTTGGCTTAACTGTCCTTGATATTTGCTTAAGAAATTTTTCTCATCTTCAGCATCAAAATTTTCTTTTACCCAAATTATTGAAATCAAAGCCTGAATTTCACGGCGCGCTTTTTCTTTTTCGCTTTCCGTAAGTTTTGAGCGAGTCAAAAAATTAATTTTTGATTGCAGTAAATAAATTTTAGATTCCGTTGTTCCTGCCGGATTTGAGTTAAAATATTGTTCGCTTGATTGGTATGGAATATTGCTGGCAATTGCTACTTTCTCTACATTGCGACGCATTTCTGCAATATTTGGGTAAAAGGTGTTATCCACCGCAAAACGCGAAATATCGCTGAAGGACATATTTTTCGGATCGATTTTGCCACTATATTTATTCCACAAAATAATATCAGTCGCCGCTTCCGAAAAATCGGGCCTGATTTTAATGACTTGAGTTTGTTCTTGAACTGCTGGTTGCGCTTCGGCTTTTTTCAGTTTTTGGGCATATTGCAAGGCTTCGCTGTAGTCGTAGTGATTAATCGATAAAGTGATTTGCTTGATATTTTCCAGATCCTCCGCGGTAATTCCCTGCCATAATTTTTGCGAAACCGGACGCATGTCTTTGGCCGCAACATCAAAACTAAAAATAAAAAAAACTGCGGCAATAAGCGTCAGACAAGCTTTTAAGGCAGTATAAAATTTTTGCACTTATGGAAGAATTAATTTTTGAAAAGAAAGTTAGAAAGATTTTTTCATTATTCTTTTCAAAAGACAAACTGAAAAAGCGTTAAGACGAAAAAATCTTTTTAAACAGTTTGCAAAAGGTATAAATTTCACTTTGATTTTTGAAACCCGCTTTCTTAAGTTGCGCACAGATTATTAAAAATAACCAAATCAAGAAAAATGAACTTCTTAAACAATCTTTGTATTAAATTTTCTTGCCAAAAAATAGGCAGCGATGAATTTGGAAATGAGTATTTTCAGAATAAGCGCGGCAAAAGATTTGTAGCTTACAAAGGCATTGCCGAGCCTTCGAAAATTCCGTCAGAATGGCATGGTTGGATTCATTACTGCACCAATATTGTGCCAGTAAATATTAATACTCACCGCTTTTCCTGGCAAAAAATTCACTTACCAAATTTAACCGGAACCAAAGGCGCTTTTTCACCGAAAAATTCTGTAGTTAAAAAAACCAACGCTGAATATGAAGCGTGGAATCCCAACAATTAAGCAATCATTTCTATGCACAAAGCAAATAATTATTTCGAAGTAATCGTTGGAACTTTTGTTTTAGCCTGCGCCGCTTTTTTTCTGTTCAGCTCGCTTCAAAGTGCCAAAGTAAGTGGTCTCGGCGGTTATCATTTGATTGCAAAATTTGAAAATATTGACGGCCTTGCCAGTGGCAGCGATGTCAAAATTTCCGGCGTAAAAATCGGCACCGTTGAACATCAATTTCTTGATGACAAAGATTTTCGCGCCACTTTAAAAATCACGATTGACCCGAATGTAAAACTTCCAACAGATAGTTCCGCCAAAGTTGCATCTGAAGGTTTGCTTGGTTCAAAATATCTTTCAATTACGCCAGGCGGTGATGAAGAAGTTTTAAAAGAAGGCGAAGAAATTCAATTCACCCAATCTTCCGTAAATTTTGAAGATCTTTTAGGAAAATTTATTTTCAGCAGTGGCGACAAAGCCAATAATAAAAAAGTTGAGGAAAATGAAAAATAAAATTTTTTCTTTATTTCTAATTTGCAGTTTTTTCTCTTCGATTGCGGTAGCGCAAGAAATAGCAAAGCTGGAAGAGCCAGGATTAAATATTGTAGATAAAGCCGATCCTTCGCGCTTCTACAACACCGCTGTAATTCAAGGCATGAATAAAACCACCGCCAAATCTTCACTCATGGAAATGCGGATTGGAGAAAGAATTAATTTCGGCCAAATTTCAATTATCGCCCATAAATGCTGGCAATCATCTCTCGATCAAAAACCGGAAAGCAAAATTTTGTTAGAAGTTTTTGAAAATAAAAATGGCGAAAATCCAAAAAGAATTTTTTACGGCTGGATGTTCGCCTCAAGCCCGTCAATTTCTGGCTTGGAACATCCGATTTACGATTTAACGGCGTTGAGTTGTAAGAATAAGTAATACTTAAATACTTGAGATCGCAAACCCCCCAACCCCCATGTTAAGGGGGGTTGGGGGGCTTGCGATCTCGAAATAACAAAAACAAATCATGATTAAAATTTCCCCTTCCATCCTCTCCGCTGACTTCTCCCGCCTTGGAGAAGAAATTCAAAATATTGAAAAAGCCGGTGCGGACTACATTCACCTTGATGTAATGGATGGAAGTTTTGTTCCAAATATCACGATTGGAAATGAAGTTGTAAAAAATTTACGCAAAAAAACTGCGCTGCCTTTTGATGTTCATTTAATGATTAATAATCCTGATAATCATATTAAAGCCTTTGCTGATGCAGGTTCTGACATTATTACAATTCACGCAGAAGCTTCGATTCATTTGGATCGTTCGGTTGATTTAATTAAATCTTTCGGCAAAAAAGCCGGGGTTTCGATTGTTCCTTCAACTCATGAAGATGTGTTGGATTATGTTTTGGAAAAACTCGATTTGATTTTAGTGATGACCGTAAATCCAGGGTTTGGCGGGCAGAAATTTTTATCTTCGCAATTAAGAAAAATTGAAAATTTGCGCAAAAAAATTGATAGAATTGGCAAAAAAATTGAATTAGAAGTTGATGGCGGAATTAACGAAGAAACCGCTAAAATCGTAGCTTCAGCCGGAGCTGATGTTTTGGTTTCGGGATCTTATATTTTTGGTTCTGGAGATTATGCAGGTGCAATCAAGAAATTGCGCGGTTAATTAAAGAATTTTCAGATCATCGAGCAAAGGCCTTTAGGCCGTCGAGATGCTGGCTCGATTTTGCAACACCGAGCCAGCATCTCGACGACGCACTTCGTGCTTTGCTCGATGACCTAATTCCTCTTCTTCTTTTTTTAATATTTGTAAAACATATGACAAAATACGTTGTTTACGGTCTGGGAATTTCCGGAATTTCTGCAGTAAATTTTCTCGCCCAAAATGGCGAAGAAGTTATTGCTACCGATGACAATGAAAAATCGCTTGCTGATGCCAGCATCAAAAACCCGCACATCAAATTTGCTAAACCTGCTGAAATTAAATATGACAAAGACACTGTAATCGTCTTTTCTCCCGGCATTCCTCTTTATTATCCGCAGCCCCATAAAATTTTAGAAATCTGCAAAAAAACCGGCGCTACTTTAGCATGCGATCTGGAAATTTTTTATCGCAAAAATTGCGAAAACAATCATTTCATCGCCATCACCGGAACCAATGGCAAATCAACAACCACGGCATTAAGCGGATTTATTTTTAAAGAGCTGGAAATTCCTTCAGAAATTGGCGGCAATATTGGCATTCCTTGTTTTGACTTACCGCAAAACCAGAAAAAATTTTCTTATATTTTTGAAACTTCTTCTTACCAACTTGATCTTTTTACGCAGACACATTTCAAAGTCGCAGCACTTTTAAATATCACGCCAGATCATATTGATCGCCATGGTTCGCTTGAAAATTATATCGAATCTAAAAAAAGAATTTTCCAAAACCAAACCGCTGATGATTTTGCTTTAATTGATGTTGATAATGAAAATTCCAAAAAAGTTTATGATGAGTTAAAAAAAGATAAAAATTTTCACGCTACTTTAGTTCCGATTTCCACCAAAGAAATTCAGGAAAATGGCATCGCGCTTTTTGGCGGCAATTTATATAATAAAATCAACGGCGCTAACTCAGTTTTAGAATTAAAATCTGATTTCCTGCGCGGCGAACATAATGATCAAAATATGGCTTTCGCTTTCGCCATAGCTTACTGCCATTTCCTCAGACATTCACAGGAATGCGATGAAGAAAAAATAATTTCTGCCATCAAAAAATTCCGCGGCTTGCGTCATCGTTTACAATTACTTGGTGAAATTGACGGCATCAAATTTATTAATGACAGCAAAGCAACTAACGCTGAATCAACTGAAAATGCCTTGAAAGCTTATGATAAAATTTTCTGGATTTTAGGCGGCAAAGCCAAAGAAGGCGGCATTTCAATTTTGACACCATTTTTCCATAAAATTCACAAAGCTTATTTGATTGGCGATGCCAGCGAAGAATTTGCCAAAACCTTAGCAGAAAGTTCCGTCGCTTTTGAAAAATGTGACGATTTGGAAAACGCTTTTAAAAAAGCATTTTTTGATGCAAAAAATGTTAGCTTATCTGAAAAGAACATTTTACTTTCACCGGCTTGTGCGTCGTTCGATCAATGGAAAAATTTTGAACAACGCGGAGACTACTTCTGTAAGCTTTTTGATGAATTATATAAATCCTGAAAAAATTGCTAAACTTATAAAAGCTGCAAAACGCTTGTCGGGTTTTTGCGTTTTAATTTTCGGGATTTCACTTTTTTTCTATTCTCTTCAAACTCATTCTGTTGCCCTTCCTGATTGTTCTGGTGTTGCTGGCACTCCAAAACCAGGCTATGCTGACACTGCAAATGGCGGTTGCGAATTTTTCGGAATGCCGCTTTGCCAAACAGTTCCAAGTGCTACTTATACCGTCAGTTCAGATTATGTTTTAACTTCCGGTCAAGTTCACCGTTATAATTGCGCTGATTTATCTGACCTACCTTTATGTAGCGATATTGATTCTGGTCATACTGCTAATCCCGGGAAAAATTGTGTTAAAGAATGTAGTGATGCATCTTTTACCAATCCTGATCCAAGTCATGAACCAGCGAATGTCAGAGGTGTTGACTATGCCGTACATAACCGTGATTGCATCAGGTTTCGTGATGCTCCAGAATCCGGTGTAACTGCTACTACTTCCAATTCGATTGGACGCCGCTGCCATCAAACCACTTCACCATCACCAACTGTAAATTGTGATTCACTTTCTTGTAATTTGTTAACTCCTGATGAACTCAATGATCCAAAATTTAAAACCGAAGCAGATGCTGCATTAGCAAGTTCAACTTACATACCAAAACAATATTGCAACGGAAGCACTGCTTCAGATGGCACAACTTTAAAATGCTATAAATTTACTCAAGCTCAATTGCCTTATACAATTCTAAATACCACCTGTAAAATTCATGATTGTCCTCCTTCATCTTCCGCTTGTGGAGATGACGATACTTTAAATATCACTAATCAAGGCACATCTTATGTAACCGATTATAAAAAATATGTGAATGCCAATTATGATTTAGGAACAGGTATTTGTAATACTGTTACTTGCAAACCGGTTGTAAAAAGACAATATCGCTGTACCCCAACTAATGCCACTACCCCTACAGTAAGAAATACTTCCTGCGATACAACCGGAGCAGGAGCAACTTGCGCCAATAGCTATTGCTACCTCACAATTGATTGTAACCAAACTTCTAATAACTCCCAACCCGAATGTATAACCTCAACTCCATCTGAAGATGGAACAATTGGCTCAACTTCTGATACCATGAATTCCTGGTTTTATAGACCTCAGCCAATGAGTAAGGCAATTAGTAGTGCCGGGATATTAAGAAACATGAGTAGTAGTTTATGTTACTCTAAATCACAAATGGATAGCTTTGGTTGGGGTGCGCATCCATCAATTAATTTTGGACTTTTAGGAACACTTGATCTGGGATATTATCACTCTTATTTATTACCAGACCAAACCAGATCTCCCGGTCTTTGCGATGGTATTAAAGATGGTTCCCGTGGCAATGGTTATATTTATCTTTGTGGCAATGGCGGGAATTTATATTCCAACATTTCTGATTATACAGCCTATCATAAAGGCTATGTTGTAACTACCTTTGAAGAAAATTCCGGAGTTCATAAATTGATTGTTTGTCTGCGTTTTAAAAATGCAATGCGTCCTGATGATGGCACATCTGAAACCTGCGGTGCTCGCGAATGTGGTATTAGCTGCGCCTTTGACGACTGCTCAAATCAGGTTTGCGGCTATGACGTTTGCCATGAACTTACTGTAACAGATTCTAATCCTACTCAATGTATGATGGATGATGATATGTTTAAAAATCCTAATAATGACACTAGAAATTGTACCGAGATTATTGATGATTATCTTAGAATCAGGGCCGTAAAATATCCTGGCAATAGAATTTGTACTTTCCTTGATGTTAAAGGCCAAACAGCATATTCAGATTCTAACCCCTTGAATTTCCTTGGTGCTTCTGAAAAATTAAGTGATGGAACCTGTATTTCCGGCTTATTACAATCTGATGGATCATGTAGTGATGGTAAAAGTTCTTTTGATGATAAATCCAAAGCAACTAGATGGAGAGCCATAAAACTTGGCGGATCAAACCATATTCCTTATATTCAGAATAACCGACCATCTGGCAGCACGGTACGGGGATATTTAGATAAAAACCTGCAATTATTTCTAGAGCAGGAATGTATCAAAACTCCATTAAGAATTTCTACGCCCCGTCTTTTCAATTTAGCAAATGTTACGAACTCCTCCAAACTTTTCACTCCACCACTTTATATTCTCACTTCTTCCGTAGTTTATGGTGGTTCAATTTCTAGCGTAGCTAATCAGGAATATGGCCCGACTGATTTTCATTATCCGGAAATTACTCTGCAATTTGGTGCTACTACAAAAAAACTTAGTTTAGGGCTAGGATATACCGGCTATGAAGCTACCGGTGGTGATGCTAATGGCAGTGCTACGATAACCACTACTGTAAATAATGTTACCTATTCTTTGGATGTTTTTGTGCGCAAAGAATATGATGATGCCGGATCAAAACCAATTTTCTGTCTTTACCGTACGGTTAAAGACATTAATGGTAATCTTCTTAACCCAATGAGAATTGGATGCGTTGATAGAATTTTACCGGAAATAAATAATACTACTACATTACCACTACCGGCAACAGGACCTAAAAAAATGGTAGTTTATATCGACCCGGCAAGTACTTACAGTAGTTCCTCTATTGTTATTCGTTACTTAGGTGGATTTGGTGCCAATGGCCTTGATAATACTTGCACAGTTGACGATGCCTGCACCGCGGAAATAAAATTGAGTAATAGCAATGTTAGCATTCCAACCTGTAGCTCCACGACCGAATCATATAATCTTTGTGTCCAACGCGAAGAATGTTCACAACTTAATAATGAATGCATCACCAATGAAGTAACGATGCAAACCGAGAAAAATGCCGGACGATCAGTGGATTCATATCTTGCGGTTAGAGAAAACTGTAACGAAATTCTGCTACCTCTATGCAATAAGAAGAAAGGAAATACTACTTCTGACACTTCAACCGTAACCAATACCAACCTTTCTGCTGCTGCAACTGGTAATTATTATGGCTGGTTCAATGAAATTTGTGTCAGCTCTGGTTTTACAACAAAATTAAGACAGATTGTAGCTTATAGAATGACTGATGGAACTCGCGGTAAATGTTTAGTAGCTAATCCTTCTTCTTGTCCAGAGGGCGGTAAGGCTCCTAATTGTAACTGTATAGCTTATGTAGATGGCGATTCACTTCCGGATACTCAAGTAGCTAGAACCGAGACTCCTCATGAAGCTGGTCTTTGTGTTACCATGCCGGTTCCGCAAATTTGTACTGCAATTGATTACAACACTACAGCAAATACTTCCAACCCAAGCGATTCTGATTTTACCCAAAGCTCATTGGGTTATTCTACCTACGGCGCTTCAACTTCAGTTATAAATAATGTCGTTCATATTTCACATCAATTACGCACTGCCGGAACCGGCCATGCTGAATTCCCAATTGGAGTTTTTGGCATGTATGATATTGAAGGCACTTGTACTGGATTCTGGCGCGCTGCTACCAACTCCGCCGGCGTTGTTACTCCACCAAAAAGAAGTTGCCTGAATGTTAGTGGAGCAGCGCAATGGGATGCAACCGTTACTAATCCTTGCGTACGCTATACATGTGATGCGGTATCAACAACCGGGCCAGATGTAAACGGTCTTTATCAAGGTGGTTATGGAGCGTCTGAAGTTAATGAGACAACCTATCAATCTCCGAGTGCCCTTACTGGTACTAAAGGCTACGAACATGGTTTCGCCACCTGGACATCTTATACAAAAACCAATGACTTCTTGGAAACGCCAAGTTCACCAGATGCTTTTGTCGCCTGTATCACAGGTTTTAAAAAGCAAGGATCAGTTTCAACTACCACGGGTACTAATGTTGCAACTACAGTTCCCGGAGGACCATTCTTCGGACCAATTCAAGGTTATACCGGTGGAGTTAAAGCAACTCGAACTTGCAACCAAATTGGCCAATGGGGAACTGTGACAAATGCTTGTGCCAGAATTCAATGCTCGGCTGTTACTCCTCCATCAAATCCTTCATCTACATCTGATTGGCAACAATGGAATAGTTCCGGTGGCGCAACCTTCCCTGCCATTAACGCCTCAAGAAGCACACTTCGTATTCAAACTGAATCCGTTGCAACCGGATCATGTGGCGGTGGCAACTCAGCTTTAGGCTTCTTTAGAGTTAATCAAACTTCCTCTGATCCAAATAGCGGTATTAATCCTACACGTAATTGTGATCACATGGGAAATTGGGGTCCAGTTATAAACCCTTGTACGACCCAATGCGATGCCACAACAACAACTTCTTCTGGAAGTGGCATGGCTTATTGGAAGAAAGTAACCGGAGTTCCTTTGAATGGTCAAGTTGATGGTGAAATAAAAACAGTCTCTGGAAATAACGGTTGCGAAACCGGCTATTATCCATATCCATATACAGCTCTTAATAGTAAAGACGGCACTCCATTTACCATCAGCAGCTCCGGCCCTTATCGAACCGACAGCGGAACGAATAGTACATTGACAAAAATTCCAGACAAATTGGTTAATGATACCCGAGCAGTTGAAGCATACCCACAAAGAGTTTGTCGCTCAGTCACTATCGCCAACGGCACTGCCAGCGTGTGGAGTACTACTTCCTCAAGCTGTATCAATAAATGTGTCGGCTATTCTGTAAATGCTGACACTGGAGTAGGAACTGGCGATTCAAGAATTGGAGCCGGTCGAACCCAGCATTTAACCTCTGCAAATGATGGAACCAACAATGGAGTAACTATCACCGTTAACTGGCCTGATAAAAATTTCGGTGACACAGCCTATATCATCAACCCTATCCTGACTAACCAAAATGCCGCCCATTACCAAAGAGATAGACTAGGCGCTTCAAGTGGAGTTGGTTATTATGCTTTAGCCAGAAAATGTAACGAAACTACTCATAAATGGGATGATGTCATACCTCAATGCGTTGCCAATAATGGCATGATTGTCGATGACAATAACACTCAAAGCGCCAGTGATGATATTGATAGTAACGCAGATTACGATACAACCAACCACTACGTTCCGATCAATACTTCACCAACTACAAAAAGTTGTAAAAGTGGATATATGGAATCAGATTATATTGACAGTACTAACAAATCAGCCATCACAAACTATACCTGTTCATATGCCTCAAATGGACTTAATTACATTGATCAACTCTATTTTGATGCAGTAGCAAATAGCGGCAAAGCATGCATAAAATATTGCAATACTGGCAGTATTTCAGCTACTGGAAATTCTTATACTGGCACTACTTATATTGCCACAGGAACAACTGTAACTTTATCCTGCGCTTCTGGATATGGAAAAGCTGTAGATGGAGGAACTTCTGGAAGTTATGATAATTCTTGTGGAAGAAACGCATATGATAGAACAGACGTATCTCCAACTATAACATGCAACTCATCTGGATCTTGGGATGCAGTCAGCAATTCTTGCTCCGTCTGCAGGGGATGTACTTCGACAGACAGCGATGCAACTGGCACAACCTACTGCAGAGCTACAAACAATGATCGTAACGATTGTTATGGCCTTGCAGGAGATTATATGTCTGGACATTGTGATAATCAGCACAGAATTACTTTTACGCCATCTAATTTAAGCCACAATGCCACTAAAGATTGGTGCCAGCATCAAGACCATGATAACGGAACCGAAGGTAATTTTGTCGTAACATGCGTCGACAATGAATATCAGGTAATTGGTCAATGCGGTTGCGATAACAATTGGGGTAACAATAATTCATGGGCAAATAGCGGCTGCCCATCGATAACTACATCTAGTGAATGTACTTAGAGCCTATATTCAATATTAATCTTATTTTTATAAAATAATGAAACCTGAAATCTCAATCATCATGGGCAGCAAATCAGATTTCGCGACCATGGAACATGCCTGCAAAATTCTTGATGATTTCGCTGTTGCTTACGAAACAAAAGTTGTTTCCGCCCATCGCACCCCAAAAAGGCTTTATGAATTTTGTGAATCAGCAAAAGAAAATGGTATCAAAGTAATTATCGCCGGCGCCGGTGGTGCCGCGCATTTACCCGGCATGACTGCTGCGATGACTGATCTTCCGGTTCTCGGTGTTCCGGTTGAAAGCCGTGCCCTTAAAGGAATGGATTCTCTACTTTCGATAGTTCAAATGCCGGCAGGAATTCCGGTTGGCTGTTTGGCGATTGGTGAAGCCGGTGCCAAAAATGCCGCTCTTTTAGCAATTGCAATTCTAGCTTTATCCGATGGAATTTTAGCCGAAAAGTTAAAAAAATTCCGTAATACCCAAACCGAATCGGTGAATTTGCATCCGTAAAGTATTTAGCTCATCGAGCAAAGCGCTTTAGCGCGTCGTCGAGATGCTAGCGTGATCATCCAGCTAGCGTCTCGACGACCTAAAATTCATACAGTTTTGAAATAATCCATAATTCTTATTTTGTTCTATATTTGTCACAAAAATATCTTTACCAAAAAAAACTTTTTGCTTTCTAAAACTCCTCCCCCTAGAACGCCACTCTTCACCAACCGACCATTTTCTAAAAACCCGAACCTTATAATTCAAATTCTTAAATCCCTTGTCATTCGTCAGATCAACACGGCTTGCGCTGAAATATGTCCGCAGATTTATTGCCGGCTTCGCATCAGTTCCAACTTTCGCGCTTGGCAGAATTAAAAAATTCCCTTTTGCCGAAGAGCATTATGCGCTTGGTCAAGATAGGTATGAAGTCGCGTCAGATAACGAATTGGCAGCTTTTAAACTAAAACAAAATGAGAGAAAATAGACAAAGATCTTCAAATTATTATTCAGACAGAGACCAAGAAAATTCTTCAGTATCACCTGACCTGGTAAAAAAAGAACAAGATTACCGCCATCAATGGCAAAGCAAATATCTAATGTCGAATGTGTTCAGCTTTCGCTTAGGACAATTGTTTGGCTTAATTTACAATTTAGCAGTTCTTTATTTGGTTTATGACCTGATTCAGGATGGCGAAAAAGAATTAGCGGTAAAAATATTCGCGATTAACGCCGCAGTTATTATTTTTGCACTTTTGGTAACTTCAATTGAAAGAAAAGTTCTTTCTAGAAAGCCACCAAGAAGAATGAGAAATGATAAAAGACCTGGAAACAGAAACCACGGTGGCAATAGAAATCATAATAGAGACAGAGACTCTAGAGATAGAAGACCAGCTAGAGCGGAATAAGCTTGGTTTTTATAAAGTTAAAATAAAAAAGCTGATGAAAGAAATTTCATCAGCTTTTTTTATGCCCTGTTTTTGGTTGTAGCTTCAATAAAGGAAAAAAGGGGCCAGGCTACTTTTCCCCCAAAGTAGCCTGGCCCCTTTTTTCATCGACGCTTCGCGTCAAGGATGACGGATAAAGATTACGTCTCAATTTAACTCACTCTCAAATTTTACTTTTGCCTTCTTCCCACCAATTTTCTAAGCATTTCCCAAAGCCCGCTATTTGGGCCTTTAACTCGTTTTCTTCCTATTAATAAAAAAATAAAAAATATGAAAAAAATCTTACTGGCCGCAATTATTTTAGGCACTTTATCTGCTTGTACTCCAGCTATAACTTCTAACGGAGTTACTTCCGGATTTTACACAACCTGGCACGATCGCGATCCTATTTCTCGTCTTGATAATAATGTTACAACCACCAAAAAAGGAACGTCCTGCGTTACCAATATTTTAGGCCTTTACACTTCCGGCGATTCTTCAATTGATAGCGCTAAAAAAGATGGCGGTATCAAAAGCGTTTCTTACGTAGATCGTACTTATGATGGTCTTTGGTTTTTCTACCAAAAAGGCTGCACTATTGTTAAAGGAAATTAGTTAGTTTTTAAAATGAAGGAAAAAAGGGGCCAGGCTACTTTTCCCCCAAAGTAGCCTGGCCCCTTTTTTATGTCTAAAATAAGCTACAAATTTTACGGCGTGCAAGGATTTACCGCCACCGAATCCCAAACCCCAAACGCACCGCATCTTCTGGTTGGATAATTAGTCGTCGATCTATAACCAAGAGGACATTGAGTTGTCGAAACCACCAATTGATTATAAGAACCTTGGGCAAAACTATAATCTGCCGCACCGCCGTAATTTAAACTTAACACTCCGGACTGGCATGGAACCAATGATAAAGCTCCAAAATCAAGCAATAAATTATTTCTGGTTTTATAGAAAACTACATCATCAAAAACGTCACTGCTTTTAGCATCAGTGATTAGAATCTTATCGAAAAGTGGAGTGCTGGTGCTATCAAGATCATTTGTCATTTCTGAAGCATCACTTGATCTGGTAATTTGCGTTGCTGAATTAATCGGAAAAGAACCTGATTTATTAATACCATAACTTACCAAAACAAAAATCGCATCATCAGTAATTGTTTTGGTAACGCTTCCCGGAATTTCATTGATGGTCATTGTCGCAGTTGAAGTCGCAGTTCCAAAACTTGAACCGGTAAAATTTTTATCGACAATATAAGCAATTTTATCTTCAAAACCATCTTCAGCTAAATCATTGGTAAGTCCTAAAGTTTTTACCGGAACCATTCCGTAAACCAAATTAGTCGCTCCTGAAGTTCCGGAAGTGTAAACTCCTGTTCCTGAACAAGTTCCTGCTGTTCCGACCGAAGTTCCATAAGTTGAGGAACTGGTTTTTAATTCCAGAATCGAAGCCGGACAAGGTAATTTGCCGTTAACCAGCAAATAATTTCCCAAGGCTTTGTAAATTTCCGCCATGCGCTCACGCGTTGATTTTACTTTGGCATTATTGATTGCAGTAATCGAACTGGATAAAGATCCGGTGATTAAAATCGCAATAATCAAAACCACAATTGAAAGCTCGATTAAACTGAATGCTGTTTTTTTTAAATTTTTTTTCATCATTTTTACTTTACAAAGTACAAGGATTTATAACATTACTTTCCCAAATTCCGAAAGCACCACATCTTCTGGTTGGATAACCAACAGTAGTTGTGTAAGGCGCAGGACAGGCAGTTGTAGAACTAATAACCTGATTATAGGAAGATTCCGGCCAGGAATATGTTGCTGCCCCAGGGTAGGAAAGGCTTAAAGTACCAGCCAAACAATTAACCAGCGACAAAGCATCAAAATCTGAAACTAAAGAATTTCTAGTTTTATAAAAAACTATGTCATCAAAAACATCGCTATCCGGCGCATCAAAAATCAGATTTTTATCGTAAGCATTACTGCTACCAAGATCATTTTCCATTTCGCTGCTATCGCTGGAACGAGTATTTTGGACTGTGCCATTAGCATTAAAAGCTCCGGCTTTATTGCTTCCGTAACTAACTAAAGCCAGAATTGCATCATCAGTAATAACCTGGCTCACGCCGCCCGGAAGCTCAGTCAAAGTCATGGTTGCAGTCGCAGTGGCATTTTTGAAAGTTGAACTAGCGGTGAAATTTTTTTCTACAATATAAGCAATTTTACCTTCAAAACCATCTTCAGCATATTCATTTGGCAATCCTAAAGTTTTTACCGGAACCAATCCGTAAACCAAGTTTGACGAACCTGAAGCATAAACTCCTCCCCCCGCCGTGCAGGTTCCGGCAGCAGTTCCTTCAACTCCATAAGTTGCATCGGTAGATTTTATTGCAATGACCGAAGCCGGACAAGGTAATCTGCCATTAACCAGCAAAAATCCTCCCAAAGCTTTATAAATTTCATCGATGCGGGTTTTTGTAGTAGTGATTTTTGTATTATTTGCCGAACCGCTAAAAACGGTTAATGCGCCGCTAATCAAGATTGCGACGATTAAGATTACGATTGAAAGTTCGATTAAACTGTAAGCTTTCTTTTGCATTTTTTAAATATTTTTTCTTAAATTCTTTCCTAACTAGAGCCTGTATTCAAACTAAAGTGAATTCAGGCTCTAGTAAGAAATAATTACAACTCCCGAACCACCATCTCCTGAGCGAACGTCTGACACAGAATTCCCGCCACCGCCTCCCCCTGTATTTGCAGTTCCATCTAAACCGGTTCTACTAGTACTAGTTCCTGATGATCCAGTTCCGGCATTAGTTCCACCAACACCTCCATTAACTCCCTGTCCACCACCACCTGAACCGTACACTGCTGTTGTTCCGCTAATATCAGTAGAATAACCTTCTCCACCAGCACCTCCATTTGTACTGGAAGAAACTGAAGTTCCACCAGAACTAGCACCACCGCCACCACCGCCACCAACGCCACAACCTCCTGAACTATTACCGCCTGCATTTCCAAATAAGCTATAAGTTGCAATTCCTGTTACTGTTCCAACGCTTGCCGACCCACCATTACCACTACAATGTCCACCACCACCAGACCCACCAACATTTCCAGAAGCAGTATTACATCCTCCTCCCCCACCGCCGCCATTAGCTGTTACGGTATAACCATTACCAGAAAAACTACTTGTAGAACCATTAGTACCAATACCACCACATGATGAACCAGATTCAGTTTTTCCTGATGTAGTTCCAGCAACTGTAATTGTATATGTTGTTACCGTTAAACTTACTCCCGGAGCATAAATAACTCCACCGCCACCACCGCCACCAGTTCCGGCATTTACACCCCTATGGGCTCCACCACTTCCCCCGCCGCCTACAACTAAAATATTTGCAGTTTTAGCATTTGTACAAACTAAAGTTCCACTAGAAGTAAATGTATGAACCGTAGTTCCAGAAGTAGTAGTTGATCCACCTCCAGTAGTAGTACATGGAGAAGTAATATTGGCGCTCGAAGTAATATTACCGTCAACTATATTTGAAGCATTATTATCTTTTAAAAAATCATCACGACTTCTGTAATAAACTATATCATCAAAAACCGTGCTACGCGTAGTGCTTTTAACCAGGATTTGCGTAAAGTCTGCGGTTTTTGCACCATCATTAAAAGTTATAGCATCATTATACATTTCATCCGCATCAGAAGTTACAGTATTTTGTGTACTTGCTTTCGCAGGAAAAGCACTGCTTTGGTTAGCCCCATAACTTACAAGTGCATAAATCGCATTAGAGACATCTGTTATCAGTGAATTATTAACATATTTCTGACCGATAATTCCCGTAGTTGCAGTAGCGAAAGTAGTGCTGCTGGTATAGTCATTATCAACAATATAGGCAATTTTATTACCAAAACTATCTTCGCCATATTCACTGGAAAGCCCAATGGTTTTAGTTGGAACCATTCCATAAACCATTTTAGTTGCACCAGTTGCAGTTGAAAGATAAACACCGGTTCCAGCCGTACAAGTTCCGGCAGCAGTTCCTTCAGTTCCGTAAGTTGTATCTGTAACCTTAATTGCTTTTATCGAAGCCGGACAAGGCAATCTTTTATTTACCCGCACAAATTCTCCCAGCGCTTGATTAATGCGCGTGATGCGATCATTTGTAATTTTAACATTACTATTAATTTTACTCACTGTTGAGACGCTAACAATTCCAACTATCACTACAGAAATAACAATGATTGCGATTGAGAGTTCGATTAAACTAAAAGCTTTTTTTTGCATTTCTTAAAAAAATAATTTCGACAAAAAAGAATTTTACAATTTAAGTAAAAAACACTTTGACAATTCGTTTGTCATTTCTATTTTCCGCGACCTTGTTTTTGGAATTGTGAAAAACATTTTGGGGATATAGCTCAGTTGGTAGAGCACCTGCTTTGCAAGCAGGGGGTCTGCGGTTCGAACCCGCATATCTCCACCATTTTTTACTCTTTTTAGAGCCGCTGCACATTCATCTGATTAATCACTATCTGCAACAGTTTTTTACTCAAAAAAACTTCTCTTCTTTGGCCTTCTCTTTTTAAGAACTTTCTGCAAGAAATTTTTTCATTTCTTCCAGCAAAAATTCTTCCTTAAAATCCAGATGCTTTGCACCTTCAACGGTAATTAATTTTTTTGGCGCGTTAATTGCATCAAACAATTTTTTTCCTTCAGAATAATCAACGATTTGATCTGCCGTTCCATGAAAAATTAAAGTTGGTGAGGTGATTTCCGACGCAAATTTTATTGATTCTAATTTATCTTTTAAAAGTAATGAAACTGGCACGAACCAATATCTTTTTTGTGCAACGCTGACAGCTGAAGAAAATGGTGATTCTAAAGTTACTGCCGCAAATTTTTCTTTAGCCGCAAGCTGTACGGCAATTCCTGAGCCCAGCGATTCGCCAAACAAAATTATATTTTCTTTTTCGATATTTTGTTGTGATAAAAATTCTAACGCCGTTTTTGCGTCATCTATTAATGCAGCTTCAGAAGTCTTGCCTTCACTTCCGGGATAGCCGTGATAAACAATTCCCAAAACCCCAAAACCATCTTGAGCAAAAACGGAAAATTTATGAGCGCGATCTCCTAAATTTCCGGCATTTCCTTGAAAATATAAAATTGTTTTTTTGCCTTTTTCTGCTGGTTTGTACCAAGCTAAAATTCTTGTTCCATCAGAAGTTGTAAGAATTTTTTCCACAAAACCTTCAAGCAAATAAGAAGAGATTTTTTGGATTTTCCCCGACGGCATATATTGCAGTGAACGCTGGAAAATAAATAAAAATATGAGGAGAGAAAGGTAAAATAAAATTACCGGAATCATGAATTTCATATTGGTTTTTTCAGGTTTTTACTTAGCAACTTTCTTGCCATCAAACTCTTTCAAATATTCACCATAACCTTCCTTCACCAAATCTTCTTTTGGAATAAAACGCAGCGCTCCAGAATTAATGCAATAACGCATTCCGCCTTTATCTTTCGGGCCATCCTCAAACACATGTCCTAAATGTGAATCAGCATCTTTTGAACGCACTTCAATTCGTCTCATGCCTTGCGAAACATCTGTTTTTTCAGTAACAAAATTTTTCTTAATCGGACGGGTAAAACTTGGCCAGCCAGTGCCTGAATCATATTTATCTTTAGAAGAAAAAACAGGTTGCCCGGAAGCAATATCAACATAAATTCCTTCTTTTTTATTATTCCAGAATTCGTTGTTATAAGCAGGCTCAGTGCCGTTTTGCTGAGTTATATATTGTTGAAAAGGCGTGAGGTTTTGAAGGTTTCTTGGGTAGGTTTTTTGAATTTGAGCGAAGGCTGGAAGTGAAGTTAAGATCAATATTAAACTAAATAATTTTTTCATATTTTGTTGTTTTGAGTTCGAGCTAGCATCTCGACGACGGCCTTACGGCCTTTGCTCGATGACCTAAAATAAGGAATGCTCGACGAAAATAAAAAATCTCAGGTCATCGAGCAAAGCGTAGCGTCGTCGAGATGCTAGCTCGATTAACTAAAGCGTTTCTACAAACGCTTTCAAATCTTCAACATTTTGAATTGATCTGGTTTTTACTCCCGGACAAGTTCTACTAACCATTCCAGATAAAACTTTTCCGGAACCAATTTCAATAATTTCTTCCACACCTTGCGCAGCCATAAATAGCATAGTTTCGCGCCATCTAACCGAACCGGTAATTTGTTGTGCCAACAACTCACGAATTTCATTTGGATCACTCACCAAATTCGCAGTTACATTTGCCACAACCGGAATTAGTGGCGCTTTAATAGTAGCATTTGCCAAAGCGATTTTCATTTTGCTTTGTGCTTCCAACATTAAATCAGAATGAAATGCACCGCTCACCGGAAGTGCAATCGCGCGTTTGGCACCTTTGGCTTTAGCAATTTCCAAAGCGCGTTCAATCGCAGTTTTTGATCCGGAAATCACAACTTGTCCAACTGAATTGTCATTAGCAACTTGGCAAATTTCATCTTGCGCTGCTTCTCTTGCTATTTCCTGCGCCACTTCAATTTCCACCCCTAAAATCGCCGCCATTGCACCTTGAGATCTTTCACCGCATTTTGCCATTTCCGATCCGCGAACTTGTAAAAGTTTAGCGGTTTCTTCTAATGAAATCGCCTTTGCCGCGCATAAAGCAGAATATTCGCCCAAAGAATGTCCTGCCACAAATGAGCAAAGATCTTCCAATTTTTTACCGAATTCTTTTTCTAAAACTGTAGTAAGAGCAATTGAAACCGCCATTAGAGCCGGTTGAGTATTTTCAGTTTTTGTTAATTCTTCGCTTGGACCTTCAAACATGATTTTCGAAAGATTTACACCTAAAATTTCATCAGTTTTTTGAAATACTTCACGCGCGGAAGCAAAATTTTCATAAAGATCTTTTCCCATTCCAACCGTTTGAGAACCTTGACCTGGAAAGACGAATGCTGTTTTCATATTTATAGTAATTTTATTTAGAATATTTCTGCAGAATTTTTTTCACATCAGCGCTAATCGCTTCATTATGCAGCGCATAAGCAATATTAGCTTCTAGATATCCTACAACATTGCCGCAATCAAATCTCACTTCATCAATTTTTTTGTAATAATAAGGATGACGTTTACACATTGCTTTCATTGCATCTGTAAGCTGAATTTCACCACCGCTGCCAACTTCAAATTTTTCCAAATATTCAAAAATTTCCGGTTGTAAAATATAGCGGCCAGTTATCGCCAAATTCGATGGCGCAACTTCGGATTTTGGTTTTTCAATCATATCGACGATTCTTTCAGCGCCTTCATTTTTGATAATACCATATTTATGAGTTTCGTTCATATCAATTTCATCAACAGCCACAACGCTTGCCGACACTTCTTTTTTGTGGTAAAGATCAATCATTTCACCCAGAAAATTTCTTGGACGATTCGGACTTTGCATCATCATTTCATCCGCCAAAATCACGACAAAAGCTTCATCATGAGCAATAAAATTGCGAGCACACCAAATTGCATGACCCAAACCAAGTGGCTTTTGTTGACGCACAAAAGCCATTTGTCCGGCTTCCGGAAGCCAACCCATAACTTGAGTTAATTCTTGTGATTTATTTTTTTCATCAAGTTTTGATTCCAGCTCGTAAGCGTGATCAAAATGATTATTGATTGAGTTTTTGTTACGTCCGGTAACAAAAATAAATTTCTCAATTCCGGCGTCGCGTGCTTCTTCAAACGCATATTGAATGATCGGTTTGTTGGCGATTGGCAACATTTCTTTCGGCATTGATTTGGTCGCAGGCAAAAAGCGCGTTCCCAAACCACCAACCGGAAAAACCGCGGTTTTAACTTTTCTCATCTTCTCCTTCATTTAGAATTTTTAATTTGCGGTAGATTGTTGATCTGCCGATATCAAGTTGTTTAGCAACTTCGGAAAGGTTGCCGTTGTAAATGTCAACTAATCTGCGGATGATTTCTTCTTCGATTAAATCAACAGTTTTGCATTTGCCTTCATCATCAAAAATATCAATTAATTCGCTGTTAATATCGGAATTTTTTTTGATCGCCGATTTGGCTTTAGTGATGCTGTTATTTTCTTTATTTAATAATTGCGGGAAATGTTCCGGCTTAAGAAAATCGCCATCGCAAAGCACTACAGCGCGGAACACCGAGTTTTTCAACTGGCGCACATTATCTTCCCAATCGTAATTAAAGAGCAGATAGAAAGTATCTTGATTAATGGCTTTGATTTTTTTGTTTTCGTTAATACTGAAATCGCGGCAGAAATTTTCGGTTAAAAGCCTGATATCATCTTCGCCGCGCTCTTTCAGCGATGGAACGGTGATTGGGAAAGAAGCAATTCTGTAACGCAAATCTTCACGGAATTTGCGCGATAAAACCATTTTTTCCATGTCGCGGCAAGTTGACGAAATAACGCGAACATTGGCGCGGATCGGGAATTTTCCTGAAACCGGAGTAAATTCACCTTCTTGCATGAAACGCAAAAGTTTCACTTGTAAATCTGCCCGCAAAGAATCGATTTTCTCAAAGAAAATGGTGCCGTTATTAGCTTCACGAATTTTACCGATATTTTTAATCATGCCGTCAGCAAGCATTCTTTCTGAACCAAAAAGCTCTTCTTCGGCGTTGTTGCTTTTCAATAAATCACATTCAACGGTGATAAATGGTTTTCCTGATCTTGGGCTGGAACCATGAATGGCGCGCGCTAAAAGCTCTTTTCCAGAACCACTTGGGCCTTCAAGTAAAATTGGAATTGTCGAATTAACTGCTTTTTTCGCCAATTTGATGGCATTGGAAATTGATTCGCTTTGGCCGATAACATCGGAGAAAGCCACTTGATCTTTGCCTTTGCGAGCCAAGTGCGAAACCTGATATTTCAAGTTTTTCTTTTCAATCGCATTATTGATTGAAGCGGTAACGCGGGCAAAAATGTCGCGCTCACCTTTTACGATATAATCAATCGCACCATAATTAATTGCAGTAACGGCTAGAGTTACGTCTTTATTGGCGGTAAGAACTATAACCTGTAAATCACCTTTGATCGGAGCAATCTGTTTTAGAACGGTTAAACCATCCAAATCGGGCATAGAAAGATCGAGCAACATCACGTCAATATCGTGGCAAGAGAGACCTTTTATGACTTTTTTATTCATAAAAAAATCCACTACTTCCATGCCACTACTCATGACCAAATAGTTGTGATTCAAATCTTCTATAAATTTGCCGAGAACCTTGCGCTGCGTAGGCTCATCGTCAACAATCAAAATATTGCGCTTAACCATAATTTATAATTTTTACTGATTTGTTTTCTCTCGAAGTTTTTTCTCTTGTAACAATTGGATAATTTTGGCGGCTGTTTCTTCAACTGATCTTTTGGTAACATCAATTACCGGGCAGTTCAGTTTGGCGAATAATTTTCTTGATTCTGCGACTTCGTTTTTGATTGATTCAATATTAACGTAATCACTTACAGCCTCTTGTCCAATCGAACTTAAACGGCTTTGTCTTATTTGCACTAATTTTTCTGGATTAATTGTCAGGCCGACAATTAAAGGTTTTTTTAAATCGTAAATGCTTGCTGGTATTGTTTCGATTGAAACGAAGGGAATATTTCCTGTCTTATATCCACGACATGAAAGATAAACTGAAGTTGGCGATTTTGAGGTACGCGAAACTCCGACAATCACAATATCAGCATCATATAAATCCCAACCGGCTTGTCCGTCATCGTGATTAATTGTGTAACTTATAGCTTCAACCCGTGAAAAATATTCGCTGTCGAGCAAGTGCTGGCGGCCGATTGTATGACTGATATTCATTCCCAGATAATTGGAAAATTCGCCGATAATATGCGATAAAACCGGAATGCAGGGAGTTTTTAATTCGTAACAATGGCGTTTTAAAGAATCAATTAAATCATCATGCAAAATTGTATACATAACAATTCCCGGATCTTTGGCGATAGACTCCATAACCCTTTCCAACTGTGGTTTGGTACGTACCAAAGGCCAGATAAAATCATTTGATTCCACACCTTCAAATTGCGATAAAACTGCGCGCGCTACTGAACTTAAAGTTTCGCCGGTTGAATCAGAAATCAAGTGAATGTTGATCAGTTTTTGAGCCATTATTTCATTGATGGAATGTTAATATCAGCATTCACTACAACTGTAATTCTGGTGCCTTGCGGAACACGGATTACCGGAGTTGAATCCAAAGTACTTCCAATCACCTGCCCTACAGTATCAATGATTGTTTTACTGACGTCGTAAATCGCCTGATTGGCCGCACTGCCTGTGGTTGTAGTTGTACCTTGAGTTGGGTTAGTTGTTGTTGTATTTTGCGCACTACTACTTCCTAAAAGTTTCTGCGCCGCTACAACGCCACCAACTGCCAAGATGCTTGTCAACATTGAGTTAGCGATGAGTGAAGAATATTTATTATCGACATCTCCGGGAATTCCGGCTCTGCCAAATTGATCAGATGCACTGAAAGTAACAGACATATCAACGCCATCTGGCCTGATTAAACGCGTCCAGGCGATTTCAACCCTACCCTGGCCGCGAGTGATTTTACTGGAATAAGTTCCAAATAATCTTGAACCGCGCGGAACCAGAATTTTATTGCCCGCTTCTGCATAAACATCACGGCTGATTATTGCGCGTACAAAACCGGGAATTTCAGTGTTAATCGCTGTTTCTAAAACCGCAGTTAATAATTTACCTTGAGCAATAGTGTGAGCGCGGTCATCAATAAAAGTGGCCGTAACCCCGGTTTTACTTTTTTGTAATTTATTGATTGGATCCTGATCCAAGTTTACAATATTATTTTCATAACCAACGCCACGAGATGGCGTGCCTTCTGCTGTGCCACCAAAAACAATTATTGGAGCATAACGTGGATCAGTATCTTTGGTCTTTTCAGCAGGTTGGTTATTATCAGCATTGGAGTTTTCCGGAGTTTGTGAATTAGCCTGCGCCGGATTATTATTTTGCTGACCTGGCATATTTTGTGTCGGCAATAATTGCTGCGGAGCCTGAGGATTTTGCTGAGGATTTGCATTGGGAATTACTTGTTCCGGCTGCGGCGCCATTCCTTCAGGAAGTTCAGGTAAAGTCGGAACATCAGGTTTTGCCGGCTTATCTAAAAGCGAAATATCTTCTTTTTTCTCGGGAGTTTCAATTTCAAATGGTGATTTTCCTTCTTCACTTGGTGCTACTCTTGCTGCTGGTGGCGCTACTTCTTCAAGATTTTCTTTTTTCGGCGCATCTTCTTTAAAAAACATGAAATAAACCACTACCGTAATCAAAATTGATGAGGCAGCGATTATCGCCATTTTACTTTTTTTTGCCGCTGCAATCGCAGGGCCACTTGCTCCGACTTCGACGCCTTCTTCATCATCTTCCTGCTCGTCGATCTCCGGATCTGGCCTTTTTGTAAGCTTGGATTTCATGAATTTGTGAATTGATTGAAGTAAAGTTCTATTTCTAGGTCATCGAGCAAAGCGCGTTAGCGCGTCGTCGAGATGCTAGTT
>JAZKII010000026.1:0-26396 GCA_040384945.1 Pseudomonadota bacterium
CGTCGAGATGCTAGCTCGATCTTAACACATCAAAAAAGATGTTTAACTATCGAGCTAGCATCTCGACGACGCTGCGCTTTGCTCGATGACCTGAGATATTTTGACAATTTTTAAATAAGATTTCATTTATGGCGTTAATAAAAGCAGACATCACAAACATTTTCCTAATGATAATCTCCGCCATTCTGGCGCTGCTTTTGCCATTCGAACTATTCCTAATCTCCTACGCAATCCTCGGCCCACTTCACTATTTAACTGAAATTTTTTGGCTCCATAAAAAACAATATTTTGTGCCCAGAAAGAAAGATTATTTTTTGCTTTTAACAGTCAGTATTATCATCGCCGCTTTGGTTTTATTGATAAATCTTTGGCCATTATTTAAAGATTTAACCTCAGTTGAAAATTTTTTTAACGCCGGAAAATTAGATAAAAATGAATTTCAAAACGAAATTTATTCCTGGGCGCCAGCGCTTATTTTTCTAGCTTTCGCAACTGCTTTTATTGCAACTTTTGTTAAGGATTGGTGGTTTAGAACTAATGCTTTTGTAGTGACGATAATTCTGCTTTTAATTTTTAAAGGCACCTGGACTTACAGCGTAATTTTCGGCGTTTTGCTCACGACAATAATTCATGTTTGGCTATTTACCGGAATTTTTATTTTATCGGGTGCAATCAGGAATAAAGCGCTTGCCAGCTATATTTCTTTCACAGTTTTTTGCATTATTTCTGCATCTTTTCTTTTCATTTCGCAAAGCAATTATATCGCCGGAAAATATGCGGTAGAAATTTTTCAGGGTGGAAATTTCGGACTTAACGAAATTATTTTCCGAATTTTCAACATTCCTTTTCAACAACAAGATCTGATTTATTCCAACATTGGCATCAAGATTCAGGCCTTTCTAGCCTTCGCTTACACTTATCATTATTTGAACTGGTTTTCGAAAGTTGAGATTATTA
Organism: Pseudomonadota bacterium; assembly: GCA_040384945.1. Taxonomy (GTDB): domain Bacteria; phylum Pseudomonadota; class Alphaproteobacteria; order Rickettsiales; family UBA1997; genus UBA2645. Next base: position 958 of record JAZKII010000026.1, read on the forward strand.
AATGGAACCAAGTTCCAAAAAAGTTTTTGATTGCTTCCGGAACAATGTGGCTGGCATCAATCGCGCTCTATCTTTATGACTATAAAACCGGATTTTATTTTCTGCTTTTTTTAAGCATGATGCATGTATTTTTGGAATTTCCGTTGAATTTTCATTCTATCAGATCGGTGTTTGGAAAAGGTAAAATATAGTGGATTGAGGTAGATCTCACAGCAGGACGGGATTTGTAATCCCGTCCTCACGTTCATATAAATTAAATTGAACTGAAAATGTGGACTGGGTTACAAACCCAGTCCAGCGGAATTTCGAGCAACTAACGAATTATTTCTTATCTTCGTCTTTCACTTCTTCATATTCTGCATCAACAACTTTTTCAGATGATGAAGAATCATTTGTTGAAGATTGTTGTTCAGTATTTGCAGATTCAGCGCCAGCATTTCCAGCCGCACCAGCACCAGCTTGCGAAGCTTTATAAATCGCTTCACCCAACTTCATTGAATTTTGCACCAAACCTTCAGTTGCAGTTTTCAATTCTGAAGCGGTTGCTTCCGGTTTTGCCATCAAATCTTTTAAATTCTGGATTTCAGTTGTAAGCGCAGATTTAGTCGCTTCGTCAACTTTATCGCCATGTTCTTTCAAAGATTTTTCAGTTTCATAAACCGTTGCATCAGCTTGGTTTTTAGCTTCGATAAATTCTTTTTTGGCTTTGTCTGAAGAAGCATTTGCTTCTGCATCTTTCACCATTTTTTCAATATCAGCTTCAGATAAACCGCCGGAAGATTGAATGCGAATTTGTTGCTCTTTGTTAGTTGCTTTATCTTTCGCAGAAACTTTCACCACGCCGTTAGCATCAATATCAAAAATAACTTCGATTTGCGGCATGCCACGAGGCGCTGGAGCAATTCCTTCTAAATTAAATTCGCCAAGTAATTTATTGTGAATCGCAATATCGCGCTCGCCTTGGAAAACTTTAATCGTAACCGCAGTTTGGCTGTCCGCCGCAGTTGAGAACACTTGGCTCTTATTAGTTGGAATTGTTGTATTGCGATCAATCAAACGAGTGAAAACGCCACCGGCAGTTTCGATACCTAAAGAAAGTGGAGTTACGTCTAAAAGTAGAACGTCTTTTACGTCGCCTTGTAAAACCGCAGCTTGAATTGCAGCACCAATCGCCACAACTTCATCCGGGTTAACTGATTTATTTGGCTCTTTTCCGAAAAGTTTTTTCACAGTTTCGATAACTTTCGGCATACGAGACATACCGCCAACTAAAATAACTTCATGAATGTCAGAAGCTTTCAAACCGGCATCTTGTAATGCATTTTCGCAAGGTTTGATGGTGCGCTGAATTAGATCATCAACTAATTGTTCAAGTTTAGCGCGAGTCAATTTCACATTTAAGTGTTTTGGACCAGATGCGTCAGCAGTGATGTAAGGCAAGTTGATGTCAGTTTCCATCAAAGTAGAAAGTTCGATTTTAGCTTTTTCGGAAGCTTCTTTCAAACGTTGTAGAGCTAGTGGATCCTTGGATAAATCAACACCGGTGTCTTTTTTAAATTCATCAGAAAGGAATTGTAAAATTCTCATATCGAAATCTTCGCCACCAAGGAAAGTGTCGCCGTTAGTTGCTTTAACTTCGAAAACGCCATCACCAATTTCTAAAACTGAAACGTCGAAAGTACCGCCACCCAAATCGTAAACTGCGATTGTCTGGCCACCTTTTTTCTCAAAGCCATAAGCAAGCGCTGCAGCAGTTGGTTCATTGATGATGCGCAGAACTTCAAGACCGGCGATTTTTCCGGCGTCTTTTGTGGCTTGGCGTTGTGAATCGTTGAAATAAGCCGGAACCGTGATTACAGCTTTAGTAACAGTTTCACCCAAATAGCTTTCTGCGGTTTCTTTCATTTTCATCAAAACGAAAGCTGAAATTTGGCTTGGAGAATATTTCTCACCTTTAATATCAACCCAAGCATCACCATTGGCTGAAGGCACGATGTTGTAAGGAACAAGAGCTTTGTCTTTTTGAGTTGTCGGATCTTCAAATCTTCTTCCGATCAATCTTTTAATACCGAAAACAGTATTTTGTGGATTAGTTACAGCTTGTCTTTTTGCAGATGCACCAACGGCGCGCTCGCCATTCGCCAAAAATCCGATGATTGAAGGAGTTGTTCTAACGCCTTCAGAATTTTCAATAACTTTGATGTTTTTGCCTTCCATGATTGCCACGCAGGAGTTGGTGGTTCCAAGGTCGATCCCGATTACTTTATTGCTCATATAAATTAATTTTTATGGTTGTGAAAAATGTATAAATTTGAAATTTGAGGGTTATGTAAGAATCGCTTTTTGGATTACAAGAGCCTAAAAAAAAGAAGCTGAAAAAAACAAATTTTAATCTCATGAAAAAATCATTTTTAAGTTGTTGTGCTTTTTTTGTAATGCTGTGCACAAATGTCGCAGCTCATGAGGATAGCGGCTATTTGCCTTTGGGCGATGGTCATATTTCAACCTCGCCAAAGGTTGGATATATTTATTCCTGTCAAACTAGTTTTAATCATAAGGGAGGTGCTTCTCATTCGGGAGATTGGATTCAAGGCGATAAATGGAATCCAAATGCCAAACCAAAAGTTCAGGGAAATGTAATGTGGCCTGATCATTTTTTTACGATTACAACTGCAGGAAATAAGCGTGTCGTAACTTCAAATGATTTACCGGATCATCCCACCGGAATTTTCCCCATCGGCTATTCTGATCCTGCTTATGCCTTTGACCGCAATCCTAATTCAATCATCAAACAATCAATCGCGCTAACTATGGATTTAAATCCAAAATTAGCCGACACGCCTTCATGTCTGCCAATGGGAATGATTGGAATTGCCTTAACCGGAATCGCGATTTTTAACGGCCTTGATGCAATGGGGCGCGATGCTGCGGCGCATGAAGTTCAAGATTCCTGCAATGGCCATCCGGAAAAACGTGGTGCTTATCACTATCACAATTTAAGCCCATGCATGAAAGACCAAAGTGGTAAACAAGGTAAGCATAGCGACCTTATGGGATATGCCTCCGACGGCTTTGGAATTTACGGGCAATTTGGTGAAAATGGAAAATCTTTAGCCAATAAAGATCTCGATGTTTGTCACGGACACACGCATTTAATCCCGTGGAATGGCGTGCCGCAAGAGATTTACCATTATCACATAACTAAAGAATATCCTTACACGCTTTCATGTTTTCGTGGAAATGTGAGTCAAAAAATGAAATCAGCAATGCCTGCTAAAGAAGATGGGCCTTGGTCTCCACCTAGTAAAAATGGCGATTCCGGAGGACGTGAAGAACATCGCAAAATTATGGAAAAAGTAGCGCAGGAATTAAATATTGATTTCGAAGATTTACGCCAAGCCATGGGCCCGCCCCCACCTGATTTTGCAGGAGCGGCAAAGAAGTTGGGAATTAGCGAACAAAAGCTTCACGAGGCTTTTAGAAAAGCTCATAATTAATTTTTTACTCTTACCACAACCCCCCAACCCCCCTTATCAGGGGGGCTTTAGAACCGGACTCGAATTAAAGCCCCCCTGATAAGGGGGGTTGGGGGGTTGTGGTAAGATCCTCAAATAAAAACACCAAACCCAATGCACCCAATATTATTTCTAATCATATTTCTCATTTCAAACGCAAATGCTTCAGCACCCCAAATCCAACTGGCAAATATTTATCGTGACGACATTGTAATTACAGATTATTTTGTCAGCGAAAAACTTGACGGCGTGCGCGGTTATTGGACTGGCGAAAAATTCATCTCACGTCAAGGTAATGAAATTCACGCTCCAAAATGGTTTACCAAAGATTTTCCCAATGAGATTTTAGATGGCGAATTATGGATTGCGCGCGGGCAATTCGAAGCAACTTCCAGTATTGTCAGGCAAGAGATTCCAAATGATGCAGATTGGCAGAAAATTAGCTTCATGATTTTTGATATGCCAAAAAATCCTGATATTTTTTCTAAGCGTTTTGCGGCAATGAAAAAATTAAAATCCGAGCATTTAAAAGTTATCGATCAATTTAAAGTCGAAAGCCACGAAGCCTTGATAATCCTGCTTGAAAACACAGTTAAAAATGGTGGCGAAGGTTTGGTTTTACATCGCGCAAATTCATTTTACAAAGCTGAAAGAAATGATGATTTATTGAAATTAAAAACTTTTGAAGATGCCGAAGCGCGGGTGATTTCTTATGTTGAAGGCGAAGGAAAATATCGCGGAATGTTAGGTGCGTTGCTGGTTGAAAATGATGATAAAATTCGTTTCAAAATCGGCGGTGGATTTAGCGATCAACAAAGAAAAAACCCACCAAAAATCGGTGCGATAATTACTTATAAATTTTTTGGAAAAACGAAAAATAACACGCCGAGATTTGCCAGTTTTATGCGGGTGCGCGATGAGATTTGATGCGTGTAAATCGAGCCAGCATCTCGACGACGCTTCGCTTTGCTCGATGATCTAATTCTTTTTTATTTTTGTCGAGAATTCCTTACTTTAGGTTATCGAGCAAAGCGCTTTAGCGCGTCGTCGAGATGCTAGCTCGATCTTAAAGCCACATGTTTTTCAACGTCGTGAATTCGCAAATAATCTACATTTTTTTTAATTAAATATTGTGAAATAATCAGCGTCTTTTCGCCACGATCCAACCCTTCCCCATAATCCGAAAAATCAATCGCTTCTAAAAAACTTTTCTTGGAATGACCAACATAAATTGGCAATCCTAAAACCCGAAAATCTTCAATATTTTTCAAAATCCGAATCGATTGCAAAGCATCTTTATTAAATCCAATTCCCGGATCAAAAATTAGTTGCGATTTTTTAACATTTTTACTTTCCAGATAAGAAATTTTCTTTCTTCCCCATTTCAGAATTTCGCGAATTAAATTTAAATTGCGGTTAATTACCACATCAGGAATGGCGGGCACTGGCAGGTTATGCATCAAAATTGTTTCGATATTTTTTTCGGCAATAAAATTAACAATTTTTTCATCTGACAAACCACTTACATCATTAATCACATCAACGCCAATTTCATAAGCTTTTTTGATGGTTTCAAAGTGATAAGAATCAATGCTGATCTTAATTTTTTTGGGAGATTTTTTTACTTCAGAAATTACAGCAGGAAGAATTTTTTCTAATCTTTTCCATTCCTCTTCAGGCCCAATTGGCATGGCTTTCGGCCTGGTAGATTCAGCACCAACATCAATTCCATCCGCGCCTTCAGCAATCATTTTTTTCAAATGATTTAATGCATTATCCAGAGAATCAAACTTGCCGCCATCAGAAAATGAATCAGGCGTAACGTTTAAAATTCCGATAATTTTGGTTACCATTTTTTCTCGAATTTTTTACGCAAAATAACTGCGACCAAATTGAATAAAATAAGGATGCCAAGCAGTACCAGAATTGCCGCAGCGGTTTTTTCAGCAAATCCCATTTCCGGGCTGTCAGACCATAAATAAATTTGCACCGGAAGCACAGTTGTCGGATCAGTGAAGTTTTTTGGAATATCAGCGATGAAAGCAATCATGCCAATCATCAATAATGGCGCGGTTTCGCCAAGGGCGCGAGAAACTGCCAAAATTGTTCCGGTCATAATTCCTGGAACTGAAAGTGGTAATAAATGATGTAAAGTAATCTGCATTTTAGATGCGCCCAGAGCGGCTGCGCCATCGCGAATTGAACTTGGAATTGAGCGAATTGTATTGCGAGTTGCGATAATAATTACCGGTAAAACCAGCATGAATAAAGTCATTCCACCCGCTAGACTCGAGGAACGGGGCAAGTTCATGAATTGTAAGTACACTGTCAATCCGAGCAATCCGTAAATGATCGATGGAATTGCTGCTAAATTATTAATACTGATTTCAATAATGTCGGTGGCGCGATTTTTTGGTGCAAATTCTTCTAAATAAAAAGCACACATTACGCCAATTGGGAAAGCCAGACTTAAGAAAATTACCATCACTAAAATTGAACCGGTTAAACCAGCGCCAATCCCTGCTATTTCTGGTTCGCGAGAATCAGCAAATTCAAAAAATTTCCAGTTAAAAACGGTGCGTAATTGATTTTTATCAGCTAATTCTTTGGCCCAGGAAAATTGTTTTTCGTTAAGTGAAGACGCATTTTTATTTTTGAAATACATATCAACTTTTGAGGAAGCGCTGAGCCAGAAAGTTGATTTTTTACCAAGTAAATCAGGGTTTTTTTCTAACTCTTTTTTGAGTTCAAGATTCCCGATTTTGCTGGTTAATTGATAAAGTGAATTGATTTCTGAAAGTTCATTGGCATCAGGAAATTCGGTTCTTAAAGCATCTTTAATATGTTGACGATAATCAATTTTTGCGATGTCATTTTCATTGGTCAGATCAATTTCTAAAGCAACTTCACTGCGCAAAAAAGCGCCGGAACTTTTGCTTAAAATCATGCCAAATAACAGCACTAAAAATGCCAAAGAAAATGCGATTGAAATCATGCCAAACGCCTTGAAGCGGCATTCTTTTCTGTGACGTTTTTTAAGGTTTTTAATTTTGTCGTTTTTCATTTTAACCGTATTTTTTCTTGTAATTTTTAATCACCACCAATGCCACGATGTTGAAAATGAAGGTAAAAATAAATAATGTCAAAGCGAGTGCAAAAGCGGCTAGAGTCTTTGGGCTGTTGAATTCTTGATCGCCAACTAACAAAGTTACAATTTGTGCAGTTGCCGTTGTTACCGAATCAAGCGGGTTGAAAGTTAATTTAGCAACGAGGCCCGCCGCCATTACTACAATCATGGTTTCGCCAATTGCGCGCGATACTGCCAAAATTACAGCGCCAACAATTGAAGGTGTTGCGGAAGGTAAGGCAACTTTTTTAATCATTTCTGATTTGGTGCTACCAAGTGCTAAAGCGCCGTCTTTTAAAGCTTGCGGTACTGCGTTTAAAGCGTCGTCAGTTAAAGATAATACGAAAGGAATAATCATCACGCCCATTACAAAACCGGCAGCAAGTGCGCTTTCGGAAGCGATTTCAATTCCGAAATAGGCAAAGGCATGTTTAAAAAATGGTGCAACTGTAATTACGGCGAAATAGCCGTAAACAACGGTGGGAACACCGGCTAAAATTTCTAAAATCGGTTTTAAATAATCGCGGGTTTTGGCTTTGGCATAAAGACATAAATAAACTGCGCCCATAATTCCGATTGGAACTGCAACCAACATGGCGATTAATGTGATAAGTAAAGTTCCGAGGAAAACCGGAACCATGCCGAAAGCGCTGTCTCCCACTGCTTGTTCGGAGGTGATTGCCATTTGCGGATTCCAAGTGGTTCCAAGCAAGAAATCGAGTGGTTTTACAAATTCAAAAAAACGTAAAGATTCAAATAAAATTGAAGCAGTGATGATGATGGTAATTAAAATCCCGATACCGGCGGTGACAGAAAGGACAATGGTTCCGGCCTTTTCAACATGTTTTTTGGAATTGAAGTTTTTCTTATAGAAAATTTTGATCAGGAAAAAATTAAGAGCTAAAAGTGCAGTAACTAAACAATATTTTGCAAAGCTAGAAAAAGAGGTGAAAGTTATTGTGGCTGTAAAGATGATCGACCACAGCAAAAAGCAATAAACATAATGAATAGGCAGCGAAGTGAAGCGCAGTTTTTTATCGCTTTGAATTTGTAAATTCAGGCGTAAATTTCTGATATTGCGGTTCAATGTTATGGCTAAAGTTACAGCCAAAATTAGGGAGAAAATCAGGAAGTTCATAAATATGCTTTGAAGTGAAGTTTCGAGCATTTTGCAAATTGCGATTTTTAAATCAACTTATGAGAAAAATAAGAATTTTTATTGAAGAAAAAAATCTAAATGCAGGTTTGGAAGTTAAAATTTCAGGAAATGATTTTGAATATTTAACTAAGGTGATGCGCCAAAAAGTTGGTGATGCAGTTTTTGTGTTTAATGGCGTAAATGGTGAGTTTGCAGCTAATATTTCAACAATCGAGAAGAAATTTATTACTCTTAAAATCACTAAGAAAATTGCTGATTTAAGGAAAGTCCCGAACGTAACTTTGGCTTTCGCTTTGGTAAAAAATGTCAGAATAGATTTTATTGGTGAAAAGGCTACCGAGCTTGGTGTTTCAAGCTTTCAGCCTCTTATTACAAAACGCGCGATTGTGGATAAAATTAATTACGATCGTTTCAAATTAAACATTAAAGAAGCTTGTGAACAATGCGAACGCAATGATTTTCCGCAGGTTTTTGAAGTTAAAAAACTGGAAAAATTTTTAAGTGAAAAAGAAGCGGAGGAAAAAATATTTATTCTCTGCGATGAGTCAGGACAAGGCCTAAAGGCAAGTGAGGTTTTGCCAAAAATCAATGTTCAAGATAAAGAAATTGTGCTCCTAATCGGGCCGGAAGGTGGTTTTGCGCCGGAAGAATTTGAAAAAATGCGTACATTAAAAAATCTTTATTCGCTAAGTCTGGGGCCCCGTATTTTGCGGGCTGATACGGCGGTTATTTCTGCTTTAACTTTGGTTCAGGAATTTTTGGGTGATTTTAATCTTAAATCAAAATTTTAGATGAAAAAATTTTTCCTCTTTTTTGTAACGGCTATTTTCCTTTCTTTTTCAGCCTTAGCGCAGGAAGAATTATTCATCAAAACTTTTGACGGCAAATTTTTTGATTTGCAGGAAAAAATCGGCAAAGTCGTGATTGTAAATATCTGGGCGTCCTGGTGTTTGGATTGTCGTAAAGAAGTTTTGATTTTGGATGAGCTTTATCAGGAATATAAGGATCAAGGCCTTGAAATTATTGGAATCAGTATCGATAAAAAAAGAGATCGTAAAAATGCGATGTCAGTGGCCCATACGCTTAAATATCCAAATGGAATGTTTGTTGAAGCCTCAAAAATTAGTTTAGAGGAGCCAGATGCGATTCCGTTAAATTATATTTTTGACAGAAATGGTAATTTGGTTGCGACTTTAAATGGTGATGGCGGTGAATTAACGAAGCAGGATTTTGAAAAAATAATAAAAAAACTACTTAAAAAAGAATAAAATTTTTTTAGGTCATCGAGCAAAGCACGAAGTGCGTCGTCGAGATGCTAGCTCGATGTTGCAAGATCCAGACAGCATCTCGACGACGGCCTACGGCCTTTGCTCGATGACCTGAATTTTTCTAAGTTGCTCCTAGTAATGCCGCTGCCTGCATTGTAATATTATCTTTTTTGATATTCTCCGCTGTCTGTTTCGCAATTATCAAAACCGACACGTCAATTTCTTGCAAACTTTGCAATAATTGCGCCGGATCATAAGGAATTTCATTAGTAGCAGATTTAGCATTTTCTGCTTTCTCAATTGCATCAACCGCCAAATTTTGCTGATTAATATCAACGATTAATTGTTGCGTTTCTAAAATATTTTCCGTGATTCCAAGCGCTGCCGAAGCATATTGGCCGTTATATTTAGCGTTATAATAAGATAATATTCTTTGGCGTATATTGCGTAATTGCAGGGCTTTATTTTTAGCAGCTAAAATATCTTTTCTGCAGGTTTTGATCATTTTTTGAATGCTGTCGTGAACTTCAATCCGGCGCTGAATGTCATTATTACTATCACTGATTTGATCAGTAATATTTTGAACCTCTGCAAAGTCGGCAGCAAATTCTGCATCAGAATAAGCGCTTAAATTTTTATTATATTTGGCAAGGGTTATGGCGTTAGCATTAGTATTTTCTAATTCTTTTTGTAACTGAATTGCCGGCCATCTTTCAATTGCTCCTAAGCGCCTTATTTTGCCCGATAAATTCCAGTTATTATTTTTAGCTTCGAGAATAATTCTTTTAAAAAGCAGGTAGTTGGTTTGGTTTTTAGAAATGGCACTTTGAGCCAATGCCGGCGAGGAAATAATTGATAAGATTAAAAATAGTGAAGAAATAATTTTAATCATGAAATTTTAATTAGTTTCAAGCAGGTGATGATAATTTTTATGTTTGCGTAGCCAGACCGCCGCATATCCGCAAATCGGAATAATTTTTAAATTTTCCGCGTCAGCCTTTTTGGCAATTTCTTCCATTAATTTTCCGGCAGTACCTGCGCCGCGAAGCTCGATTGGTGCTTCAACATATTTTATGGTGAGGATATTTTTTTCTAAGCGATAATCAGCGAAAGTGACAAGGCCATCAGTTATAATTTCGAAGCGGGAATTTTGTTTGTTATCTTTCATTTCATCTCCTGTTTTTTTAGAGTTTTTATTTGCAGATTTTGTGAATTGTTTTTGTGTATTTTGTTAATAGCCTAACTGCAATTAAAAAATTACACCTTCACCATTAATGAACCCGAAATATATGAAAAATAAAAACCAAACCATCACTGTCAAAAATACCAAAATCACAATTCTAAAATCCAAAGAAGATGACTATATTTCTTTAACAGACATTGCTAGGCACAAAGATCAGGAAAGAAGTGATTACATAATTCAGAACTGGATGCGAAACCGTAGCACAATAGAATTTATTGGTCTGTGGGAAAAATTTTATAACCAACATTTTAATTCCATCGAATTCGATGGAATTAAAAACGAATCAGGATCCAATAGTTTTTCACTAACTCCAAAAAGATGGATAGAATTAACAAATTCAACCGGAATCATTACCAAAACTGGTCGTTACGGCAGCGGAACCTTTGCTCACAAGGATATTGCTTTTGAATTTGCCTCTTGGATATCGGTGGAATTTAAATTTTATCTCATCAAAGAATTCCAGCGCCTCAAAGAAGATGAAAATAATCGCCTGAAGTTGGAGTGGAATTTGCAGCGCACTTTAGCAAAAATAAATTATCGTATCCACACCGACGCCATCAAAGAAAACCTGATTCCAAAAACTCTTTCCAAACAGCAAATATCAACGATTTATGCTAACGAAGCTGACTTATTAAATGTCGCTTTGTTTGGAAAAACCGCCGCTGAATTCAAAAAAGAAAATCCTGATTTTGAAGGAAATTTAAGAGACAATGCAACGCTAGAGCAGCTAGTTGTGATGACGAATTTGGAAAGCATCAATTCTGTTTTGATCAGACAAAACTTATCGCAAGGCGAGAGATTAAAAAATCTGAATGAGATCGCGATTTCGCAGATGAAGTCGCTGTTGAGTAGTGGTAGTCAGTTGAAACGTTTGAAATAGTTCATATGACAAACAAAAGCGAGTAACTCAAATTAAGTATGATTTTAAAAACCAAAAATTTTTATTTACGACCGTTTCAGGAGAGCGACTTCGATGCTTGGTGTGAGTGGGTTAAAAGTAGTGAAGCAATTGATTATTTGAGCGCTGATTTTTCTGAAGAAAAAGCTAAGAAAATTTTGGATAAATTCATCAAGTCTTGGCAAGATTTTGGATTTACTAAATTTGCTATTTTTACACATGATAGTGAAGAACTGGTTGGTTATGCAGGATTTGCGCTGCTGGATGATCTAGAGATTAACAAAAATATCAGGAAGTTTGCCTATAAAGATGATCAAGAATTTAGCAGTGATTTAGAACTGGGCTATAGATTGCATAAGAAGTTTTGGGGAAAAGGTTATGCTAGCGAACTTGCCGGCGCGTTGTGCACTTGGGCATTCAAGAAATTTCCAATCAACAGAATTGTGGCCGTTACTGAGTTGCTCAACATAGCATCTCAAAAGGTTTTACTCAAAAATGGCTTTGAATATGTTGGTAAAGTTAACAGTAAAAAATATGGAGAAGAGTTGTTTTATTTTATTAAAGAATCCTGATTAGGAGATGAAAACTTCAGTAAAAGTTTAGATGAGTAAAAAATAATCTCCAAATCTCCGTTTCACATTCACCGAGTTTTGATCAGTAGTATCAAGGCTTGATGTAGCAGCATCTACAAAAAAACTCTCCAACTTTCTCCATTTCCAAAGAATTTCAACTACACCTTGTGCAACAAAAAGTTTGCAAATGGGGTCGCTTCCTAGGGGTGATTTTTAGTTTTATTTTAATGGAAATTTTTTTCGGTGCACTTCGTGCTAGAGCGGTGGGAGGTGTGCATATCGTGAGTTCGAATCTCACGCGGTCAAAATTTGGAAATCATCTGGAGCCTTATAGCTCTAAGTTCGGGGAGGTATGGCGGAAGGAGAGAGATTCGAACTCTCGTATGGTGTTACCCATAACACGCTTTCCAAGCGTGCGCCTTAAGCCACTCGGCCATCCTTCCGTATTTTAAAAACTCCGAAGTCACCCTGAGCCTGTCGAAGGGTGTGTTTAGACTCGGACAGATCGAGTGCTAACACACCCTTCGACAAGCTCAGGGTGACTAGGAATTCTAATTTTTTTCTTTATTCAATTTCGTGCTGATAAACCATTGTTGTAAGATTGACAGCGTGTTGCTCCAAGTCCAGTAAATCAATAAACCTGCTGGAAATGCTGCTAAAACAAAAGTTAAAACATAAGGCATAAACTTCAAAACTTTGGTCTGAGTTGGGTCAGAACTTGCAGGGCTTAGTTTTTGTTGGATAATCATGGTAACGCCCATCAGGATTGGCCACAGGCCGATCGTGAAAGCGCTGCTGGTTGCGAAAGGTAACAAACCAAACAGGTTGAAAATTGAAGTTGGATCTGGTGCGGATAAATCGTGAATCCAGCCGTAAAATGGGGCTTGGCGCATGTCCAAAGTTACATAAAGCACTTTGTAAAGTGAGAAGAAAATAGGGATTTGAATCAGGATTGGCAAGCAACCAGAAGCCGGATTAACTTTTTCTCTTTTGTAAAGTTCCATAGTTTCGCGATTCATCGCCATGCGATCATCTTTGAAACGAGTGCGAATTGCTTCGATTTTTGGCTGTAATTTTTTGATTTTGCCAATTGCCGAATAAGATTTATTAGCCATTGGGAACAATGCCAGCTTCACTAAAACCGTCATTGCTAAAATTGCTAAACCAAAATTGCCTAATATTTCTGACAAGAAAGAAACGATGAAAAAGAACGGTTTGGTTAAGAAATAAAACCAGCCGAAATCAACCGCGCGATCAAAAAGTTTGGCATCATATTCTTTGGCATATTGGTCCAGAAGCTTAACTTTCTTGGCTCCGGCGAAAAGATGATGATCAAATTTTAAAGTTTCGCCAGCCGGAACTTTAAATTCCTGACCGACAAATTCGGAATTATAAAAATTATTTTGGTTGGTTAATTCGTGATTAAAGCTGGCGCTATATTTCAAGCCTTTGTCCGGCAAAATTGAACTTAACCAATATTTGTCAGTAATTCCCAACCAACCGCCTTTTTCAGAAGTAAATTCCTGGCGTTTTTCTTTGGTAATATCTTTGTAAGAAGATTCGTGAAGAACGTCTGAAAACACGCCAATCGGGCCTTCATGAAGAATATAAACTGGTTTTTGGGCATTATTTAAAACGCGATTAATGCGGCCGTAAGAAGCGATAGAAATTTCAGAACCTGAATTATTTTTTACTGATTGCGAAACGCCAAACATGAAATTTTCATCCAAAGTAATATGAATTAAAAACTCGACGTTATTTTTATTTTTCCATGACAGCGTCACCGGATTTTGTGGCGTTAATTTTTTATTATCGCTTTTCCAAATCGTTGTTGGTTGAGGTAGTTCTAAAGCGCTTTCTGAGCTGATCCAGCCGAAATCAGCGAAATATCTTTCACGACTTTCTGCTGGCGCTAAAAGTGTAACTTCTTCTTTTTTCTCGATAGTCGTAAAATATTTAGCCAAAGTTAAATCATCAAAACGCGCACCTTTTAATGAAATTGAGCCATGCAAATTTTCGCTTTCAATATCAACGCGGCTGTCAGTGCTTTCAGCTAAAATTTCATCACGGTTTTTTAAAGTAACAGCGGCTTCAGCTGGTTTTGTGGTAGAAATTGGAGATGCAATTGAGCCTTTAGTTTCAACAGTTTTAACAGTTTCAACTTGTGCTTTTTGTTCAGCCAGAATTTTTCTTTGTAATTCTTGTTGTTCCATTTTCGGTTTTTCGTAAAACCACGTCCAGCTCAATAAAATCATGGCAGAAAGAACGGTAGCAAGAAGGATATTTTTATTATTTTGCATTGATTAGTTTGTGAAAAAATTGCTTTGTAAGTCGTGGTGAAAATCAACAATCCAGGAATTATTGCCAGCTTTGTAAGTTTTTATTTTAGCGGTTTTTTTGTGAATGAGGATAATGTTTGCATCTAGTGAATCAGGGCTTTCCGAAGCTTGGCAAACATCTTCTTCAAGAATGCAGAAATCAGATTTTTCTAACCCGAATTTTTTTAATTCTGCTGCAAAATCTTTTAACTCACTTTCGTCAATAATTTTTAGTTTTTTTACTTCCCCGTCAATTGCCCAGGCCGGATAAATTCCTTTTTCTTCCAAGTCATGAATCAGTTCGCGAATAAGAACTTTATTGCTTTCGCGCATGCCTTCTTCCGTTCGCTTGAGAATTTCTTCGTTACGCATAGATATTTTCCCAAAGATTTTGATTTAGAATTATTAATTGATCTTCGTTTTTCTGGGCAATTGGAATAAGCTCAGCGCTACTTGCTTCGTAGATCGAAGCGGTATCAACGATTGGTAAATAATCTTTCAGATTATCGAGGCCTCTTTGGAATCTTCTCTCGATCACGAGAGGTTCAATATCATGACCACCTTTGCTCACTCTATTTTGCACCCTGATTTTTGCAAGTTCCGGACTTTGTAATTTTAAAAAAATTAAATTTATGCGATATCCGGCCGCTTGTGATTGAGTAATCATCTTCAAATAAGTGCGTGCCGATAAAGTGGTTTCAAAAGCAAAATCCCGGCCTTCATTTAAAAGAAACTCCATTCTTTTAAGCATCAATCGGCCCGCTTTGGCAGCGGATTCTTTCGGGTTTTCAGGAGAAAGGTTTTTAGCTATTTCATCAGCATTTACAAACTCGTTACTTTTCAAGAAGTCGGGCAAAAGCGTGATCCTGGCACATGAACTTTTACCCGCTCCGTTTGGTCCGGCGATAATGTGAATTTGTTTATTTTCTACCATTTTTCGTCACTTTTTTGGCGAGCAGGCATTCTTTAAAAGCTTCTTCAATATGTGAAATCGGCTTGATTTTGATTTTAGCCAAAACTTCTTTTGGCATATCTTCTAAATCTTTTTCATTAGCTTTTGGAATTAACACAGTTTTGATTCCGCCGCGTAATGCCGCCAGAAGTTTTTCTTTTAAACCGCCAATTTCTAAAACTTTTCCGCTTAAAGTAATTTCGCCAGTCATGGCAATATCTTTTCTGATTGGTCGATCAGATAAAACTGAAACTAATGCCACGCATAAAGCCACGCCAGCTGAAGGCCCATCTTTTGGAGTTGCGCCTTCAGGAACGTGAATATGGAAATCATATTTATTGAATTTTTTGGCATCGATTTTCAGACTTTTGGCAATTGAACGAGCATGACTTAAAGCCGCGTGTGCCGATTCTTTCATCACGTCGCCAAGTTGTCCTGTAGTTTGGATTTTGCCGTTTCCTTCAAATTTCAAGGCTTCAATATCGAGCAAATCTCCACCATATTCTGTGTAAGCTAAACCAGTTGCGACGCCAATTAAATCATGGTCTTTGGCAATTCCATAATGACGTTTTGGAATGCCGGCATATTTAGAAAGATTTTTTTCAGTAATATGCAGCGATTTAGTTTTTTTCATGATGATTTCTTTCACCGCTTTGCGCGCCAAATTTGAAATTTCACGATTTAAATTTCGAACTCCCGCTTCAAAAGTGTAATTGCGAATCAAGGTTAAAACTGATTCATCACTTAAAGTAAATTCCGCTTTTGAAAGACCATTTTCTTCGCGTTGTTTGCTGAGTAAATGTTCTTTGGCAATATGAACTTTTTCACTTTCGGTGTAACCGGAAAGTTTGATAATTTCCATGCGATCACGAAGTGGCACTGGAATAGTGTTTAAGCTATTTGCGGTGGCAACAAACATTACTTTGGAAAGGTCGTAATCAACTTCTAAATAATGATCGGAAAAGGCCGAATTTTGTTCGGGATCTAAAACCTCTAAAAGCGCAGAAGACGGATCACCGCGGAAGTCATGCGACATTTTGTCGATTTCATCAAGTAACATTAAAGGATTAACAGTTTGGGCTTTGCGCATTGATTGAATAATGCGTCCCGGCATTGATCCGATGTAAGTTCTGCGATGTCCGCGAATTTCAGATTCGTCACGCACTCCGCCTAAAGAAACTTTAACATATTTTCTTCCCAAAGCGTCGGCGATTGATTTGGCCAGTGAAGTTTTTCCAACTCCGGGCGCGCCAACTAAACATAAAATCGGGCCGCGGGAATTTTTGGTTTTCATTTGCACGGCGATAAATTCAAGAATGCGTTCCTTGATTTTTTCTAAACCGTAATGATGTAAATCGAGAATTTTTTTGGCTTTATCTAAACTGGTTCCGGCCTTTGATTTTGTGGTCCAAGGCAAAGTACAAATCCAGTCTAAATAATTACGCACAACGCCTGATTCGGAAGAATATGGATTCATTTTTTCGAGCTTGGCTAATTCCATATCGCATTTTTTCTTCACTTCGATCGGAAGTTTTAATTTCGCCAGTTTTTCTTTGATTTCTTTAGTTTCATTTTCTTCTTCCTGACCCAGCTCTTTTTTAATATTTTTGAGCTGCTCAGTTAAATAAACTTCTTTCTGACTTTTAGCGAATTTTTCTTGCACTGATTTATTGATGCGCGCTTCAGCCTGGCCGATTTCGATCTCGCCTTTCAACATTTCTAAAACTTTGAAAAGCTTTTTGCTTAAATCACTTTCTTCGAGAATTTCCTGTTTGTTTTTAATTGAATTGCCAATGTAAGTAGCGATTAAATATGCAACTTCGTGAGGAGATTTTACTTTGGTCAGCGAGTTTAAAACTTCCGGCGTGATGCGTTTATTATGTTCGCTATATTTGGTGAAGCTTTCGATACAGGCTTTGATTAGGCCTAAAAGCTCTTTATTATCGGTGGCGAATTTGGGATCGATTAAAACTTCCGCTTCGCAAGTAAAGAATTTTTCCGTGTGAATGATATTTTTTAATTTAGCGCGTGCGATGCCTTGCAGAATAACTTTTAAAGTGCCGTCGGGAGTTCGGATTGACTCAATAACATTGCATAAAGTTCCAATTGAGTGAATATTTTTTTGGTCAAATTCATCAAGATCAGGATTGGTTTGCGTCACGGCAAAAATCGGAACTGCCAGACGGTGCGCCTCTTCCACCGAATTTAAAGATTTTTCGCGACCAACTAAAATCGTAGTTGTCATTTGCGGAAAAATCACGACATCACGTAAAGGTAAAGCGTGAAAAACTTGCGGTTGAATTTGTTGTTTGGTCATGGTTCAAATGGATGTGAATTAAAGAACATATCTTTCAAAAAAATCTAGTAATCAATTTCCAAAATACAATGGCAATAGCGTTAGTTTTCACAATAATCATCGGCATTTGTGCCAGTATGTTTTTTTATTTTTTGGCCAAGTTTAAAAGCCAAGCCGAAAGAGCGCAAAATGAAGTTGATTTTTTGCGGGGTGAAAAAGAAAAATCAGAAGAAAAAATTAATTTTTTGCAGCAAAAAAATGTGCATTTGGAAACGCAGAATGAATTTCTAAAATCAGAGCAGGAGCAAGTTGAAAGGCAAAGAGAAGAATGGAATAAAGATAAGGAAACTATTCTTTTACAATTGTCAGAAAATTTGATTAAAAAAAATAATGAGCAGCAAAATCAAATTAGTGTAAATCAGCAGGAAAATATTAAAAAAATTACTGAAACGCTGTTTCAGAATTTTGAAAATGTGACGGCAAAAGTTGTTTCTTTGGGTGATGATGTCAAAAAATCTGCTGATATAATTAATTTAACCAAACAGGCTTTGCTTAGTCCTGGCGCGGCGGGAAGAACTGCGGAAATTACGTTGGAAAATATTTTAAAAAGTTCGGGATTAAAAGAAAAAGCCGATTTTAATTCTTATGGTGATTATATTTTACAGTCGCATTTTTCGGGTGTGAATAATGCGTCGGAGCAAGAATCTAAAAGGCCGGATGCGATTTTATTTTTTCCTGGCGATCAAATTGCAATTATTGATAGTAAATCTTCGCCGCATTTTTATGACCTCGAAGTTGCGCGCCAAAGCGGTGATTTTGAGCAAGAAAAAATTATTCTAGCAAAGATTAAAGATGCGTTTCGTAAGCATTTGGAAAGCCTTAAAAAGAAGGATTATTCGAAGTTTTTATTTGAAGAATTAAGAAGTAAAAATGCCTCGGATTATAAAATTTTAGTCGTGATGTTTTTGCAGACAGAAAAGATGCTTGATATTGTTAGAAGTCTTGATTCTGATTTTGAACAAAAAGCGCTGGAAGCCGGTGTAATATTGGCGTCGCCAATTGGAATGATTAACTTTTTATCGCAAGCCAGAATTGTGATTGATCGCATTAAACAAGAAAAAAATATTGAAGATTTGAAGATTGAAGTGCGTCGTTTGCTGGATAATGTGACGATGATTTTTAGAGATTCCAGAGAGCTTGGAAAATCGCTAAATAAAGCGCTTGGGTTACATAGCAAAATGGTGAAAGGATTGAATCGTGGAGTTTATTCCGCGATGAAAAATATTGCGGAATTAGGAATTGAAGGAAAAAAATCGGGTGAAGTGAAATTGCTGGAAGAGTACGATGTGAATGATGATGAAGAAAATTAATGTGGTTCGTGATGCAGGACGGGATTTGTAATCCCGTCCTCACGTTCATGCAAATTAATTGAACTGAAAATGTGGACTGGGTTACAAACCCAGTCCAGCGGCAATTAAAACCCAAGTTTAATTTAGTTTTAGATCCGAATTTTTATGCAAATCCACATTCAAAACCAACCCAAATCCAATCATCATCGAAGCCATAATAGTACCGCCGTAAGAAACGAAAGGCAGCGGCGCTCCTACAACCGGAATCAATCCCATTCCCATTCCCATATTAATAAACATGTGAATGAAGAAAATATTAATCACGCCCATTACTAATAATCTGCCATATTGATGTTTGGTTTTCATCGCAATTGAAATGCCGATTCCAATGATCGCGCAGTAAACGGCAATCGTGAAAAAACTTCCTAAAAATCCTAATTCTTCCGACAACATTGTGAAAATAAAATCGGTTTGTTTTTCCGGTAAAAAGTTCAACTGCCCTTGTGTTCCATTCAAATAACCCTTGCCAAATAACCCTCCGGAGCCAATCGCGATTTTGGATTGAATAATATTATAACCACTTCCCAGTGGATCATTATTCGGATTTAAGAAAGTTAAAACACGTTGTTTTTGATAATCATAAAGCAAAAAATGCCAGGCAAATGGAATTGCGGCAAGGCCTGCAGCGCCTACAGAAATGAACTTCCAGGTTTTTACGCCGGCGAGAAATAAAATTGAAACACCAACCATGATTAAAATCGTCGCGGTTCCGAGATCGGGTTGGTAAAAAATAAAAAAGGCCGGAACCGCAATCATTGCTAGAGGCGCGATAATAAATTTTACGCGGCCGATTTCTTCAGCTTCAATGCTGTAAAAATAACGCGCTAAAGCAAATACGGTGCAAACTTTCATAATTTCTGAGGGCTGAATTGTCAGCGATCCCACTCTGAACCACCTTGTCGCACCCATCGCATTGTGACCCATTATATCAACAATAATTACCAGCGATAAAGCGATGGCATAAAAAATATAAGAGGCGCGGAACCAGATTTTTATGTCGGTAATTGCGATGAAAATCATCAATGGAAAAAACACGCAGAAAAAGCCGAGCTGCCTTATTAACCAAGGCTTGAAGCTACCACCGCCTGCTGAATAAAGCATTAGAAAACCAACAAAAGCCAGGATAATAATTAGCGAAATTAACAGCCAATTTAACTGTTCCAATTTTTGCGATAGAGGAATTTTTTCGCGTTCGATGAAAGGCATTTCTTTAAGAGAATTTTTTACTTTCTTAGACAAGAAAAAATAAAGAAGGGGCGGCGAATTAAGACGGCTTGAATTATTAATCAAGCTTCTTTACTTTCCGCCTGAAATTTTTTTACTAAAATTATAAACTTAGTTTCCAGCCTTTAATTTCAAGCATGCCAGACCAAAATAAAAAAACTAAATTAAAGATAAAAAGTTGGTATTCAAACCGCTACCAGATTGTCGTGGTTCAGCGTAACATACTTTTGCTTTTTACTTTAATTTCAATGTTCTCAGTTGCGGTGGCAGTGATATTTGTAAAAAATATCATGTCTTCAAAGTCGCTTGAGCCTTATGTTATTGAGGTTGAGCAGAAAAGTGGAATTGCCACAATTGTGAATCAAATGACGGCGCAGAATTTCACGGGCGACCAAATGATCCGCCAATATTTTATTAATGAATTTATTCACGCGGCCAGTGGCTATGATCCAAAAACTTATAAAATGGATGTGGATAAAGTGAGATTATTATCGGTTCCTGTGGTTTATGCTGATTTCAGAAATCGTATCAATGCCAGAGAATTGGGGACTGACTCCAGAATTGATATTCGTGTAAAATCAATTCAATTCACTGATAGTAATACGGCTCAAATTCGTACTGTAAGACAAATAAGTCTTGCAGGAGGAGATTCAAAAACTGTGGATGAGGTTATCACAATGGGTTTTTATTTTTCTCCTAACATGACATTGAATCTGGAAGAAAGATTAATCAATCCTCTTGGCTTCCAAGTCAATAGATACGCGGTTACAGAAGAAGTATTTAATTATTAAAAAGAGAAGAAATAAATGAAATCAACTGAAATCTTGAAAATCATATCATGCTTTCGAATTGGTTTCTTTGCATGCATTTTTTTTGCTGTTTCTTTTACATCCTTTGCTCAAACCCCAATTACTACAGATTCACGCATTCGCACTTTGGTTTATAATCCAAACGAAGTTTACGAGCTAAAATTCTATTATAATTACCAGTCATTTATTGAATTTGCGGAAGATGAAGAAATCGAAATGATTTCAATTGGCGAAGCTTTTGCCTGGCGTTTAACTCCAGCCGGAAAAAGATTATTCGTACGTCCGCTTGAAATTGCGGCTCATACCAATATGACAATCATCACTAATAAACGTACTTATCATTTTGATATTAGGTCTGATGAATTTAATGGTAAGGCTGATGAAGATTTAGTTTACACTGTGAGATTTTTCTATCCTCAAATTGGTCAACCTTTACCAATTCCTCCACAGTTAGTGGTTCCAAATGTGGCAATGAAAGCTCCTCCGCAAATGCCGCCACAAATGCCTCAACAGCCACCTCAGCAAAAAGGAGGAATTATTAAAACTCCGATTCCTGGTGCAAATATTACAGAAGCAATACCGGGCATTATTCAGCGTAATCCCGAAAATAATGAATTAAATTTTGATTATAGTGTTGCTGGCAAATCTGATAATATCGTGCCACTTAAAGTTTACGATAATGGTTCTGAAACTTATTTCCAATTTGCTAATGATAATTTGGTGATTCCATCAATTAGCATGGTTGACGTGAATGGTGGTGAACAGATTTTAAATTATACAATGCGTGATAATTATGTTGTGGTCCCAGTAACCAATCGCCAATTTACCTTACGTTTGTCTGATAGTTTACTTTGTATTTACAATAATAAATTGCTGACGATTCGCAGATAGTTTCTCTACATCGATAAAATTAATTTATCGCGATAGAATTCATATTTTTTAAAGCGTCTTAAAAAACTCATCCCCAAAAGCGGAGTTCCCATTTCGGCACTATTTACGGAAGCGGGAATGTCGTAAAAAACCATATTTCCAACTTTCATAGTTTTTAAAACAACTGAAGCTCCCCAAGAAATTCCATTGGCAGTTTGGTAAGATTTATTGAAGTTTAATTTTTCGGTCTTGATGCCGATTCTGCGGGCCTCGGCAAGGCTTATTACAATATCGCTCGCGCCAGTATCGATCATAAAACGCATTGGAGACTCATTAACCTCAACATCCATGTAAAAATGGCCGTCTTGCGCGAGATTTATTATCATTTCTCCGGCGTCAGTAATTTGAATGCTCGAAGGTTTAATCTCGCCCATAACGCGATTTTTAAAATCAGAAAATTCAAATCGGTAAGCATAAAGTGAAATTGCCAAAATTCCGATTGCTGACCAAATCGCTAAATATTTAACAACTTTGGGAAAAGGCATGCGGCGTGAAATTAATCCACTAACCAACATTACTAAAATTAAAGTCAGGTAAATAAAGTTTTGCCAGTCGCCTTGGTTTAAACTGTTAAAGTCCATTTGAATTAAAGATTTTTTAAGATTTCCAAAACTTGCAAATTTTCTTCCTCAGTTCCAATCGTCATACGCAAACAATTTTCTAAACCATAAGCACCCATTTCGCGCAAAATAATGCCATTTTCCAAAAGTTTTTGATTGGCTTTTTGAGCATTTTCTAAGCTGCCAAAATCTAGTAAAATGAAGTTAGCAATTGATGGATGAGCTTTAATATTTTTAATTTCGGCAAATTCTTTAAATAAAATCTCGAGCCATTTTTTATTGTGATTCTTCGAAGCCTTAAAAAATTCTGCATCTTGTAAAGCTGCAGTTGCAGAAAATTGTGCCGGTCCGCCAACGTTAAATGGCCCGCGAACTTTATTCAAAATATCAGCAACATAACTTGAAGAATATGACCACCCGATGCGTAAACTAGCCAATCCATAGATCTTTGAAAAAGTTCTGGTTAGTACGACATTTTGGTTTTTATCAACTAATTCTATAGCATTTGGATAATCAGAAATTTCGACAAATTCTTCGTAAGCATGATCTAAAACGATCAAAACATTTTTTGGCGTGCCGTTAATTAATTTTTCAATTTCATCCTTATTCAAATAAGAGCCGGTTGGATTATTTGGATTGGCGATAAAAATTATTTTAGTTTTCGGAGTTATGGCTTTTAAAACGGCATCAATATCAGTTTTTAAATTTTTTTCTTTAACTGAAATTGCTTTTGCCCCAACGCGTTTGGCTGAAATCGGATACATTAAAAATCCATGTTCACTATAAATTATTTCATCATCAATTCCGGCAAAAGCGGAAGTTAAAAAAGCTAAAATTTCATCAGAACCAGCGCCGCAAACAATTCTTTCAGCATCAATTCTGTTATTTTCCGCAATTGCGTGGCGCAGATTTGAACAAGATCCATCAGCATAACGAACAACTTCTGCCACATGTTTTTCATAAGCTTCAATTGCTTTTGGACTTGAACCTAAAGCATTTTCATTGGAAGAAAGTTTGATAATTTTTTGAGTATTATTGCCAATTTTAGCTTTGCCGGGTTTGTAAGTTTCGATTTCTAAAAGATATGGATGTGCGGTTAATTTCATGTTATTATTTTATTAAATTATCGATTTTATTTGAATGTCTTAAATGAGTTCAGGACCTATATCCCATACTCTTAGAAAAAGGGGCCAGGCTACTTTTCTCAAGCTCAGGATCTATCCATACTCTAAGAAGCATAAAAAAGTTTCACATGAAACTATTTTTCCAACTTCTCTATTAAATTCTGAACTTTCTCAAATTCACTAAATTTTATAGAAATTTTTCCATTATTTTTAAAAGAGTTGAAAGAGATTTTTGTTTCCATTCCCAGTAGTTCAGAAAGTTGATTTTCTAAACCAGTTAAATGCTCACTATTCACAAATCTAATTTTCGATTCGGTTCTAACTAAAACCGGAACATTTTTAATTTTCTCAATTTTCTCATCACGAACCAAATCTTCTACATGACGTACTGTCAAGGCTTCATCCACAACTTTCTTTGCCAGTTTTTCCGGATTATTAGAATTAATAATCGCGCGCGCATGACCCATTGAAATCAATTTCTTATCCAATAAATCACGCACAGCTTGAGGCAAACTTAATAAACGCAAAAGATTTGCGATATGACTACGACTTTTACCAACTCTTTTAGCAATCTGTTCTTGGCCATAAGCAAATTCTTCAATCAATTGCTGATAACCAGCGGCTTCTTCAATCAAGGATAAATCAGATCTCTGAATATTCTCAATAATCGCCATTTCCAAAGCTTCGTGATTATTGATTTTCTTAACAATCGCAGCAATTGAAGTTGCGCCCGCCAAAATTGAAGCGCGATATCTGCGCTCACCGGCAATAATTTCATAATGATCTTCATCACCAATTTTGCGTAAAATAATTGGTTGAATCAGGCCATTTTCTTTAATGGAATTGGCTAATTCTTCCAACTCAACCATGTCAAAATTCTTTCTTGGTTGATAAATGCCGGGAGTAATTTTTCCAATTTCAATTAGTTCAACTGATTTTGAATTTTTGGCAGGAATTACAAAAGATTCGTTTTTGGATTTGCTTTCTCCAAGTAATGCTGACAAGCCGCGGCCTAATTTTCTTTCTTGCTGAATTGGTTCTTGCATATTGCTCCTGATTTTTAATGTTTTTCTTTGCTTAAAATTTCTTTCGCTAGCTTGATATAAGCTGAAGATCCTGGACATTTTGGATCATAAATAATTCCTGGAAGACCATGAGAAGGCGCTTCAGAAAGTCTGACATTTCTTGGAATACTATGTTTAAAAACTTTGTCCTTTAAAAAGCTGCGCACATCAATTTCAACTTGCTCGGTAAGTTTATTTCTGCGGTCATGCATAGTTAAAATAATGCCGCCGATAGTTAATTCGTGATTTAAATTTTCTTTTACTAAATCAAGGCTGGTTAATAAATGGCTCAAACCTTCAAGAGAGAAAAATTCACATTGCATTGGAATTAAAATTGAGTCTGAAGCTGTGAGAGCATTAATTGTAAGCATTCCAAGCGATGGAGGGCAATCGATTAAAATATAATCAAAATCATGGATAACTTCTTTAAGTGCGCGACGTAATAAAAATTCTCTTTTTTCTAAATTGATTAGTTCAATTTCACATGCCGATAAATCGACAGTTGAAGTTATCATTTTTAAGTTAGGAATTCTGGTTGGAATTATTGCTTCTTTAATTGAACATTCACCAATCAGGATTTCATAAACTGTTTTTTGTCTTTGTGCTTGAGCAATTCCAAATCCGGTGCTGGCATTTCCTTGAGGATCAGAATCAACAAGCAAAACTCTTTTTTTAATTGCTGCAAAAGCTGTGGCAAGATTGACGGCTGTAGTGGTTTTGCCGACTCCGCCTTTTTGATTTACGATAGAAAAAACCTTTGCTCGTTTGTGATGATGTGACATGATTTTGGAAGTTTTTTTAAGATAAAATTAGATGTGAGACAAAGTAAAAATGATTTTGTTGCTGTCAATTTGTTTCATGTGAAACAAGAAAAGAATATTCTAAAATAAGAAAAGTTATAGGTCATCGAGCAAAGCACAAAGTGCGTCGTAGAGATGCTAGCTGGATTTTGCAACATCGAGCCAGCATCT
>JAZKII010000027.1:0-7294 GCA_040384945.1 Pseudomonadota bacterium
TCCACTCGGGTTTGAAGCAGAGTAAAAACTCAAAAACTGCAAATATTTTTTCTCCAAATTAGTCGCACAAATTTCCTGCGCAAAAATTTTCAAATCAAAAGTTTCATTCAAAAATAAAACTGCGATTTTTAAGTTTAATGAAGCAGAAAATTCCAGTTTTTTTTCAATTTCAAAAAGGCGTGCCAAAACTTCAATATCAAGCCTTGATGAAAAAATCTCAGCACTGATTTTTTCATTTTTTAAAACCTGCAAAATCTCGAGTAAATTTATTTTATTTTCATTACCAACAATTTTTAAAAATTCCGATCTTATTCTCTCGCGCGATAATTTTTTTAAGTTTTCTTTTTGTGAAACACAGGCTGCCAGCCCTTCTCTATCAAGCTTTTCCGCATATCTACAACTAAACCTGAAAAAGCGTAAAATGCGTAAATAATCTTCTTCAATTCGCTTATTTGCATCGTCGATAAATTTTATTTCTTTATTATTTAGGTCCGAAATTCCGTCAAAATAATCATAAATATTTCCCGCTTCATCAAGATAAAGCGCATTGACGGTGAAGTCGCGACGTGCAGCATCCAGCGAAAAATCATCAATAAATTCCGGTTCGCAGTGACGACCATCAGTTTCATTATCTTTTCTTAAAGTGGTGATTTCGAAATTTTTATGATTCACAACTGCAGTAATTGTGCCGAATTTTATACCAGTTGGAATGGCTTTGATGTGATTTTTTTCGAGGATTTTTATGATTTCGTGAGGAAGAAGTTTAGTCGCAAAATCAAAATCAGCGATTTTTTTCTTTAAAAGAAGATCACGCACGCAGCCGCCAACCAAGCGGATTTCCGAGTTAAACACTTGAAAAAGAGTTTTTACTTCGGAAGGAAAAGATTTGGTTAATTCTGGAAGTTTTAGGATTTTTAACGTCATTAATATTCAAGTTTGAGAAAGCATATTTATTCACGCTAGATCCTGAATCAAGTTCAAGATGACGATGTGGTGGAGTTTGTACTCGAACTAAACACCCACTCCGTCATCCTGAACTTGATTCAGGATCTATCCGATTTAAATCACCATCAAAAATAGCCCAAGTTCATCAGCTTTTTTGATCACTTCTTCCTTCTCCAGAACCAACGTCGAGTTAGCCTGAATCGCAATTCCGACAATTCCCGAATCAAAACAATTCTGAATCGTTGTCACACCAATCGCCGGTAAATCAGCTTTCATGCTTTGACCGCGTTTTTTCATTTTCACCAAAACCGCATTATGCTTATAATCAACTTTCAAACTCGCACATCTCTTAATCATTTGATCGGTGCCTTCCAAGGCTTCAACCGCAATAATCTGCTTTTGCGCAATCACCAAACTTTGACCAACATCAAAATTAGAAAAAGTTTTTATCGCCTTCACGCCCAGCGCAATATCTTCAAGATTTTCTTTACTGGCTGAAATTTTTGTCAGCGTTGATTTTTGCGAAACAACACAATCTAAAAGCTGATTAATCTGCAAAATTTTCAAACCCTGCTTTTCAAAAAAACCAATCACGGCGCGAAGAACGGCGTCATCTCCCAGAATTTTATTAGCCAGAATTTTTGCCAATAAAATCGCACCGGTTTTATCAACTTTTAATGAGGAAAAATTGGGCTTGGTTACGCCACCAATAAAAACCAGTTCTTTAATGCCATTTTCTTTTACTGCCTGCAAAAATTTTTCAATCGCGCCGTAAGGCAATTTGATTGGGTTGTAAGACGAATAATCAATTTCGTAAGTTTCAGATTCCAGTTGAAATAGCACAAATTTGCGGTTTTTTTTCTGGCACTCGCGAATCAACATTTGCGGTAAAATTCCGCGTCCGGCGAAAATTCCCAAAGGTTCTAAATTATCCTGCATGGTTTAAACTGGCGCCTCCGTCGATAAATAAAATTTGTCCGGTGACGAATTTATTTGTTAATAAAAATTCCATTGCCTGCCAGATATTTTCAATTTCACCCTGTGCTTTCAGCGGGATTTTTTTGATCAGGTTTTGGGTTTCAAGAGAAGGATTTTCTTCATAAACCGAGTTCAAAATAAAACCCGGCGCAATGCCATTTACTCTAACATGGGGCGCGATTTCAACTGCCAACATTTTAGTAAATTCAGCAAGCGATTTTTTGCTTAATAAATAATGAAAATAGCTGGTATCGATGCGCGCAATATTTTTATCGATCATGTTAATTATTTGCGCGTTTTTGATGGAATTTTTTTCTACATGTTGCGCAAATTCTTTCGCTAAAATTAGCGGAGAAAATAAATGAACATTCATATTATCCATCAGCTCAGATTCTGGTGCAGTGAGAAATTTTGATTTATTAAAAATTGAAGCGTTATTGATTAAAAGATTCCAGTTTGGGAAATTTTCTTTGGCGAATTCTGCTAATTTTTTTGTTTGCGAAATGTCACTTAAATCACATTTAAAAATTTCGCATTTTACTGCAGATTTTTTTTCGATTTCTTTGGCTAAATTTTGAGCTTCTTCTTCTGAATTTCTGTAAGTAATTATTAAATCATACCCCATTTCAGCCAGGTTTAACGCCATCTCACGCCCGATTCTCTTGGCGGCTCCGGTAATTAATGCTGTTCCTAATTTGGTTTTATTCATTCAAAAATTTATTTAGACAAATCATATTGAACAGTATGTCCATGCAAGACGGGGTTTGTAACCCCGTCTTTACGTTCAGTTCCTTTTGCATGAACATGTGGACGGGGTTACAAACCCCGTCCAGCGCAAAGTCCAGCGCAAGGATCCAGCGCTAACTCTAATTTATAACTTTAACTTCTACCACTTCATCATCTTGAGCTTTTCTATAAACCTCAATTCTCTTATAAAGTGCTCTTAACACTCCTTCCACGCCTTCTCCGGTAACACCAGAAATCGCTAAAACTTCCGGTTTTTTATCGCCGTTTTTCTTCAAATATTTTTTCAAAGCGGCAATTTTTTCTTTGCGCTCATCTTCATCCAAAAGATCAATTTTATTCAAAACTAAAACCTCAGGCTTCTCCGCCAATTCAGGACTATAGCCCATCAATTCAGTTCTAATCACACGATAATTATCAACCACATCTTCCGCAGAAGAATCAATCAAATGCAATAAAACACCGCATCTTTCAACATGTTTCAAGAAACGATCGCCCAAACCTTTTCCTTCCGAAGCTCCCGCAATCAAACCCGGAATGTCAGCTAAAACAAACTCTTGGTTATCAACATAAACCACGCCAAGTTGCGGCTTTAAAGTAGTAAAAGGATAATCAGCAATTTTCGGTTTCGCTCTTGTAGTTGCGGCCAAGAATGTTGATTTTCCTGCATTTGGCATGCCCAATAATCCGGCATCTGATAAAAGTTTTAATCTTAAATTTACCCAAAGTTTTTCGCCTTCTTCACCAGCTTGAGCAAATGTTGGCGCACGATTGGTTGAACTTTTAAAATTGGAGTTTCCAAGCCCGCCGCGACCGCCTTTGGCGATTGTTACTCTTTCGCCATCAGTCATTAAATCGGCAATAATTTCGCCGGATTCTTCAGCAAAAACCTGAGTTCCAACCGGAACGCGCAAAATCATATCTTCGCCGGAAGGACCATTTTTATTGGCGCCTTTTCCTTTCACACCGTTTTTAGCGATGAAATGCTGCTGGAAACGAAAATCGATAAGAGTGTTTAAATCTTTTACACATTCAAAAACGATACTGCCTCCACGTCCGCCATCTCCCCCATCTGGGCCGCCGCGCGGGATAAATTTTTCACGTCTGAAACTGGAAGCGCCGTTTCCGCCGTCTCCTGCTTTTAGGCAGACTTTTGCTTCATCAATAAATTGCATTAATTGCTCGCTAAAATAAATTTTTCTTCTTCAGAAATTTTGCCGCCGGCTTCACGAACCAGAAGCAAAAATGGTTTTAATAATTCGTAATCCTGTTTTTTAAACAGACCCATTTCAAGGCGTGCCGCCGCTAAATAAGCCAGTTCCAAGCTTCTGCAACCGTAAGAACGAGTTGAGAAATTTTTGCCTTCTAATCTTTTTGCAAGTTCAGATTGATCTTCAGTTGCGGCAATAATTGCTTCTGAATTAGTTCTTTTGGAAACGCGGATGCGGCGATTGTTCAAATAGGCGCCGAAACCTTTTTCGCAGTAATAAAGTTCGCCACCAAAAATTTTGCTGATCGCAACTGAAATTGATTCTTTTTGCCCTGCTTCATTCACATGTTCAAGAGCGATAGCAACAGTAAAATCAGGGTTGGAACGCGTCATGTTATTCATTCCATCAACCGGAAAAATCAGGTAAGAAAATTCGGCATTTTTATTTTTGATGATTTTTTCACCATCAGAAAAAATCAAATTATAATCGGGACGGAATTTCGATAAATCTTCTGCCAAAATTTTCTTCACGCGATTATAGCATGAATTAGCAAATTTATTTGCTGAAGTTGGGTTTGACTGCAAATTTTCAAGTTCGATAAAATCGCGCGGCATGTGCGCTGTTGCTTTCTCGATGGCTTTTATAATGACGTTTAAATTGGCGCTATATCGCATGTTAATAACTTCTAGGTTGAGGATTGAGATTGAGCTCGGGGATTTGTGAATTGGACCTTACGGCCTTAAGCGAAAATTCCAACTCATTTTCTGAGCCGGCATTTATTTTTACTAAACTATGAGCTAAAAAATTAACATCATCACGGTTTTTAAAATCAGAGCGATAATGCGCCCCGCGGCTTTCGCGACGGTTTAGAGCTGAGAAATTAGCCGCTAAAGAATTTAGAAATAAATTTTTTAATTCGAGGTAGGCGACGAGTTCTTCATTCCAGATTAAGGATTTATTTTTGATTTGGTAATTTTGGAAAATTGCGAAAAGTTTTTTGGTTTCGTTTAAACCGATTTCCAAAAGTTTTTCATCACGAAAAACGCTTAAATGTTTTTCGTTATTAATTTGAAGTTTATTTTTAAGCTCCGCCAAACTCGGACTTAAAAGCCCCCCTGTTAAGGGGGGTTGGGGGGTTTTGCGATCTTGAATATCGGAGAAATTTTTTGCATCGCAAAACCCCCTAACCCCCCTTAACAGGGGGGCTTTTGGCTCCCAGAAAGATTTTAAGTTTTGTATTTTTTCTTGGGCAATTTTTTGAGCTAAACCGGAAAATTTATTGGCAATTTTTTGTACTGATTTTTCCCCAGCGATTTTTCCGAATACAATTAAATCCAATAAAGAATTACATCCCAAACGATTGGCGCCATGCACGGAAACACAAGCTGCTTCGCCAATCGCCATTAATCCTACAACTTCTTTTTCACCATCTAAAACTACACAATCTAAATTAGTTGGAATGCCACCCATCGTATAATGCGCCGATGGCGAAACTGGAATTAAATCTTTTTTTGCATCAAGTCGGGCGAAATTTTTAACTAATTCAACAACTCCGGGAAGCTTGTTTTTCAAGACCTCCTCGTCAATATGGCGCAAATCTAAATGTAAGAAATTTTTATTCTTTCCAATTCCACGACCTTCATGAATTTCCGTCGCCATTGCCTGCGAAATCACATCGCGCGATGCTAATTCCATCATTTTTGGCGCATATTTTTGCATGAAACGCTCGCCTTCAGAATTTAGTAAAAACCCGCCCTCGCCGCGTGCTGCTTCGGTTACCAAAAATCCGTGACCAAAAATTCCGGTAGGATGAAATTGTACAAATTCCATATCTTGCAATGGCAATCCTTCTTCAAAAACCAAGGCTGAACCATCGCCGCTACAGATTAAAGATGAAGTGGTATTTTGGAAAATCTGGCTATAACCGCCAGTTGCGAGAATTGTGGTTTTACTTTCAAAAATTACCAACTCGCCGGAATTTAAATCAATCGTCAAACAGCCGTGGCATTGGTTTTGTGAGATTAATAAATCAGTCACAAAAAATTCTGAAAAAAATCTCACACCTTTTTTTAAGGCTTGCTCATGCAAAGTATGTAAAATTGTGTGTCCGGTTTTATCCTTAGAATAGCAAGCGCGGTAAGCAACATCACCTTTGCCGAAATTGGTAGTTTGGCCGCCATAAGCGCGCTGGGAAATTTTTCCTAAACTGTCGCGCGAAAAAACCACGCCCATTTTTTCTAAATTAATAACTGCGGCTTCGGCTTCGCGGCACAAAATTTCAACTGCATCAGCATCGGCTAAATAATCAGCGCCTTTTAATGTGTCGTAAGCATGCCATTTCCAATCATCTTTTTGGACATTGCTCAGCGCGGCGTTAATGCCACCTTTGGCTGCAACCGTGTGGCTGTTACCCGGAATTACTTTACTTATTATAGCAATATTTTTGGCACCTGAATTTATCGCCGAAATTGCCGCAGTTAAGCCAGCGCCTCCGGAACCGATAATAATGATGTCGAATTGATGTTTTGTTATTTTGAAATCCACTTCGAGAGATTTTGGTTTTAGATTTAGATTTTTGGTTTTAGAAATGAAAATGTCATATTAAAACTTTAAATCTACAAACTTAAATTGATAAAAATCATTTTCTGCGCTTTGAATGAAGCGCAAAATTTACAAAAATTGCTGACTAATTTAAGTTATGAATTACAGCTTTTACCGCATGAATTTCAAATCATCGCCTGTCTTGATGGCACTACAGATAATTCCGCGGAAATCCTGAAAGAATTTGGTAAAATTCATTCTATAAAAATTTTACCACAAAAAAATGAAAGAGGTTTGGGCCTTGCTTACAAAAGGCTTTTCTTGGAAGTAATAAGCAATTCTTCTCCCGATGATTTGGTAATTTCGCTTGATGCAGATAATACTCACAATCCCGAACAAATTCCGCAAATGCTGGCGCATTTTGAAAAAAATAATCTCGATTTTCTGGTAGCTTCACGTTTTTGCGATAGCAGTTTAATGGCTGATTTTCCGCTACATCGACAATTTATTAGTAAAACAACTTCGATTTTAATGCAGAAAATTTTTGCGGTAAAAAATATTTCCGGAAAAAATTTACTCGATTATACTAGCGGATATCGCCTTTACAAAGTTGAAAAATTACAAAAACTTTTTGGACAAGAAAAAGATAATTTTATTACCGAGCCTGAGTTTACTTATACTTGCGAGCTATTGATTAAATTATCCAGGCTTGGGCTTCGTATTGATGAAATTCCGATTTCTTATGATTACGGCCAAAAAATCGGTAAAAGTAAATTACGGATTATGAGAAATTTCTGGAGATTATTAGTGTTGTTGAAAAACTTGGTTTTTAAGTTTTAATTTGTTTTCAGGTCGTCGAGCAAAGCACGAAGTGC
>JAZKII010000028.1:0-4915 GCA_040384945.1 Pseudomonadota bacterium
AAAGGCCTTTGCTCGATGACCTGAGGGATTTATGCGTGCTGGACGGGGTTTGTAACCCCGTCCACATTTTCAGTTCAATTATATTTTGCATGAACGTGAGGACGGGGTTACAAACCCCGTCCAGCTCTAGATCAGAATTCTATTTCAAACTAACGCTTTTTCCCACTACCGCCGCGCGCTGGTGCGAAAGGGCTGGTGGAGGCTGATTTTTTATCTCGTGGTTTTATCTGCGCTGAAAAAACTATATCACCTTCATTCAATCCCGAAATCACTTCGATTTTTTTGCCATCAGTAATTCCGGTTTCAATTTCTCTTTCAACACGATCGCCATCCTGCAAAACAGTCACAGTCGATCTGCCATCCTGAATTTTCACCGCATCATTTGGTACGGTTAAAACATCATTTTTCGCTTCCATAAAAAACGTCACATTCGCTGTCATTCCGCTTCTCATAAAAGACGGCACTTCTTTCGGCAAAACATCAACAATGTAAGTTGTAACATTGCTCACCGTGGTTGCTTCAAAAGCAATTTGGTCAACTTTAGCAGAAACTTTAGTTTCCGGATAAGCATCCAAAGTAATTTCCGCAGCTTGTTTCAACTTGATTGAAGCGATATCAGTTTCATCAACTTGCGCTTTAACGGTTAAACGATTTGACATCACTAAAATCGCGTCAGTTGTAGTAAAAGTTTGGCCATTTTCAATATTTTGCAAAACAATAGTGCCGTCAATCGGCGCGATAATTGGTGTGGGGCGATAAATTTCTTCCCATTTTTTAACTTCTTCGTCGCCGCTGGCTTGCGCTGAATCCAGCAATGTCGCTCTTTCAGCCGAACTCATCCAAGCTAAAATTTTCCCTTTTTTAACGTAATCGCCTTCTTTAATTAAAATCTTTTCCACGCGGCCGGGGATTGGCGCTTTAATTTCCAAACGGTTTTCCGGTTGTACAGTTCCGGTGGAAAGAATGGTGATTTCAATATTGCCGCGTTCAACTTTATTTTCGCGCAATTCAACATCGCTGGCGTTTTTTTGGAAATAATATTTCGCGCCAAATCCAGCGCCGGCCGTGATTATAACAATCAATGCCAATATTTTTTTCGAACGTAATTTTGTTTTTAGATTATTCACTGAAAACTCCTATGCCTTGAATATTTTCCCAGGCCGCTTCAGAAGTGACGCGGTCGCGCTGGTTTTGTAAATAAGTGGTTTGGCGGTTGATCAAATCGCTTTCAATCACGTCCCAATCCTCAAAAATAAGCAAGCCGTTATTATATTTGTTACGCGCAATTTCGGCGCGCATTTGTGCCGCATCTTTAAAGCTGGCACTGACTTTTAATTTTGCCACATTTTCGATGTAAGATGCATAATATTGTTTTAAATCAGCCAAAGCTTGGCGATCAATGCTTTCGCGGTTATGCGTTGCAGCTGACCTAGTTTCGGTGGCGCTCACGGTTGAAAAATAATCTTTGCCGCCGGTGAAAAATGGCAGCGAAATATTTAAGCCAACTGACCAATAATCATTTTGCGGCAAATAAGTTGTGCCGCGTTGTCCGGAAAGTGCGGTTAAATTTACGATGGGAAAAAACCCGGATTCAGCAATTATAACTCCCGCTTGCGAGGCTTTTTCCTGAGCCATGGCTTGTGTATGTTGCGGCATTTCTAAAACGATTTTTTCAAACTCAAGATTTTTTGGCGGAGCTTTAATTATGATGGCGCTTTTGATGTCAAACGGCGCGCACTCATAAAGTCCCATCGCTTTGCACAGTTGGGCGCGCGCAGTGTTTTTTAAATTTTGGGCCTGTAAAAAATTATATTCGGCATCGGCCAAATAAGCGCGGGCCAAAAGCAGCGAGCCTTTATTTTCCATACCGCCTTTGAAGCGTAAATCGACGATTTTTAAATTGTCGCGCCGTCTTTTAATAATTTCTTCGAGGAGTTTAGTGTAAGATTTGGCGTAAGTAAAACTGGAGAAAGTATTTTTTAAATCATAACTGATTTTAGCTTTGATGGTTGCGACATTTGCCCTTGCTACCATTGAGTTGGCCTTGGCTTGTTCGATTTTGGCTTTATCTTGAAAGCCGTTAAAAATATTTTGATTGGCGCTGAGGGAAACGGTGTTTGTGGTGTAAAAAAATGAGTTTGATGCCGAGAGATTTCCGGAATTTGTATAGCTTCGGCTGGAATTGCTGGTTGCAGTTAATTGTGGAAAATAATTGGCGCGCGCAACACCTTCAAGCGCTTTCATCTGCTTTTCGGTAGCGAGGGCAGATTGTAATTCGGCATTACTTTTGCGCGCGATTTCAACGCATTCTTCCCAAGAGTAAATTGGTTCATCAGCCTTTGCTGAAAAAACCGCAGACAAGAAAATAACGGCGATGGGAAATAATAATCGGCAATTCATGAGAGTGGATTAGGGATTTTCTTAAAAATTTTGTAAGATTTTATCAACTTAACAACCAGTTTTTTATGGGGTTTTTAATGATTTACTAAAAACCAAGAAAATTACTGTACAATATTTGATATAAGAATTAACGCTAAAACCGAACATTTCTCAAATTTTTATTAACCAAAATTTTAAAAATTATGAAAAAATTAAAAATAGTTTTGGTCACAATTTTTGCCTGTTTTGCGGCAATGCAATTGGCGCAAGCTGAGGAATATACAATTGAGGGAAACCACGCCAGCGTTATGTGGATTGCAGATCATTTCGGTTATTCACATCCGTCGGGAAAATTTACAAATATTGAAGGAACAATTACTTTTGATGAAAAACATCCGGAAAAATCAATGGTTGATGTGATTGTAAAAACCGAAAGTTTAACTACAGGACTTTTCAAGTTTGACCAGCATTTAAAAAGCGCCGATTTTTTTAATGTTGAAAGATTTGAAGCGGCGAAATTTGTCAGTACTAAAATTACGGTGACTGGAAAAAGAACTGCGAAAATTAGCGGTGATTTGACGATTGTCGGAGTTACAAAATCTGTGGTGTTAAATGCTAAATTTAACAAGTCGGGAATCAGCATGATTACGCAAAAACCAACAATCGGATTTAGCGCGACTGGTTCGATTAATCGTTCGGATTTTGGTTTGAATTATGGTTTGCCTGGGGTTGCGGATAAGGTGAATTTGGTGATTGAAGTTGAAGCTAATCGAGCGATTTAGGGAAAAAGTAGCCTGGCCCCTTTTTCCTACATGCTTCCTTGCGCAGGACGGGATTTGTAATCCCGTCCTCACGTTCATGTCATGTTGAAATTGGAACTGAAAATGTGGACGGGGTTACAAACCCCGTCCAGCGCTAAATCCTGCGCTAATGTCATCTAATTTTTACAAATCTGTCTTCATCTCAATTTCTGTGCTCGAATCAATCGCCATATCGTTATTATAATATTGCAGCATCGTTTCGCCTTTGCCGTGATCGTTAATGGAAAAAGGGGCCAGGCTACTTTTTCTCAATGTCATCTAATTTTTACAAATCTGTCTTCATCTCAATTTCTGTGCTCGAATCAAGTGCCATATCGTTATTATAATATTGCAACATCGTTTCACCTTTGCCGTGATCGTTAAAGTAAATATGAGAAGAGGAAACTATTCCTGACATTAAATTCCATGTCGGATCTACTTCAATCCAGTTACCATTAACAAAAATCATGTTCCAGCTGTGGCCGCGGCATTGGTCGTATTCTCCGCAGGCTGCGCCATCAATTATTATCGAGGGAATTCCGGCGAGGCGTAATAATGCATCGTAAAGTCCGGCATACTCTGTACATACACCAGAACGGCTTTGTACAATTGCCCTTAAATTCGGCAATTTGCCTAAATAATTCAAATCATAGCGAATATATTGATGAACAAATTTTCCGATTTTAGCATAAAGTGGTAAGTCATTATTTGTCGGATCTTGTTTGATTCTTTCCAGCATCGGTATCAGCAAACTTCTTTCTTCATTCGTAACATTGGCAAATTCTCCCGGATTTTTGGTAATGCGATTGCGGTAAATTTCGCCGGTGGAAATATGGGCTTTAGTTTCAATTAAAATTTCCGCAGCTTTAGTTTCAAAAGTAAGAGTTCTGCCATTATTGCCTGACAATTGTTGGGTTGGTAATGGTCTTGAAAAGCTGTTGTAATTTTCAACTTTCTGGCGCGGCGATTGAAAATAAACCGGCATTTTTACGATGATTTTTTCCATCGATTTATCGCCGTTAATTTTGAGTTTAACATTAACATCCCAAGCCACTTGCGCCGGAGTTAATTTGATGATTTCCGCCACGCCAGTTCTTGGCACGATATTGCTGTAAATATAGCTGTTGCCGCTTTTGGTGATGTTAGGATTGAGAGTTGCAGATTCAAAATAACCGGAATAGCTGATTACAACTTTAGAATTTGCACCGGCAGCAAATGGAGGAATATCGATTAATTCTTGGCGCAGGAATTTATTGATTTTTGGATAAGCCATTTCGTAAGTGAAATTAAGCGCGATATTGTCGTTATTCACTTTTCCTTTGGGAAATTTTACGGTTAAAGTGTTGGCGTTAAAAGTGAAAGTGGCGGGGAAATTATCGCACAAAACTTTGGTGATTTTGATGTTTGGTTGAGTGCCAAATGAAATGGAAAATGAATTTAAAATTCTTTCTTTTGGTAAATCGGTAACGCGGCCCAGAATTGAAATTTCAGAGTTGCGACCGGTGGAAGTGAGGTCGATATTTTCATTCCAGTTTAAGATCGCGACGCGTGATGCTGCAAAGGCGGGCGAGGTGATGAAGAAAAGGAGGATTAATGTTTTTAGGAAATTCATTTATAGTTTTTTAATTGTTTTTTGGTCACGAAAAGAAAAATTTTCAGGTCATCGAGCAAAGCATGAAGTGCGTCGTCGAGATGCTAGCTCGATTTTGCAACATCCAGCCAGCATCTCGACGACG
>JAZKII010000029.1:0-3305 GCA_040384945.1 Pseudomonadota bacterium
GTTTTTTTATCTAACTACATTTCTTGCAAAGATTTCTTCAATAATTCCTTAACTTCTTCGTGACTGGTTTGGGTAAAATTTTCGTACCATTCTCCAACTGAACTCAAATCTGGTGGTACTAAAACTGCGACAACTTTTTCAACTTCTTTTTGCAATTCATCCCGCGCCGAATCTGAACAAACCGGCACTGCAATTATAATTCTCTCAATCCCTTTTTCCTTTAACGCCTTAACTGCAACTTTCATAGTTGCGCCGGTTGCCATTCCGTCATCAACTAAAATTACCACCTGCTTATCAAGCACAATTTTTGGACGGTGTTCGTGATAAATTTTATTGCGCTCGTTAATTTCCTGCTGCTCTTTTTGTATCACCGCAATAATTTCATCATGCGAAATATTTAACCTTTTGATCAAATCTTCATTCATCACGCAAACACCATCCATCGCAATCGCGCCCATTGCAGTTTCTTCATTATGAGGAATTCCGAGTTTTCGCACTAACAAAACATCAAGCGGCAAATGCAACTTTACCACAACTTCATAAGCCACCGGAACACCACCGCGCGGCAAAGATAAAATAATTACATTTGGTTGATCGTGAAAATCAAAAAGCGCTTGAGCCAGTTGTAAACCGGCGTCTTTTCTATCAGCAAACATATTATCTCCTGATCACTTATTGAAAAAACAACTTTCATCCAGATATAAAACTGCTTTTTCAAGTAAATATAAATCAGGAAATGAAGATGATTTTAAGATGATCTTGTCTATTTTTGGCTATTTTTCCTGCTGCGATTTATTAACAACTTTTGAAATCGTGGCATCTGCGACATCAGGATTTGGTTCCTCAGATTCATCACTCTTACTATCATCAGAAGTAGTATCCACTTTCTCATAATCCCCAGAACGTACCATCGGTAGTTCACCTACTTCACTTAGGACACTACCAATTCCTCCCATCTCAATATCTATTTCTCCAACACTTAAAGATGCAGTTTCAGCCACAGAATCAGTGTCTCTTCCTCTACCTTTGAATCTTTTAACACCTTCTTTTAAAACCGCAGAAAATGCGGTTGCTAAAACACCAACCACGCAAGAAGTAATCGCAATTTCAAACGGACTGATCGAGGCACGCGGAATTGGATTATAGTTTAAATCAAAGTTACTTTTATAACCTTCAACATAATCAGAATATTGAACGGCATTAACCGCCATAATCATTGCCATTCCAAATAAAGCTTTAGTCACTTCAGGCGGAACATAGCTCGAAATATATTCAGACGCTTCAGTAAAGCGCTTGGCAATTTCGCTTTCGCCAAATCCAGTTTGCTTAGAAACAACACCACAAACATTTTTACCAATTTCCGAACCAACGCCAATTGCTCCTTGCAGCATGAAAGATGCGATTGTCGGATTAACTCCCATCGTTGCTAAATTTGCACCGGCGCGAACCAGACTCTTGACGGCATTAATCCCGTTTTCTGAAGTTATGAATTTTCTTAATCTATATTGTTCAGGATCATCAGTTTTGTAATATTGCAAAATTTCTTCCACCGCAATTCCGGCAACCGCAATTGGCATTTCAACGCCGACAAGGCGTTTTAGCGAATGAGCTATGATTCTTTGTGAAGAAGTTGAAAGGGTTTCAAAACTGCTATCTTGGAGTTCTTTTAAATATTGGGACATGCTTTCCTGTCCCGAAGTGCGAGTAATATTGGCACTATCAATAACCATTCCCAACTGTTCTCTTTGCGGCAGACAAATCATTTTTTCATGACGTTTTGTTTCAAGATATAAAACATCGTAAGGACGGTAATAAGCATAGCGCGAATCGCCGCGCATCATATCTTCAATGCTGAAAAAATTCTTAACCGGGCCGTCATTAGTAATTACTTGATCGCTATATCCGCTGATACTTGGAAATGGATCGCCAGTTTTTATGGCCCATTCTTTTAAAGCTACCCGCACCTTTTCATCATCTTGGACATGACCCATTCCCATGCTGTGCAAGGTTTCATGAAGCAAATACCAGTTGGAATAAGGAGTCGAGCCATAATCATTATTAAAATACAAATTATCAACCCCACCAACCCAAGCTCTTGCAGAACTCAAACCAGCCGGTTGCGAGTAAACATTATGCATAAATGATACATCTTCTTGTCTTGAATCAGATTCTACATATTTAAAATATTTCCTGCCGCCTGCTTTTGACAACTCATCAGATGCCAAAACTAAATTTTGGAAAAAAGGTGGGATAGTACAATAATTTTGCGTTGAAATTGGAATTTCATTTGGTGAAACATGAGGAGGATTTTCTAAAACTTTTACCAACGCAGCATGAGGGTTACTTTTTGTAACTATGCCTGCAATAAATTGATTAAAATGGTTAATATAAGAAGTTTGTGCCAAAGGCGTTAATGGCGTATCGGTTGGAATTGCAGGATCTTGGCATTGAGAAATATAATCATCCAAATTTGTTCTGACGCGCGGAAAATCAACTTTAAAAACCGGAATTCCATTTCTGTCAGTCAGAGCCTTTTTATTAAGGCTATATTTTTCAAACTCACATGCCGATATATCTTTTAAAAAACCAACAATATTTCCCGATGCTTCTGGACGCAAATCATTCAAAGTAAACTTAGCTTCCGTGGGAAATGATTCGGCAATTATTTGATCTACTTTTTCTACGTAATCTTCAACTTGTCCGCTGGCAAGAATTTCATAAGCGGCATCCATTTTTCCAATTATGACTTGGGATAATGCTTCATTAAATTTTTTAACCTCATCAGGATTACCGGTTAAAAAAATCTCTGGAATCGGATTAAATATTTTCATAATTAAATTGTTTTCATTATCATTAATCCATCAATGTAAGAGTCCTTTTGACAAATCAATAACTATTCAAAAATCATGAGCGAATTACCGAAATGTGTGCAATGTGCATGCGAATATGTTTATGAAGATGGCAATATGTATGTTTGCCCGGAATGCTCGTTCGAATGGTCGAAATTCGGCGTGGCTGAAAAAGAAGAGCAAGATGATGTGATTAAAGATGCCAATGGAACTGTGTTGGCTGACGGCGATACCATTACGGTGATTAAAGATTTAAAAGTTAAAGGCTCATCTTTGGTGGTGAAAGTTGGGACTAAAGTAAAAAACATCCGCTTAGTTGGCGGCGATCATGATATTGATTGTAAAATCCCCGGAATTGGCGAGATGAAATTGAAATCGGAATTTGTTAGAAAAGTTTAAAGTTTTAGGTCATCGAGCAAAGCACGAAGTGCGTCGTCGAGATGCTGGCTCGATGTT
>JAZKII010000030.1:0-5148 GCA_040384945.1 Pseudomonadota bacterium
ACTTTGCTCGATGACCTAAAATCCCCATGCGCTGGAGTGGGTTTGCAACCCAGTCCACATTTTCAGCTCAATTAAATTTTACATGAACGTGAGGACGGGATTACAAATCCCGTCCTGCTCCGAGGCGTCTCGACGACGCTTCGCTTTGCTCGACGACCTAAAAT
Source organism: Pseudomonadota bacterium (assembly GCA_040384945.1). Classification (GTDB taxonomy): domain Bacteria; phylum Pseudomonadota; class Alphaproteobacteria; order Rickettsiales; family UBA1997; genus UBA2645. The sequence goes on from JAZKII010000030.1 coordinate 165, forward strand.
CTTAGACTAGATTATAAATAAATTCCTTTTTCTTCCTCTTCCAAAAACTGAAATTCTTCATTCTTATTTCCCGAAACAATATCAGCCAAAATTTTTCCCGAAGCTGCTGATAACGTCCATCCGAGCGATCCATGTCCTGCATTCAAAACTAAATTTCCATATTTTTTAACTTCACAAATTAAAGGAATTGAACTCGGACGAAATGGTCTAAAGCCGGCCCAATCCTGAATCTCATTAAAATTTCCAAAATCAGAAAAAGTTGCAAACACCACTTTCTTCAAAAAATTAACGTGTTTTTTATTTTTACTATTTCGTAACCCACAAACTTCAACAGTTCCCGCAGCGCGGAAAACATTGCCCAAACGACTATAAACAATTTTATTTTCAGTATCAGTCAAGGCCAGGCTAGGCGCGATAAATTCTTCATCAGCATTGATTGACAAGCTATAACCTTTTAACGGATAAATTTGGGCATTAATTCCAATTCCGGTCAAAAGCTTGTTTCCGTAAGCTCCAAGCGCATAAACATATTTATTAGCAACAAAAACTCCTTTGCTGGTATTGATGCCGGTTACTTTCTGGTAATTGGTAAAAATATTTCGCACATCCACATCATATTCAAAAACCACGCCATATTTTTCGCGACAGATTTTTTCTAAAGATTTAGTGAAAAGCATACAATTGCCGCTTGCATCCATCTCATAAAAAATACCGCCGCATAATTTTCCTTCATCAAAAATACGAACTAATGTCGGCTCTTTTTTAACACATTCTTCGGCGGTTAAAATCTGTGCTTTACAGCCAATTGAGTTGTGAAATTCTGCTTCTTTAATTGCCAATTCAAATTTTCTGGGATTGCAGTAAAAATGTAAAATACCTTGTTTTTTATAATCAAACCTGATGTCTGTTTCTTCTTCTAAAATCTGCTCTAAAGTCTTTTTACTGTAGGAGGAAATCGTGAAAAGTTTTTTACTATTTTCCTGCGATTTTTTAAGTGAAGAATTTTTGTAAAATTCATTGGCCCAACTAAAAAACCTTTTACCAAATAAATCAGAAATCGACAAAAATGACCCAGGAGTAATCGCCGCTTTCAACATTGCCAATGAAGAAGCTTTTGCCGCCCAGGTTTCGATGTGAGAATAACTCAATTGCCCGCCATTAGCGTAGGAGCAGCCCATGGCCGAAGAAGGATTCTTCTCCAGCACAATCACCTGATGCCCAGCACGGGCTAGAAAATAGGCACTCGTAACACCAATTACGCCGGCGCCTAAAACTATCACTTTCATCGCAAAAATTGTTTTTTAAATTGAATCTGTAGAGATGTGAGCAGAAACGCTGCTGATAACTTAATAATCTAAAATGCTAAATAACCCCAATATTTTGAACATTCCAGCAAATTATCATTTTTTCGGATCCCTTTTTAGTTGGCTTGAAAATAATTTTTCTGGCCAAATTTCGGAAGTAAAAATCTTTTTGCCCAACCGACGTTCATGCCGTGAATTTCGGGAATTATTTTTGGCCAAAAATGCCAATATAATTTTGCCGCAAATTAAGGCAATTTCCGATATTTCTTATGAAGATTTTTTTGATTTTTTACCAAATGTTGAAGCTAAAGAAATTATCGATGAACTCTTACAAATCAAGTCCTTATCCAATTTGGACTATCTTTTTTTTCTAACTAAAGAAATTCAAAAACTTTCAATTTTTGGTGATAATCTTGAATTTGACCAAGCCTTTAAAATTGCTACCAATTTGCAAAGCCTTTTTGACGATATTGAACGTGATGAAATTGATTTAAATATATTGGATGAGATTGATGATTCTAATCTTTCCAAACATCGCCAATTGACGCTGGAATTTTTAAAGGATTTTCACGTTCAGGTTAAAAATTCACTAATCAAAAAGAATATTTTCTTCAACTCGTCGAGCCAGAATTTTATAATTCAGAAATTGGTCTATTTGCTTGATAAATATGGCTCAAAAGCCCCGATAATTATTGCCGGATCAACCGGAAGTGTTTCATTTAGTAAAAAATTAATTAAGGCAATTTCTAAGAAAAACTATGTTATTTTGCATGGCGCAACTGCGGAAAATTATGAAATAGAAAATCACCCGCAATTTTTCTTAAATCGTTTAACTGAATTTTTAGGAATTAATAAAAATGCAATTCAAAAAATTGCTAATGATGAATTTATTTTAAGTGATGAAAGTAGACAAAACCTGATTTCGTTAATGATATTGCCGGCCGAAAAAACCACCAAATGGCAGGAAATTTCACAGCATTTAGATATTAAAAAAACTGCGCTCGATTTAGAAAAAAACTTTCAATTAATTGAGGCAAAAAATGAAATTGAAGAAGCAAAAATTATTTCACTAGCGCTGTTTGATGCTTTAAATAATCAAAAAACTGCGGCTGTAATTACAAATAATGATAAGCTGGCGAAGCTTATAAAACTTGAGCTGGAACAAAATTCATTGCCATTTAACGATACCAGAAATTTAAGTATTTTTAATTCCAATCTGGTTAATTTTTTACTGTTAATTCTGGAATTAATTGAGAGCGATTTTAATTCGCATAACTTACTGGCACTTCTTAAAAATCCGCTTTGTTTTTATTCGAAAAATTCTGACCTTTTAGCTGATTTTGAAATCAAGATTTTACGCCAAGATCGCGTGGATTCAGGAATTTCCGGCATTTTAGAAAAATTAAAAAATGAAGAAATTTTAAATAATTTTTTCAGCGAATTTTGTAAAAATATTTTGCCTTTAAAACAGAATTCTCAACTCGCTTTAGTAGCAGAAAATCTAATTAAAACTGCTGAAAATCTTAGCCAAAAAACTTGGAACCAATTGCTTGAAGCTGAAACTGCACAAGTTGAAATTTTTGAATTTTTTGAAAAATTAAAATCACAAAGTGAAACCACTCTTAAACCAAAAAATATTCTGGCCACATTTAAAACTTTACTCGCTCAAATTAGCTATTTTGAGAAATCAGATTCTAAAGCACCAATCCAGATTTTATCCAGCATTGAAGCACGTTTGTTAAATTTTGATTTAGTAATTATTGCTTCATTAAACGAAGGAGATTTTCCGGAAATTGCGGCAGAAAATTGGCTAGGAAAAAAGATCAAAAAAGATTTAGGAATTGATAAAACTTTAAAGAAAATCGGGCAAAATGCTTATGATTTTTGCAATTATTTATCAAATCAATCTATCATTTTGACTCGCTGTAAAAGCAGGAATGGCGCGGTTTTAATTGAATCACCTTTTCTCTTAAAATTTAAAACTATTTGCCAAAAAATTGGAATAAAACTTGATTTAGGAGAAAAATATTTTGCACAGTTAAAAAATTTAAACAGCCCGCAAATCAGGCAAATCAATGATCCAAATCCCAAACCTAAAATTGAATTTCGTCCTAAAAGAATTTCGGTAACTGATATTTCAAAATTGATGTCTGATCCTTATGACATTTATGCGAAAAAAATTCTGCAACTTGAAGAATTAGAAAAAATTGATTTCGAACCTTCTTACGCAGAGTTTGGGAGCTTTATTCACAAGGCTTTGGAAGAGTTTGTAAAAAATCCGCAAGAACCAGATTTTATTAAAAAAGCGCAGAAAATTTTTGAAGAATATTTTTTGTCAAATGAAGCTAAATTAATCTGGTGGTCAAAATTTGAAAAAATCTTTGCTGATTTTATCATTGAAAATGAGAAGTTTTTAAATTCAGAAAACCATGTTGAAATACCAGCAGAATTAAAGGTTTCAGGCATTACAATTCGTGGAAAAATTGATCGCGTAATTATTGGTGAAGAAGGTTTTGCTGAAATTTTCGATTATAAAACCGGACAAATTCCCGCTAAAAAAGAAGTATTTTCCGGCGCAAATCCTCAGCTTACCATTGCAGCATTAATGCTTCTTGAAGGCGTTATTGAAGGTGAAATAAAAAAACTAGATTTAGACAAAATTGCTTCGTTAAATTATTGGAAATTATCGGCATCTTCTTTAAGTGAGATTAAAAATATTTGCGAAAATAATGAGGAAATACAAATTTTAGCTTCAGCGGCGAAGGCTGGATTAGAAAGGCTTTTCGCATATTTTTCCGATGAAGAAAATGGTTATTTTGCAACGGGAAAAAATTTAAGAAGTGAATATCGCAATCTCGCGAGAATTGAGTAAATATATGCGCTACAAACTAACCGTCGAATATGACGGTAAAAATTATTTCGGCTTTCAAAAGCAAATTGATTGCATCAATAAAACTATCGAAGGCGTGTTGGAAGATGCTGTTTTCAAATTAACCAACGAACGCGTTAAAATCATCGCTTCAGGCCGCACTGATGCTGGAGTTCACGCATCCGGCCAAGTCATTCATTTTGATTTAGAAAAAGATTTCGATGATTACAAATTCATGATGGGCATGAATAATTTTTTGCGCGAAGAAGAAATTTCAATTCTAAATTGCCAAAAAGTCGATGAGAATTTTCATGCAAGGTTCAGCGCCAAATCCCGCCATTATCGCTATAGAATCATCAATCGCCGTGCTCCGCTTACTTTTCAAAAAAATCATTCTTGGCATTTTTTTGCCGAAGATCTTGATGTTGAATTAATGAAAGAAGCCGCCAAATTTTTGATCGGAGAACATGATTTTTCTTCATTTCGCGATGCCCAATGTCAGGCAACTTCAACAATTCGTAATATCGATAAAATTGAGATTACACAAAATGGCGATGAGATTTTAATTGACGTAAGTGCGAAATCATTTTTGCATCACATGGTCAGAAATATCGTAGGAACGCTTACTTGGGTTGGATCGAAAAAGATTTTACCAATCGAAATGAAAGAAATTTTAGAAGCCTGCGATCGCACAAAATCAGGGCCAAATGCGCCGGCATTTGGGTTATATTTTCTTAGGGTGGATTATTAGATTTAGGCATAATGAAAAAAATGGGGTGCTAATTTCCCCCCTGACGCCTTATCCAATCTA
>JAZKII010000031.1:0-8308 GCA_040384945.1 Pseudomonadota bacterium
TCCAGCTAGCATCTCGACGACGCACTTCGTGCTTTGCTCGATGACCTGAAAATTTAGTTATTTCTTATCCTTCTTCGCCAGAGCCTCGCCCTGCTTGGCGTCATCCTTTAACTTTCCGCCTGATTTCAATTCTTCAATTACGTAAGCGCAAAGATCTTCAAAAGGCACACGGTTTTTTTCAGAAATCTCCGCCAGTTTCGCAAAAGAATCCATAATCTCCTGCGGAATTGTACCGCCCCGATTTTGTGACAACCAACGACTTTGAAAATTGAGCGGATGCGTGCCAATAGCAGGATTCCCAACATATAAAGTCACCGGCGCTTTCTGGCCACCGAAATCACAATTTGCTGTAAATTTTTTAACCATGATGAAAATTGAAATTAAAAATTATCAATGAATGCAACGAAGGCCTGATTGGAAAAATCCGGTTTTTTATATTCCAGATTTCCCTCAATTACGATTTCATTTTGATTAGAAAATAAATTTTTTACTTTTCCACCCATAAGTTCAACCAGCGCCTGACCCGCAGCCGTATCCCATTCCATTGAAGGGCGAAAATGTAAATAAAGGTCGACATCTTTTTCCAATAAACGGAAAAATTTTACGGCGGAAGAAAGTTTTTCTACTTTAAAATTTTGGGTGGAATTTGGGTGGATTTTGGAAATGTAAAATTCAATATCGGAATCTTTAGTACGAGCGCTAGTAACGATGCGTAATGGTTTAGAACCTGAAACAAACTCAGGATTATTTAAAGTTAAAATTCGTCTTTTTTCACTTTTATCCCACAAAATAATCTGATCTTCTTCATCCGAAAAAATCATTTTTCCATTTTCAAAAAGCGGGGCGTAAATTAATCCGAAAACCGCTTTTTTATTTTCTACCAAAGCAATATTCACCGCAAATTCAACACTTCCTGAAATAAAACTGGAGGTGCCATCAATTGGATCAATCAGAAAAAAAACATCGCTGTCAATTTTGCGCAAATCACCTTCTTCGCAAATAATTGGAATTTGCGGAAATTCTGCGCCCAACTTTTCGCGTAGAAACTTACTCACCGCAATATCGGCGGTTGTAACTTGGGAATTGTCAGTTTTTCTTTCGGTAAAAAAATCTTTGCTCAAAAAAGCCTGCGCCGCAATTTCACCAGCCTCAATGGCAAAAGCTAAAATTTTTTCAATTTCTGACGCTTTAAAAAATGACATTATTCAACAAATTTATCGGTTAATTTTGCCACCGCAAAAGAAATGAGTGAAGAAAAAATCAGAAAAGGAAATGCCATTAAAGGCTGATCTGTGGTTTCTAAAATCACCATCGCAGCCGCAAATGGTACTGATAAAATCGGGCTTAAAAAAGCAGCCATTCCACCGAGAATAAAAATTTTAGCATCCAAGCTATCCGCAATTAAACTCACTGCCGAACCAATGCTGGCACCAATTGCAACTGCTGGCGCAACTAAGCCACCGGCACAACCGGAAGCGAAAGTTAAAATCGTGTTAGCCAATCTGCCGAAAACTTCTTTATTACTGATGATAGGTTCGGCGCTGGAGAGAATATCCTGCGCGGTTTTTATGCCGCCGCTAAATGAATAAACTCCGGCATAAATGCTTATTACTGAAACTCCAAAACCAATCATTATTGGAATTAAATGCCATAAATTACTTTCGATCGCGGCAAATTTTTTATAAAATAAAATCGCAACTTTCTTTAATAAAAAAGCCGTCATGCCGCAAATCATTGCAACCAAAGCCACCATTACCAATTGGAAACTTAATTCAAAATTAAGCGGATAAACTGCAAAAAGTGGATCGGTTTTGCGCAAAATCGCAATCGCCACAAAAAGTGCTGCTGCAGACCAACAAATATTGCTGATAAAATTATGGCGTGATTTTGCGATTACTAATCTTTCTACGATATAAATAAAACCTGCGATTGGAGCGTTAAAAGCGATTGCCAAACCACTTGCGCTTCCGGCATAAATCCAGGCCTCAAGAGTAATTGCCGGAATTATTGATTTTAATTTACTGGCTACAACTGCAAAAATACTGACTGACATGTGAACCGCTGGAGCTTCACGCCCCAAGGCTCCGCCGCCATAAGCTGAAACCAGGGAACTGATGCAATTCACGATTACAATTCTTAAATTTAAAAATGTTGAGACTTTTTCAAATGAATTGGGATCTTTTTCTAAAGTTATGAGGGCAGATTTAACGTGATCTAAACTACTTCCAGCGGCATTTTGGGCAAATTCGCGGCAAAGAAATGCTGAAATCCAGAACATTATTGGCGTCATAAAAAAAGCGACCAACGGATTCTCTGTTAAACGATCTTTGGCAATAATCCCAAGATCATAAAAAAAATCGCAGTAATTCAGTATAAAAACTGAGACGATAGTTCCGGTAAAAGCTAAACAAAAAAATGCGATTATTTTTGACGATGCTCCTTTAATTGGCACTATTTAACTCCATCTTTATATTCTTGAGCCAGTTCAGCGTAATTATCGGCTGAAATTTTAATATAATCTTTTTCCGTTTGTGTCATATCGCGAAAATATTTCGCCGGATTTCCGGCCCAGATTTGACCGCTTTTTATTACTTTTCCCGGAGTTAAAACTGCTCCTGCCGCGAGCATGCCATATTCTTCGATGTGCGCTTGATCCATAACGATTGAACCCATTCCGATGAAAGCGTTATCGCCGATTATGCAGGCGTGAACTATGGCATTGTGACCGATTGTAACACCATTTCCGATGATTACCGGCGCACCTTCAGAACCAGTTTTATTTTGGGCGTGATGAGGGCGTGTGCCGTGGAGGACGCAGTTATCCTGAATGTTGGTGTTATCGCCGATGGTGATTTTTGTAACGTCGCCGCGTAGAACGCAACCATACCAAATTCCGGAATTTTTACCGATGGTGGTAGCGCCGGAAATTATCGCGGTGTGGGCGATGAAGGCTGTTGAGTCGATGGTTGGAAGGATGTTACGGTAAGGTAAAATGTTTTTCATATATTGTTTTGGTTGATCGAGCTAGCGTCTCGACGACGCACTTCGTGCTTTGCTCGACGACCTAAAAAATCTTCAGGTCGTCGAGCAAAGCGAAGTGTCGTCGAGACGCTAGCTCGATATTTAAACTAATTCCTCAAACTCTTTAATCGCATAACGATCTGTCATTCCGGCGACATAATCCGAAACTAAAATCGCTAAAATTTTTTCATTATTTATTTTCACCGCCACCGCTGCGCGCTCATCTGGCAAGCAGCTTGGGCTTTCCATATAAAAATCAAATAAACCGCTAACAATTTTTTTAGCATTCGCCGTCATACGATTCACGGTTGAATGGCGATACATATTTTGCATCAAAAATTTCTTCAAAGACTGATGCGCTCTTTCCATTTCTGGTGAAAAATGGACTAAAAACTTTTTCGCATTGCGCACATCTTTTTCACTTTGAATATTATTTTCAGCAAGGTTTTTTTGGGTCGTGTCAATCACATCCATAACCATTGCTAAAGTTAGGCGTTTCTTAGCTTCACCCACTAAAAGTTCTCTTTTAATATCAGGATATTTTGCCAGAATATCTTGGTAAATTTCACCAAGTAAAGGCAAAGTAAAAAGCTCTTCAACTTCGAATAAATCTGCCCGCAAACCATCTTCAATATCATGATTATTGTAAGCGATATCATCAGAAATTGCCGAGATTTGCGATTCAATTGAAGGGAAATGTTTTAAATCCAAATCATGCTTTTCATTATATTCGCGAATATAGGCGTGAACCTTTGATTCATCTGCAATCGGGCCGTTATGTTTGACTACACCTTCCAACATTTCCCACGACAAATTTAAACCTTCAAATTCAATGAAACGCGTTTCTAATTTGGTGATGATTTTTAGCGTGTGAGCATTATGCGAAAAGCCACCAAATTCCTCCATTCTTTCATTTAGCGCATCTTCGCCAGCATGGCCAAAAGGCGTGTGACCTAAATCGTGGGCGAGTGAAACTATTTCGGCTAAATCCTTATTAGCTTTTAGAGCGCCGGCAATCCAGCGCGCGATTTGGGCAACTTCGAGAGAATGAGTTAAGCGAGTGCGATAATGATCACCTTCATGATTTACGAAAACCTGGGTTTTATATTGTAAGCGGCGGAAGGCGGAAGCGTTGATAATACGGTCGCGATCGCGTCCGAAAACTGAGCGATATTTTGAATCATCGTAACTTTCTTGGTAAAGACGGCCGCGGGATTTAGTTTCATCAACGGCGAAAGGTGCAAGTTCGAAATTTATCATTTTAGAAACTTGATTAAAGTTAAAATTATGAAAATTACTCCCAAAGTTAGAAGCACGATGAACATGGCGATGGTGGTTGCTTTGGCCATGATAAAGGATTTATCAGGGATTTGGGCAGCAATTTCTTCTGGCGCTTTTTCTTCCGGTTTACTCATTTACTAATTCCGTAAAAAATATTTTTCCATACTGTTAGGTTCGCTTTTAACAATGAATAATCTCTTCTCCGCTTCAATGCCAATCAGGGTTTGAAACAGGTCATTCAAAATCGGGCGCGAGGAATAATATCCATGACCCAAACCTAAAGCCGGGTCATCGACCAAACTCACATTAATCGTATCAAAGTCATCAGAAAAAATACAGGCGCCGAGTCTTTCATTTTTATTGAAAGTTTTTGAAGCAATCATCGCTTTATCATTAGTTGAACAATAAAGAGTCGTGTGATTGCTGATTTTATTAATGCTTTTAGCAAAAGTTTTAAATTCTGCGGCATCAAAATCTGGCGCATTTAAAATTAGCTGTTTGATGTAAATTCGTGATTCCACTTCGCTTAATTGCTTCAAGGCCGGAAGCACGACTTGATGGCCCATTGAGTGAATTACCAAATTAACTTTCACATCATTATCGGCCAAGTCGCGCATGAAATTTTTGAAAAGCTCAATTGAGTTTTTGGCGTTTGCCATGTTGTTTTCGTAAGTTTTATTCAACATTTTTTCTTCAAAGAAACCATCTCCCGAACCGGCCGGCCAAGTGAATAAAACAATTGGTCCTTGATATTTTAAATCGTAAGCAATTTGCGAGGCGCGTAAAACTGCTTCCTGATATTTTACATTAAAACCATGTACAAAAACTAACGGCGTACGCGTAGATGATTTTAGAACGTCAATTAAATCAGATTCTTTTAATGATTTGGCTTCCAGAACTTTAAAATATTCATGCGAAGATTGGCGGCCATCTTTGGAAAAGGGAATTGCCCCAATTACGTGATTTTTAGGAACGCTGATTTGGCAAAGGCCAAATTGTAATTTGCTTTCATTAACCACGCCGAATTGATCTTCGTTACAAGTGAAACTGCTATTTTTAGATTTGCGATTGGTAACGACTAAAACATCGATGGTTTTGGTTTGGTTAAAACCATCTTGAAAATAACCGCTCCAGGCTTGTTTGAAGTTGGATTGCATTTTTTCTTCAGGAGTGGCGCAGGAAGTTAAAAGGGAAAGAGAAAGAAGAGTTGCGTAGAGTTTTTTCATTATTTTTTCTTACTTATTAAGTTTTCTTTTGAGTTTGTTTGTGATGCAGGACGGGATTTGTAATCCCGTCCTCATGTTCATGTCTATTTGAACTGAACATGTGGACTGGGTTACAAACCCAGTCCAGCGCGAGATCCGAGTGGATTAATAATCCGTCATTGCGAGCAGCTTAAATCACTCCCAGTTTTTTTCCAACCTTTATAAATGCCGCAATTGCTTTATCCAAATGTTCGCGATCATGAGCGGCGGAAATCTGCACGCGAATTCTCGCTTCATTTTTTGGAACTACCGGAAAGGAAAATGCCACAACATAAATTGATTCTTCTTCAACCATCATTTTAGCAAAGTTACTCGCCAAAATCGCATCACCGAGCATTACTGGCACAACAGGATGAACTGCATTTTTATCACGAACATCAAAACCGGCATCAACCATTTTTTCTCTAAAATAAGCGGTGTTGTCAGCCAGTTTTTTAATCAGAGTTTTTGATTTTGAAATCATGTCTAAAATCTCAATTCCAGTCGCGGCAACCATCGGCAAAATATTGTTGGAAAAAAGATAAGGCCGCGCTTTGTTACGTAATTTTTCAATCACTTCTTTTTTGGAAGCAATAAATCCTCCCCCTGCTCCGCCCAAGGCTTTGCCAAGAGTGCTGGTTAAAATATCAACTCTTCCTTCAACGCCGCAAAGCTCTAAAGTTCCACGACCATTTTCGCCGATTAAGCCTGTCGCGTGAGAATCATCAACTAAAACCAAAGCATCATATTTTTCAGCTAAGTCACAGATTTCTTTTAATTTGGCAATGTCGCCATCCATTGAAAATACGCCGTCAGTTACGACAATGCGGGTTTTATTTTTTTGTGTTTCCTGTAATTTTTTTTCCAAATCACCTAAATCATCAAACTTGTAAAAAAAGCGCTCAGTTTTGGAAAGCCTGATTCCATCAATCAAACTGGCATGGTTTAAATCGGCAGAAATTATCGCATCTTCCGCATCAAAAAGTGCCGCAAAAACCGCGCCATTGGCAGCGAAACATGAAGAAAAAGTAATTACATCTTCAAATCCTAAAAATTCTGCCAGCTTTTTTTCAAACTCTTTATGCAAATCAAAAGTACCGCAAATAAAGCGTACTGAAGCGGTTCCAAGACCATATTCATCGAGTGATTTTTTAGCAACTTCAACTAAGTTTTTATTATTGGCCAAACCCAAATAATTATTAGCACAAAAATTAATAACGTGTTTTTTTAAACCCTGATGAAAAATTTCAATATCAGCCGATTGTGAAGTGACAATTTCATATTCATTTTTATAGAGACCATTTTTTTTCAGATCGTCGATTTCAGTTTGAATAGCAGTTAAGAATGTTTCTTTAATCATGTTGTTTAAATTTATTTTAGATTTGAGACAGAATTTCTTTTCAGATTAAAATTTTTGACCAGCAATTGACAAGTCAAAATTGATAAATAGTTTCCGACGCGATTTACACTGCTAATAAGTCCATTTTTCTTTTTCGTTACAATCTAATTTAGGTAAAACTATGAACAAAAAATTCTTACAATCTGTTGTTGCTGGTATCATGGGTCTAACTCTTGCTGCTTCTTGCTCAAGCCTAGATTCTAAAAAAGAATCTAACTCTTGTGGTGCAAAAAACGGTTGTGCTGCTAAAAAAGATGCAGCTAACAAATGTTCAGCTAAAAAAACTGATTCTAAAAAAACTGAAGTAACTAAAGAAGAAACTAAAACTGTTAAAGCTAAAAAAGGTAAAAAAGCTAAAGTTGTAAAATCAACTGAAACTTCTACTGAAACTAAAACTGAAGAAAAATCTAACTAGTTTTTAGTTATGCTTTCACGCAAGGCCTCAATCCCGGCCAACATCGCCGGGATTGGGCTTCGATCCCCTCACATTTCCCACATTCTCAAAAACTCCAAAAAAATCTCAAAAAAAATTGGCTGGTTTGAAGTTCATTCAGAAAATTATTACGCGCTGGAAAGTGGCGGATTTCAAAAATTATTAGAAATCAGAAAAGATTTTCCCATCAGCTTGCATTCTGTCGGCAATTCTCTTGGATCAGCCGAAAAACTTGATCTTTCACATTTGCAAAAATTAAAAAACCTAGTTGAAAAAATTGAGCCATTTTTAATTTCCGATCATATTTCCTGGGGCAGAATTAATGAAAATCATTTAAATGATTTATTGCCTTTACCTTACAGTAAAGCAGCTTTGAAAGCAATTTCCGACAATATTTCCCTAATGCAGGATTTTCTGAAGCGCGAAATTTTAATTGAAAATCCTTCCGCTTATTTAGCTTTTAAAGAACAAGAAATGGATGAGGCAGAATTTATAAATGCTGTAACTAAAAAAACCGGCTGCGGTTTGCTTTTGGATGTGAATAATATTTTTGTAAGCTCGCAAAACTGTGCGCAGTTTGATCCCGAAACCTATTTAAAAAAGTTAGATAAAAAAATTGTTAAAGAAATTCACTTGGCCGGGCATTCGCAATCAAAGATTTCGGATGGTAAAAAAAACAAAAAAATCCTGATTGATACGCATAATGATTTGGTTTGCGACGAGGTTTGGGAGATTTATAAAATGGCAGTTAAAGAATTTGGGAAAATACCGTTTCTAATCGAATGGGATCAGGATTTTCCGGAGTTTGAAGTGTTGCTTGATGAGGCGAAAAAAGCTTCGAAAATTTTAAAAAGACTTTAGGTCATCGAGCAAAGCACGAAGTGCGTCGTCGAGATGCTAGCTCGATGCGGCAACATCCAGCCAGCATCT
>JAZKII010000032.1:0-11327 GCA_040384945.1 Pseudomonadota bacterium
AGCATCTCGACGACGCACTTCGTGCTTTGCTCGATGACCTAATTGATTTTTTCTTTGCATCAACTTAAGTATATAGTTCCCTCATGAAGACTGGTCCATGCGGGTTTGAATAGCAGTAAAAATAACTAAACCACACCCAACATTTCAACTTCATACATCTTTTTATAAAAACCATCCCAAGCCACCAGCTCTTGATGCGAGCCGAGTTCGGCTATTTCGCCATCCTTCACAAAAATAATTCGATCTGACGCTGCAACCGAAGAAAGCTTATGCGCAATTGTAATTACGGTTTTTTCTTTGGCTAAATTAGCAATTGCATTGGTGATATTTTTTTCATTGTGATTATCGAGCGCTGAAGTTGCTTCATCCAATAATAAAATCGGCGAATCCTTGATAATAGCGCGCGCAATCGCAATCCTTTGACGTTCGCCGCCGGAAAGTTTAATGCCTTTTTCACCAACTTGATTATGCAATTTTTGTGGCAAATGATTGATAAAATCGAGCGCCGGATTTTGCGCAATAATTTTTTCAACCTGCTCTTCCGTGATTGATTTATCTACGTAAGCGATATTTTCAAAAATCGTGCCCGAAAAAATAAAACAATCTTGAGAAATATAAGAAAAATTCTGGCGCAAATCAGAAAATGACAGCGCACGCATGTCGATTCCGTTCAATGAAATCATGCCGGAATCAACATCGTAAAAACGCAGCAACAGCTGTAAAATCGTGCTTTTGCCCGATCCGCTGGAACCGACAATTCCGATTTTTTCATGCGGTTTAATTTCGAGGTTAAAGTTTTTTAACACTTCAAAATCTTTACGACTTGGGTAAGAAAAATTCACGTCTTGAAATTTTATGGTAATTTCTTTTGCCGGCGGAAATGGGTGCGGATGCGCGACTTCTTTGACTGGAGACTGAATTTCTAAAAGCTCAAAAATCCGCGAAGCCGAAGCGGAAGCACTTTGTAATTGTCCGGCAATTTGGCTTAATGAAACCAAAGATGTTGAAGTAATAATCGAATAAAAAATGAAGGAAGAAAGATCGCCGGAAGTGATTTTACCACTTAACACATCATGCCCGCCAACCCATAAAATAAGCGCGATGCCGCCGAAAGAAAAAGTTATGACGAAAGCAATCATCAAGGATTTTATACGGATTTTTTCGAGCGAAATTTTCAGCGACGAATCCACAAAATTAAAAAAATTGCGCGCCTCTTTTTCTTCGCACAAATAAGATTGAATTGTTTTGATGCCACTCACCGTTTCCTCAACATGCGCGCCGACTGACGACAAGGCCATTTGCGATTTATTGGAAAGTGACTTGATTGATCTTCCCATCAAAATAATCGGCGAAATTGCGATTGGGATAATCAACATTGTCAGTAAACTGAGTTTGCTGCTGGTGAAAAATAGCAAAGAAAGTCCGCCTAAAAAAAACAGCGAATTGCGCAGCAAAAATGAAATGGTGTTACTGATTACATTATAAAGCACCGCAGTATCAACCGTAAGGCGCGAGATCACATCGCCGGCTTTGGTTAATTCGAAAAATTCGGCCGAAACGTGAATGATGTGATTATAAACTTTTTTGCGCAAATCGGCGATCACTTTTTCCGCCACCGAATTAATCAGCGAAGAACGGTAATAGCCTGCAACCGCCATGATAAAAACGGCCAAAATAAAAGTGAGTAAAACCAGATTTAGAAAAAGATGATTTTGCTGCGAGAAACCAAAATCGATCATGTATTTTACGACTTTACCAAAAAATAAAATCATCAGCGCCGTTACAAACAAAGCCGTCGAAGCCAACATAACTTCGCGTTTGTAAGGCTTGAAAAATGGTAATAAGGCAAAAAGATTTTTGAGGTTTAAGCGTTGTTTCGAAACAGCCATTCTGATTATAAAACTAGGTTATTAACCCCATCGAAATCCATAAGTTGCGGCGTGATTTTATGCAATTTATCGTGATAACCGATTTCTTTAAGAAGCTGTAGATCAGCCTTGGAAAGCACTATAACAACTATTGAGCTTTTTTCAAACTTGGCTTTGGTTGTCGCCATTACTTTCAAGATTGACTCGCGATAGCGGGCATTTCCGATGTAAGAAATATATTTATCGAGCCTTTGTTTTAAGATAGTTAAAGCAGCAGTTTTATCTTTATTGGCGTGATATTCCTCAAAATAAGCACAAGCCTTAAAATCAACCATGTAAAGCTCATCAACCGCAATGAAAGCAACTTCGCAAAGAAACATTTTGGCTTTTTGAGCATCAAAATTTGCCGGTAAAAAATAATCTTTATTAACCAACAACCCGTTGGCTTTCATGGTTGAAGATAAATCTGAAACCATTTTTTTAATGGTAGCATTTGCACTTATATCATTATTTTCTGGCTTAGTCTGGCTTGCCACAACTGGCTTGGCATGGCTTTCGGCTTTCTGCGCTACGGAAATTTTTTCAAAAAAATCGGTGATATTTTTCGAAACGCGACTTAATAAATTTTTGTTGGTCTCAACCTCATTTTTATAACTGTCATGAAGTTTTTTATAAAGATCATTGCCGATTTTCACGATTGAATCTTTGCAATCTCTCATCACCGCATCTTGCACCACGCTCCAATCTTTCATGCGTTTTTGTATTTCATCAGTTTTGTGCAAAGCCAATTCGATTTGCTTCTCTGCTTCAATACGCAGCCTGACTTCTCCTTCTTTTTCTTTTCGTAAATCCGTTACTTCCTGCAATAATTTTTCGATTTTATCGCTATCGGTTTTTTTCTCGGTTAATAATTGATTTTCAACATCGCGTCTTTCGCCAACTTCCTTATCAAGTTTTTGGCGCAATGCGTTAATTTCAGAAGCAGTTTTTAGGCGTAAACGAGAATAGCGCAAATAAACAATAATCATCATGAGGGCCATTCCGACATTACTGATGATGATATAAATCATTGTTTAAATTTTTTGGTTGAGGGCTTTGAAGCTAGAGCCGTATGTTGTCAATTAACCTAACGCCATCAAGGTAAACTGCAATAAATATCCGGGACAGTTTTTGATAATCAAGATTTGTGACCAAATTTAGATTTTTTTCTTCACGAATTTCCAGATAATCAATTTTTTCAAAACCTTTATTTAAAAGTTCTTTCTGTTTTTGTTGCAGGATTTTTTCAATTTCATTGGGCGATTTTTTAACTTCATTTTTTATTTCATTTAAAACCCGAAAAATCTCTGCCGCCTTTATTTTCGCACTTTCTGACAATCTCTGATTACGCGAAGACATCGCTAATCCACTTTCTTCGCGAATAATTTCATGACTTAAAATTTCGAGATCAAAATTAAAATCTTCGACCAGTTTTTTAATAATCGCAACTTGCTGAAAATCTTTTTCACCAAAAATCGCGATGTCCGGTTTTATGATGTTAAAAAGTTTTGCCACAATTAAAGCCACACCGTCAAAATGCCCGGGGCGAGAGCTTCCACAAAGGCAATCCACCAGTTTTACCGGCAATAATTTAAAGGCAAAATCATCTTGAAAAATTTCTGAACTTTCCGGCAAAAAAACATGAGTGGCGCCGGATTTTTTTAGAAGTTCTAAATCTTTTTCAACCTGTCTTGGATATTTGTCATAATCGCTTGAATCATTGAACTGAGTTTTATTGACAAAAATGCTTACAACCACGGTTTCAGCGAGTTCGCGGCTTTTTTTTACCAAAGCCAAATGCCCTTCATGCAATGCACCCATTGTTGGAATGAAAGCGATTTTTTTAGTGGATTTTTTTAATTCAGCCCGGATTTCGGGAATAGTTTTGGCGACAAACATATTTAAATTCTAAAACATAAAGAGCGGATAATACCCGATAAATCAGGTTTCATTTCAACTAATTGAAATCCATTTTCAGTAAAAAATTCAATTATTTTTTCTTGTTGGTTAATGCCGATTTCTAAAATTACCTGGCCGCTTTCTTTTAAGAAATTTTTGGATTCCAAGGCAATTCTTTTATAAAAATCAAAACCATCAGCGCCGCCATCCAATGCTAAACGCGGTTCATGAAATTTTACTTCCTGTTCTAAACTTTCGATTTCTTGTGATGCGATGTAAGGTGGATTAGAGATTATTAAGTCGAATTTAGGATTTAGGATCTTTAACGCCGAAAAAAGATCAGATTGCAGTAATTGTAAACGATCTTGAACTTGATGAGTTGTGGCATTCTTCTCAGCAATTTTTAGCGCTTTTTCACTAATATCAACACCAGTTCCAACTGCTGATTTGTAAGCTTTAAGCAAAGTTATAATCAAACAACCGGAGCCAACTCCGAGCTCCAAAATCTTTAACGGATTATTTTTTTCAGAAAAATTTTTTAAAACCAATTCAATCAGGCTTTCCGAATCCGGACGCGGATCTAAAACATCACAACTTACAAAAAAATCTTCGCCGTAAAATTCTCTTTTACCGATAATATGCGACACCGGCTCACGCGCGGCGCGGCGTTTAACCATTTCAAAAAAAACTTGCTGCTGCTCAATATTTAATTCAGCATCCGGGTTAAAAATTATATATTCCTTTGAACAAGAAAGGGCGTGAGTCAGTAAAATCAGGGAATCCAATTTACTGTTACTCACGCCCTTTATATCCAGATCTTTCCGGCTTTGCGATAATGCGTCGGAAATTTTCATTAATTAGAATTTTCCAAGAATTTCGCGAACCGAAGTTTCATTAACCAAAAATTCCAGATTTTTTTCTCTTCTAATATCAAATTCAGCAATGTCACCTTTACTTACCGGATTTTTAGCTGCTAATTCTTTAGAAACCGCGCCAATATTAGCTGCGACTCTTTTTAAGAAATCTTGGTAAGAATCTTGAGTTGGCATGCCGCTAGCGGTTAAATCGCTAGTTTGGATTTCAGTTGAAGCTGGTTTTTTCTGCTCCGCCATTTGCGTAAATCCAGTTGAAATTTGAGCAATCAAAGCATCGATTTTTTCAACTTTAACCGTTACTGAACCCGATGGCATATTGTCATCAGCAAGAGTGCTCATTTCGCCATTGATCAGGATTTTGCAAAGTGGATTAGAAAATTCCAAATTATTGATTTTCATCACTTTGCTATATTGAACCGGAGCTTCTTGAATTTGGGTTGGATCAGTTGGAATTTGCGCTTGTTCAGTTTGGTTTGGAGCCATGATATATTCAAAATCAATCATCAAATTACTTTTAACTGGTACATTTGCAGCGGCGGTGGCCATTGCTGCAGCAGCAACATCTGCCGGATTTGCAACTGGTGTTGGCATTCCTTCTGGTGCAGCAGGAATCGCAGCAGCAGTTGGAGCGGCCGGATTTGCCGGAACAGCAGGAGTTGTAACAGTCGTTGTAGTTACAGTTGCTTGAGGAACAGCTGCAGGAGCTGGAACATTAGCTGCGGTCGGATCAGCTGGTACAACAGTTGGAGCTGTAACTGTTGTTGTAGTTACAGTAGTGGTAGCAGGAGTTGCTGTTGCATCACCAGGCGTGGCCAATGGAGTTGGCGCAACTACAGCAGTATTTCCAAGAATGATTTCGCCGGTTTTAATACCTTCAGTAACTTTTTTCTCGAAAGCATTTTTATAAACATCAAGAACATCGAAGCCTTCGATTTCTTTCACATCTGCCGTAACTTTGGTAGTGATTTTATCATCATCAGCAACTGTAGATTCAAGATTCAAAATTGAACTTGTAGCTGCGTAAACAACATTTTTATCAATATCAGAAATTTTATAACCGAAATCATGATAAGAAAATTTGGAAATTCTGCCATCAGCAATTGCAGCTTTAATTTCCGGTTCTTTAGTAAATTCAACAGTCATGATATTGCCTTCAGAATCAACTGTAACAGGCTCTGGCAAAGTAACGATAAATTCAGAAGAGAAAATTCCGGCTTTGGCTTCAAGTAATTTTACAATCACTTGGCGCTTGTTTAGCAATGGGCTTGGAATCGTAAATTTAAGATCGTGAATTGTGATTTTTTGAGCGAGAGGAAAACCGGAAACTACAATGTCGCCAGCTGAAACGTGAGCGCTGTTTTTGCTGATGAAATTTTTCACCTGCTTTTCAACCTGACCAACTTTAAAGAACCAGAATACGCTATAAACCAGCGCTGAAACAACTAAAAGAATTGTTAATTTAACCAAGATATTCTTGCTCATAAGTTTATGAATTTAGGTTTTTAAATTGAAACATTGCGCGTCTCATCAGGAACCACTAGAGTTAAGCCATCTAACTCTTTGGTCATGATAATTTGACAACCTAATCTTGAAGTCGGGCTTAAGCCAAACGCCAAATCAAGCATGTCTTCTTCGTCTTCAGTTGGTTCTTCTAATTTGCTGTAAAAATCTTTATCGACGATTACATGGCAGGTTGAGCAGGCAAGAGAGCCTTCGCAAGCGCCTTCAAGTTCGATGTCATTATTGTGAGCGGCTTCGAGAACTGTAGTGCCAACCGGAACCAGGAACTCTTTTTTTTCTCCTTTGGTAATGAAAATAATTTTTACGGTTTCAGTCATTGCGAGTCTTTGATTTGGAAATAATTATAGATAAACTGTTTTTATAAAAACGGGATTTAAAAAATAAAGAGGTTTACAAAGTTTTTGTAAAGAAAAATTCTCTATCTCATTTTTGAAAAAAAAATCATGATTAAAATCGCACTTTTTCAACCCGATATTGCCGGCAATGTCGGAACTATAATTCGCACTTGTGTTTGTTTTGATGCAGAGCTGCACATCATTGAGCCATGCGGTTTTCCATTTGATATGCAACGTGTAAAAAAATCAGCACTTGATTACATTCACTATGCAAAAATTTTTCGTCATGCTTCTTTTGAAGATTTTTATGCGATGGAAATTGCGGCAAAAAAACAGCGTTTGATTTTAGCGTCAACTAAAGCGAGCACTGATTATAGAAAATTTAAATTTGCCGAAAATGATGTTTTGATGTTGGGAAGAGAAAGCGCCGGAGTTCCGGAAGAAGTGTTTGCAAAAGCTGATGAAAGAATTTTCATCCCGATGAAAAACAATATGAGATCTTTAAATGTAGCGATTTCTTGCGGGATTATTTTGGCGCGGGCTGCGGTTTAGTTTGATATTTTTTCCACAACCCCCCAACCCCCCTTATCAGGGGGGCTCTTAATCCGAGTTCGATCTAAAAGCCCCCCTGATAAGGGGGGTTGGGGGGTTGTGGTACAAAAATTTCTTATGATTAATGCTTATGACTCGCAGTCGCCGCTGCATCTTCCGCACTAACCGGTTTTGGACGAACTCCTAAAAGCGGTGCAATATTTTTCACAACCCTTCCCGCAACTGGTGCTGCAACCATCCCGCCAGTATTAAAACTATAATTCGGTCGGTCAAAAATTACATAAACTAAATATTTTGGCTGCGAAATCGGGAACACCGCAACAAAAGAAGCCATCGTTAATCTTTCATTATAACCACCAGATTCGGCGCGATTCGCGGTTCCGGTTTTGCCGCCAACTTCATAACCTTCAATATTGGCATTTCTGCCGGTTCCTTCCAACACAACTTTGCGCAACATTTTCCGCATTATATCAGAAGTTTCTTCCTTGATTACATTTTTACCTTTGGGCTGTTCCGCCAATTTTAGAAATGATGGTTTATATAAAGTTCCGCCATTTGTAATTGCCGAAACTGACAAAGCCAAATGTAGCGGCGTAATAGCAATACCATGGCCGTAAGAGATTGTGTAAAGATTAATTTCACGCCAAATTTTCGGGTAAATCGGACGACCCATTCCCGGAAATTCAACATCAATTTTTTTGAGCAATCCCATTTTTCCTAAAAAATCTTTTTGATTTTCCGCACCGATTTTTTCCGCGATTTTCACGGTTCCGATATTGGAAGAATAAGCAAAAACTTCCGCCACCGTCATTTCATCTTTTACAGCGTGATCATCTTTAATCGTGAAACGGCCATATTTTATCGGCTCATGCACATTATAAACATCCGACATTTTCACCAAATTATCTTCAAAAGCATTGGTGTTTGTTAAAACTTTAAACACCGATCCAAGCTCGTAAACACCATTAGTTACGCGGTTGAAACGCTGATCGGGATTTGCTTCATTTTGTAAATTCGGATCAAAACCCGGAAGCGAAGAAAGCGCTAAAATTTCACCAGTATTAACATCCATAACCAAGCCAGCTGCGGCTTTGGCGCGATATTCTTCCATGCCATTTTGCAATTCATCATGTAAAATATCTTGTACACGCACATCGAGCGACAAATGCAAATCTTCACCTTTCATTAATTTGCGATCATATTGCATTTCCATACCAGCCAAGCCTTTGCGGTCTAAATCAACATAACCGACAAAATGACTGGCGATTGATTTTTGCGGATAAACCCGAATGCGATCATCTTCAAAAAGCAAACCCGCCATTTGCAGGTTTTGCACTTGATCTACTTGGCTTGGATTGAGATTTCTTCTAATCAAAATCCATTGTTTGCTGTTTTTATTATCCGAGATTTTTTTGAGAACTTCATTGTAAGTCAGATCGGAAAAAACCGATGTCAAACCGCGCGCAATCGCCTGCGGATCTTTCACCAAAACGCTGCTAACATAAAGTGATTTTGTTTTTAAATCTGTTGCCACCAAAACATCGTTGCGATCATAAATATTAGCGCGCTTGCCCGCCAATCGTGGATCGTAAATGCCGCTGATTTTTACTTTATCGCCGGAAACGACGATAAAAATCATGCGGATTATGATGATGCAAAAAGCTGCGATGATGCAGAAATATATAAAAGCGAGCCTGGATTTTTTTATTTCGATATGGGCCATGAAGATAAATTAAATTCAAACTTCGTTTGAATTTAGAGAATATTGAATTGCTTCGCGCGAAGTAAATTCGCGCTTTCGCAATAGTATTTTTTATGAGCTCTATAATTTCACTTCTTCAACTAACTTTTTAACCGCATCAACTGAACGGTTAAACATTGTCAATTCCTGAGAGTTCAATTTAATCTCAATAATTTTTTCAACACCATTTTTGCCGATGATCGCTGGAACGCCGATATACATGTCTTTAACACCATATTCGCCATTCAAATTTGCAGCAACCGGAAGCACTTTTCTTTTGTCAAAAAGATAGCTTTCTGCCATTAAAATCGCCGATGAAGCAGGAGCATAAAATGCTGAACCTGTTCCCAAAAGTTTCACGATTTCAGCACCACCATCGCGCGTTCTTTGCACGATTTCTTCGATTTTGGTTTTGGTAGTCCAACCCATTTCGATCAAGTCAGGAATTGGAATTCCCGCAACTGAAGAATAGCGAATTAGTGGAACCATTGTATCGCCGTGACCGCCTAAAACACAGGCATTTACATCTTCAACTGAGACGTTGAATTCGCGCGCTAAAAAAAGTGACATTCTTGAAGAGTCAAGCACGCCAGCCATTCCCACAACTTTATTCGTCGGAAGACCAGAAACTTTCTGCATGACATACACCATCGCATCAAGTGGATTTGTAATCACGATTACGAATGCATTTGGCGCATGTTGCTTAATTCCTTCAGCAACAGATTTGATGATTGAAGTGTTGGTTGCCATTAAATCATCGCGGCTCATTCCAGGTTTTCTGGCGATTCCGGCAGTTACGATTACAACATCTGCACCCGCAATATCAGCGTAATTGCTGGTTCCGCTGATGTTAGCATCAAAATCTTCAACAACCGAAGATTGTTCTAAATCCAAAGCTTTGCCTTTGGCAACACCTTCTGCAACATCCAAAATAACGATGTCGCCTAAATTTTTTAATCCGGCTAAATGCGCTAGAGTACCGCCAATATTTCCCGCGCCAACTAAGGCGATTTTATTTCTTTTTGTCATTTTAATTTAAATTGAGGTTAAAGTTTGAATAATTTCGGCAAAAACTTCCTGCTGATTTTTAGTTCCATCAATCACTTTAATTCGCGGATTTTTCTTCGCCAGCTGCAAAAATCCATCACGCACTTTTTGGTGAAAATCGAGACCTAATTTTTCATAACGATTATTGTCAGCACGAGTCTGAATGCGCGCAAACGCTGCTTCAACCGGCACATCAATTAAGAAAGTAATGTCGGGCGCAAAATCAGAAATCGCCATTTTTTTGACATCTGCAATTAACTTTTCATCAAGACCAAAAGCATTGCCCTGATAAGCAAAAGTTGAATCAAAAAAACGATCGGAAATTACGGTTTTTCCTTGCGCCAGACTTGGTTTGATTAATTTTTCAACATGCTCCAAGCGCGCGGCAAAATTTAAAAAAAGCTCGGTTTTTGCTTCCAATTTTTCAATTTTTTCATCAATTAGAATTTCGCGGATTTTTTCTCCGGCAAAAGTTCCACCCGGTTCGCGAGTTAGAACTGCATCAATATTTTTTTCTAAAAAAAACGCGTGCAATTTTTTTACTTGAGTTGATTTTCCAGAACCTTCAATTCCTTCAAATGTTATAAATTTTGGTCTCATTTTATGAAAAATCCTAAAAATATTTTAATCACAGGCGGCGGTAGCGGAATCGGTCGCGCCCTTGCTATTGCTTACTCAGAAGCCGGAGTAAATTTATTTTTATGTGGCCGTCATTTAGAAAAATTACAAGTCACAAAAACTCTATGCGAAGAATTAAAAGCAAATGTTCATTTGGAGATTTTGGATGTTTGTGATGAAGCAGCAACAAAAAACTGGATTGAAAAAATCGAAGAAAATTTTGCGCTGGATTTGGTAATTGCCAATGCCGGAATTTCGGCTGGAACTTCGCAAGGTCTTGAACCGATGGCGCAAGTTCACAGGATTTTCGCAACCAACTTGCACGGCGTTTTAAATGTGATTCATCCGGCGATTGAGAAAATGAAAAACCGGAAAAAAGGGCAAGTTGGAATTGTTTCTTCGCTTGCTGGATTTCGTGGCTTGCCGAGCTCTCCTGCTTATTCCGCCAGTAAATCGGCAGTTAGAGTTTACGCCGAAGGATTGCGCGGAAATTTGGGGAAATTGGGAATTGCAGTAAATGCGATTTGCCCGGGTTATATTAAAACGCCGATGACGGATGTGAATGATTTTCCGATGCCATTTATTATGCCGCCGGAAAAATGCGCGAAAATTATTAAGAATGGTTTGGCGAAAAATAAATCGCGGATTGCTTTTCCATTTCCGCTTTATTTTGTGGTTTGGTTGTCGGCTTTGCTTTCAACGAAAATTACTGATCCGCTTTTTGCAAGATTGCCGGGGAAGAAAAGTTTGGTGGAGCAGAAATAGTTGTGGCGAGATCGAGCTAGTGTCTCGACGACGCTTCGCTTTGCTCTACAACCTAAAGATTTTTATT
>JAZKII010000033.1:0-10012 GCA_040384945.1 Pseudomonadota bacterium
GGACACACTTTTTGTGTCTTTTTTTGATTTTATATTTTTTAGACACAAAAAAAAGCGACATAAAGCCGCTTTTTTTTATATTTAAGAATCTGATTTAGTCAGAAATAACTTCGCAATTTCCGTTCGCGATGTAAGCATCCAATCCCACAGTTGTGATTTCTTTGTAACGGCTATCACCCAAAACTCTGATTAAAGTGCCGATCGGGCCATCAGATTGAATATTGTAGAAAACGCCGGTTTGGTTGAATGTAGCCGGGAAAGTTTCGCAGATTTCGCTTTCGCAACGAGTAACGGTTTTAGCTTTTTTATCTAACACGATAAAAGCTTTAACTTCTCTTTTCGGACATTCTCTTTTAGTGCAAAGGAAACCGCTTTTTGGTTCGCATCTTAATCTTTCCCAAGCTTTGGCAGCTTTGAAATAAGTTTCTGCTTCTGAGAATAATTTTTGAAAATCGAATGGTTGGATTTTCAGGTCGTCCGCCGGATCTTTTTTCTCAGCTATTTTTAATGATGTCTTTTTTTCAGTTTTGGCTGCAGCGAAGGCTGTTGCAGAAGTAAGGGCGAAAATTGCCAGGAAAATTGCGGTTAATTTGATTTTCATGCGATTGTGATTGATTAAATTGATATTGTGAAATTTGAAGATGATTAGAAAAAAAACAATAAGAAATGTGAGCGGCGAGGAAAATTAAAATTATAGAGTCAAAGTGGAAATTATTCTGCCACTAAGTTTTTAATTTTCCCCACCAAATCCATCGCGCTCAAAAATGCTGCTTCAACACTGCCGTGAATCAGCCAATCACCGCAAACTGCGAGTTTATTTTTTTCATCAAGTAAAGATTTTTGTCCCGATTGTTTTTCTACATTGGCATATTTCCAGCGATGCAAATTGGCGTATTTATTTTTGTAAATATTGAAGTTAATAATTTTTGAAACTTCGGCCATTAATTCTTTTTGTACAGTTTCCGCATCAACTTCCATATTTTCTTCAGCCCAGGCATTTGTTGAATGCGCGACTAAACAAAATTCCTGAGGTCTTTGCGGTTTGCTGTTATTTACGGAAATCCAGTTGATTTTGGAATTTAAAATTATTGCCGCTTCCCATTCCAAAATTATCTCGCGTTTGAAGGCGAGCATTAAAGCGTAACAGCCCACCATTTTTACTTTTTTTATTTGTTCTAAATAGCGAAAAGTTTCTGGCAGTAAATCAGCTGTTTGTGCGGCGGGAGCGCTGGAAATCACGAAATCGAAAATGCCCAGTGATTTATTATCTATATCAAAAATTTCCCATTTATCATCGATTTTGATGAGGTTTTTTACTTGCGCTTGCAAAACAACATTAAGTCCGACAGCCAGACTTTTGCAAAGCTGGTTCATCTTCGGAACCGCAACATAATGGGGAAATTGTTTCGACCATTTTTGGGTTTGCACAATTTTATCAAAATTAATTTTGCAAAAAATCGCATTCCACGGCGCGATAATTCCCTGGGTTTCGAATGGTTTTAGAAAATCTTTAAAAGCATCAGTTTTGGCGCTGAAATATTGCGCGCCGTGATCAAATTGATATGGAGTTGCATAACGCGTTGACATGCGTCCACCAACGCCGCGCGACTTTTCAAAAACTGTAACTTCAGCAATTTGGGATAATTCTTTTGCAGCTGTGAGTCCGGAAATTCCGGCACCGATTATTGCTATTTTCATGCGTGATTTTGTGAAGTAATTAAATCTGTTTTGAGATTTAAAGCATGACAGAGCGGTTCTTAATGTAAATCTTTAGCGGCCGTTATTGCCGCCATTTTCTTTTTTTGGGGATCCGTTGATAAGATTTAAAAGCCAAAGTACAGGCACAATTACCGGATGTTCAGAGGAACTTAAATTACGAGTTGAAGTTGATTGGATTGAAGAAGAGGATGGAGTTGCTGTTATTTCGGAAGTGTTTTTCTGAGGTTGATTGCCAGGAGCATTTGCAGTAGGTGATGAAGCTAATAGGTCTAAATTTTTAACTGAGGAAGCGTTTCTTTTTGGTGGCGAGCCTTTTGATTTTGATGCTTCTGGTGAAGTAACAGCAACCTTCGACTTTGAATCGTCACCTGAAAAAACATTAAAAGAACCATTATCGTAAAACTTCATTACTAATGAAGTGTCTTTATCTAAGGGATCTTGAGAAATTTGTGTCTCAATTACTTTCTCCTTTGAAGAGTCTTGAACAATTTGTAAAAAATCACTCATACAGTTTCTGTTCATTTTAATCCGAAAAAATTAAGAATATTTTGCAAGGAAACATAATATTTCTATTAATCAACTCAAAGTTGCATTGAGAGATGTGGTAACTGCCAAAGTTTTATGAGAAATTCTTGTTGGAGAATTTGATGGTGTTGATCGGAAGTAACCCTGAAATTCTGAGGCATTTTTATATGCCTGCGCCAATCGAATGAAGTCGCCTTTTTGAAGATATACTACGTCTTCTCTAGGCGACATGAAAGTTTTAACCGACTTAAATTCGGGAATTTCATGATTATTTTCAGAATATTTTATCGCTTCTAGAACAACCTTGGGGGATATTTTTTTATAATATGATGAACTATTTAAGAATAGTTCAGGAGAGTATAGAAGTGTTGGAGGGGAGATATTCTTAAGATCAATTTGGGGAATATTGGTGCACTCGGCGAGATTCGAACTCACAACCTTCTGATTCGTAGTCAGATGCTCTATCCAATTGAGCTACGAGTGCATTTAGAAAATCAAATTTGGGGAGAGTTTGATTTTGATTTTAAAAAAAACTTTGTCGAACTTTTTTTTAAAGAATTTTTAGTCACCCTGAGCCTGTCGAAGGGTGTGTTAATGCTCGATTTATCCGAGTCAAAACACACCCTTCGACAGGCTCAGGGTGACATTTTATTTTTTCTTAAGCAGCGTCAGCTTTGCGTTTTTTTTCTGCAGCTTCTTCTTTTGCCGCAGATTTTTTCAATTTCGCAACGCCAAGTTTTTCACGAATTGCATTTTCCAATTCTTCAGCAACTTTCGAATTTTCTCTTAGGTAGTTTTTAGTATTTTCTTTTCCTTGCCCGATTTTAGCACCTTTATAAGCATACCAAGATCCTGATTTTTCAAGAATGTCATATTTAACAGCCAAGTCGATAATTTCACCAACGCGGGAAATTCCTTCGCCGTAAATAATTTCGAAATCTGCGGTTTTGAAAGGTGGAGCAACTTTATTTTTTACAACTTTAACTTTGGTTTCGTTGCCTAAAACTTCTTCCTGATCTTTGATCGCGGTTCCTCTGCGGATGTCTAATCTTACAGAAGCGTAGAATTTTAAAGCGTTTCCACCTGTTGTAGTTTCAGGAGAACCAAACATCACGCCGATTTTCATGCGGATTTGGTTGATGAAAATTACTGTAGAGTTGGTTTTTGAAACTGTTGAAGTCAATTTTCTTAAAGCTTTGCTCATCAAGCGGGCTTGTAAACCCATTTGATTATCACCCATTCCGCCTTCAAGTTCAACTTGTGGAACCAAAGCTGCAACTGAGTCGATAACGATTAAATCAACTGCACCGGAGCGAACTAAAGTGTCAGCAATTTCAAGAGCTGCTTCACCATTATCCGGTTGCGAAATAATCATTTCGTCTAAATTGATGCCAAGATTTTTGGCATAAGCCGGATCGAAAGCATGTTCCGCATCGATGAAAGCACAAGAAAGGCCAGCTTTTTGAGCTTCGGCAATTGCGTGTAAAGTGAGAGTGGTTTTTCCTGAAGATTCCGGACCGTAAATTTCTACGATTCTTCCACGTGGATAACCGCCAACACCAAGAGCCACGTCAAGTGCCAAAGATCCGCTTGGAATAACTTCAATATCGGTGATTGGTTTTGAGCCAAATTTCATGGCTGAACCTTTGCCAAATTCTTTGTCAATTTGGGCTAATGCTGCATCTAATGCTTTTTTACGATCGTTCATAATTTCTCCTGGTTTTTTGGGTTTGTTAATTGGGATTGTTATTTTTTTAGTAAGTTAACCATGGTTTGACCAAGTGAAGCAGGGCTATCAGCAACTGCAACTCCCGCTGATTTCATAGCTTCGATTTTGCCTTCCGCGCCACCTTTACCACCAGAAATGATCGCACCAGCGTGACCCATTCTGCGTCCTTCCGGAGCAGTACGGCCAGCGATGAAACCTACAGTTGGTTTGCTGCGGCCTTTTTTCGCTTCTTGTCTTAAAAATTCTGCGGCTTCTTCTTCGTCAGTTCCACCGATTTCGCCAATCATGATCATGGCTTGAGTTTCAGGGTCAGACAAAAATAAATCTAAACAATCGATAAAGTTAGTTCCGTTAACCGGGTCGCCACCGATACCGATACAAGTAGTTTGGCCTAAGCCAGCTCTAGTAGTTTGGTGAACTGCTTCATAAGTTAAAGTTCCTGAACGAGAAACGATACCAATTGATCCTCTTTTGTGAATGTGTCCTGGCATGATACCGATTTTGCATTCACCTGGAGTGATAATTCCTGGGCAGTTTGGTCCGATTAATCTAGAGCGAGAACCAGCTAAAGCTTTTTTAACTTTAACCATGTCAAGAACAGGAATGCCTTCAGTGATACAAACGATAAGTTCGATTTCAGCTTCGATTGCTTCCAAAATCGCATCAGCTGCGAATGGAGGCGGAACGTAGATTACTGAAGCATTGGCATCAGTTTTTCTTCTGGCATCAAAAACAGTGTCGAAAACCGGAAGGCCTAAATGTGAAGTGCCACCTTTTCCTGGTGTAACACCGCCAACCATTTTGGTTCCGTAAGCAGCTGCTTGTTCAGAGTGGAAAGTGCCTTGAGCTCCAGTGAAGCCTTGGCAGATAACTTTGGTATTTTTATTAACTAAAACTGACATTGGTTTTAAAAATTAGTTTGAAATTTCGGCAGCTTTAACTGCTTGTACAATTTTTTGTGCAGCATCTGCAAGGTCATCAGCTGAAATTACAGCTAAGCCAGATTTGGCGATGATTTCTTTGCCAAGTTCCACGTTGGTTCCTTCAAGACGAACAACCAAAGGCACGCTTAAGTGAACTTCTTTAGCTGCTTCAAGAATACCGTTAGCGATAATGTCGCAACGCATGATGCCGCCGAAAATATTCACCAAAATTCCTTTTACGTTAGTATCAGAAAGAATGATTTTGAAAGCTGCTGTAACTTTTTCACGAGTTGCGCCGCCGCCAACGTCAAGGAAGTTTGCCGGAGATGAACCGTAAAGTTGGATGATGTCCATAGTAGCCATTGCAAGACCGGCGCCGTTAACCATACAGCCAATTTTACCATCCATTTTGATGTAGTTTAGATCATATTTAGAAGCTTCGATTTCAAGAGGTTCTTCTTCATCTAAATCGCGAAGTTCTTTGATGTCATCATGACGGTGCAAAGCATTGTCATCGAAATTAATTTTAGCATCCAATGCGATGATGTCGCCTTCGTTAGTTTCAACTAATGGATTGATCTCGATTTGTGAGCAATCAGTTTCAGTGAAAGCTTTATATAATGCGAAAATCAATTTAGAGAATTTTTTCAAAGTGTCGCCGGAGAATCCTAAAGCGAAGCCTAATTTGCGGGCGTGGCAAGATTGAATTCCGGAAGCGGCATCAACAATTACCGAGATGATTTTTTCTGGATGTTTTTCAGCAACTTCTTCGATCTCAACGCCACCTTCGGTAGAAGCCATGAACACGATAGCTTTGGTTTTGCGATCAACTACAGCTGATAAATAATATTCTTTTTTGATGCTTGAACCAGCTTCAACATAAAGTCTTTTAACCAATCTGCCTTCTGGGCCGGTTTGGTGAGTGATCAAAGTCATTCCCAAAATTTGTGAAGCTTTTTCGTGAACTTCTTCAACTGATTTTACAACTTTAACGCCACCCGCTTTGCCGCGGCCACCGGCGTGAATTTGTGCTTTAACAACGAAAATTTTATTTCCGGCAGCTTCTAATGCTTTTGCAGCTTCAACTGCTTCAGGAACCGAGAAAGCTGGATGACCTTCAGGCACGGCAACGCCGAATTTTTTAAGCAGACTTTTAGCCTGATATTCGTGGATATTCATTTGTAAGTTTGATTTTGAAATTGAAACTATTTTAGGTGTCCAAATCGAAGGGCGCGTACAATAAATTTCAATTTTAACTTGGCAATCACTTAATGAAAAATGTCTTAGTGACAAGGGCAAAAGATCGGGCAGAAGAAATGGTTAAAACCCTTGAACAAGAAGGATTTTCAACATTTTGTGAACCACTTTTTTCGGTTAAAAAAATTTCTTCGGGCCAAAAAATACCGGGGAAAATTTCGGCCATTATAATAAGTAGTTCAAATGCCTGTGATGCGATAATTGATTTTGGATTGCCAAAAGATGTGAAAATTTTTGCGGTTGGGAAAAAATCGGCGCAGAAATTAATTGAAGTTGGTTTTAAAAATGTTGAATTTGCGCCAAAAAATTCAGCAGAATCTTTGCTTAATTTAATTATTGAGTCTGAAGAAAATAAATCGACACCAATTCTTTATTTTCATGGCTCAATCGTGAGTTTGGATTTCAAAAAAGAATTAGAAAAATCAGGTTTTAAAGTAGAAAATATTTTATCTTACGAAACTCAGGAAATGCCAAATTTTTCTGCTGAATTATTGCAATTTATTAAAAATAATTCTTTTGACCAGGTTTTACTTTTTTCGCAAAATAGCGCTAAGATCTTTTTTAAATTAGCCGCCAAGCACAATCTGCTTGAATATTTTAAAGACGCGCAGCTACTATGTTTAAGTGAAAAAATTCTTCATGATGTAAGAAATTACGGCTTCACCAATTCTGCAACTTTTGATCAATTTCCAATTTTAAATAATTTTTATGACTGAAAGCTTAGATGCAAAAAATCAGGAAAATAAAAATATCGTCACCAAAAAAAGACAAAGTTTTTTAACTAAATTAATCATTTTAATATCACTGATTTTATTTGGTTATTTTGGCTTTAAATATTGGCAGGTAAAAGCGGCGCAGAAGCAAGCGGCTAAATCTTTAGTTGAAAAATATGACAATATTGACAGTGAAATTTTTGATCTTTCTCCCGATCACGAAGGCGCTGATCCGCATGGTTTGCCGGATTTAACGGTGAATGAATTAAAAGAAAAAGGTGCGGAATTTATTTATCAAATGTTGCTGAAAAATCAGGTGCAAATCACTGATTTAAGAGAGCAAATTTTGGTGCTTAAAAACGATGTTCAAAAATATAAAAATCAGGAAAGAATCGGTAAATTAATTTTTACTTATGTTGATTTAAGACAAAAAATTTCAGCTGGAAAACCATCCGCAGAAGAGTTTAAAAATTTTGAAATGCTGGCTTCTTTTGATGAAAATCTGCAAGCAAAAATTGCCCAGTTAAAACCATTATTACCCAATTTACAGGGCAGAGAAAAATTGAGTAAAACCTTTGCTACTCTAATTCCAGAACTTGTTGCTGCTAAAAACTTCAATCCTGATGGCGGCATTCTTTCTAAAATCCGTTACAATATTTCCAAGCTCATAATCATCAGAAGAATTGATGATAAAAATCCTGGTGATGTTGATTCATCAATTACCAAAGTTGAAAGGCTTTTACGCGAAGAAAATTATCAAGAAGCTCTTACTTCTCTTCTCTCTCTCGATGCAAATTATCACGAAATTCTCAAAGAATTTTTAGATGAATTAAGTGTTTCAGCAGAAGCACAAAAAATCGATGGAGATATTTTAAACTACCTAAAAAGTCTGACCTAATATGTTTGCAATTTTATGGTTTTTATTCATTGCTGTTGCGCTCTCAACCTTGTTGGTTTGGATGTTGGATAATAATGGCAATGTCGTTATAAACTGGCTTGGATATGAGGTTCAGGCTGATATTTTAACGGCGATTTTAATGTCGTTTTTAGTAGCGGTTTGTATAATTGCTTTGTCATATTTATTGACGCGAATTTTTGCGATTCGTTTTCCTAATCTCTTAAAATTATTTTCTCGAAAAAGTTATATAAGACGTTTGGAAAAATTGGTGCGCAGACATCACAAAGCTTACGACATCATGGCGCAATTGATGTTAGCGCTGGAAGTTAATGATGAAAAATCAGCCAAAGAGCTGCATAAAAAATTCTCCAAATTAATCAAAAATCCGGCCTTAAATAATTTCTTCCTCGGAAAAATGGCTTTTGATAAAGCTGATTTTTCAAAATCCGGTGAAATTTTTTCTAAATTTGGCGATAATAAAAATGCTAAAATTTTAGTGTTGAAATCAAAGTTGGCACTGGCTTTGCAAAAACAGGATGAGGTTCAGGCGATTGCTTATGCCAAACAAATTTTGTCATTAAAGAAAGACAATGTTCAGGCAGCACAAACTTTGTTCGGACTTTATAAAAAACGCGGTTTGTGGCAAGAAGCAAAAGCCTTAATTTCGGAATATGGTTCGGATAAATTTAAAGATGAATTACAAAAAAGAGACCTGGCTGTAATCAACAGCGCCTTAGCTTTAGAAGCTTATCAATCCAAGAAATTTCTTCACGCAATTAAATATGCAAAAATTGCTTTAAAAGCCGAAAGCCAGTTTTTACCGGCGCAGGAAATTCTTTTAAAATCATGGTTGAAATTGGGTTTTGCTTTTAAAACAACTTGGCAAATCAAGCATTTATGGCGCGAAAATCCGAATTTAATTTTTGCTGAAATTTATGATTTAACCAACCGCAAATATTCTGCTAAAAATCGTATTAAAGCGATTAAAAAATTGGCTGAAGTTAATGATGAAGCGGGAATAGGTAAATTAGCAATTGGGCTTGTAGCCTTTAGGGCAGGGGCTTTCCAAACTGCGAAAGAATTTTTACATTTATCGCTTCTTCGCCAAAAAACTTATCGCGCTTATAAGCTTTTGGCGTTTTCTGAAAAGAATTTAGGCAATGAAGAAGAGTTTAAAAAGAATATTGCTAAAGCAGAAATGATGCTGCCAGACGATCATTATGTTTGTAATAATTGCGGTTATTTAAGTTCAAAATGGAGCGCTAATTGTAACGCTTGTGGCAGTTATGACTCGATGGAATGGCATTCTTAAATTGCTCCAAAATTCAAAAAAACAACTCATAAATATGAATAAAAATCTATCTCAAATTATTGAAACCGCTTTTGAAAACAGAGCCGAAATCAATCAATCAACAAAAGGCGAAATACGTGATGCAGTTAATGAAACATTGGCTTTGCTTGATCGCGGTGAAATCAGAATCTGTGAAAAACAAAATGATATTTGGCAAGTAAATCAATGGATAAAAAAAGCGATTTTGCTTTCTTTCCGTCTTAACGATAATTTCTTAAGTAAGCACACAGTAACTACAGGAGATGCTTTAACTTATTTCGATAAAGTTCCTCTAAAATTCAGCAATTGGAAAGAAGAAGATTTTAAAAAAGCCGGTTTCCGCGTGATTCCAGGTGCCATTGTTCGCTATTCGGCATATATTGCTAAGAATGCAGTTTTACTCCCATCATTCGTAAATCTTGGTGCTTATGTTGGTGAAGGCACGATGGTTGATACTTGGGCGACAGTTGGATCTTGCGCCCAAATCGGTAAAAATTGTCACATTTCCGGCGGTGCCGGAATTGGCGGTGTTCTTGAGCCGCTACAAGCAAATCCGGTAATTATTGAAGATGATTGTTTCATCGGCGCACGCAGTGAAATTGCCGAAGGCGTGATCGTTGAAAAAGGCTCGGTAATTTCAATGGGCGTTTATATCGGTGCTTCAACAAAAATTATTGACCGCGAAACTGGTGAGATTTTTTATGGTCGCGTTCCAGCTTACTCAGTTGTAGTTCCGGGAAATATTGCTTCAACGAAAGGTGATAAAAATGTTTCGCTTTACGCCGCAGTGATTGTGAAAAAAGTTGATGAAAAAACTCGTTCTAAAACTTCAGTTAATGAGTTGTTGAGGGATTAATTAAATAAATCGAGCTAGGGTCTCGACGACGCGCTACGCGCTTTGCTCGACCATCTAAAAAT
>JAZKII010000034.1:0-11826 GCA_040384945.1 Pseudomonadota bacterium
GTGTTGCTTTCCGAAGGCAAAGGTTGTGGGTTCAAATCCCGCCGGGTGCACCAAAGTTTTAAGTGAGTCACAGTAAAAAATATTAAAATAAACAATGACCCAAAAAACCGTAACTGCAGCGTTAGTAATTATCGGCGATGAAATACTTTCCGGTCGCACTAAAGATGAAAACCTGAATTTCTTAGCTGTTAGCCTCGGAGAAATCGGTGTAAATCTAAAAGAAGTGCGCGTTGTAGTTGATGGTGAAGCAGAAATTGTTGAAGCGGTAAACGCGGTTCGTAAAAAATATGATTATGTTTTTACCAGCGGTGGCGTTGGTCCAACTCACGATGATATTACATCAGCGGCAATTGCTAAAGCTTTTGATGATGAATATCTTGTAAATGAAGAAGCAAAAGCCATTTTAGAAAATTATTATGGTCACGGAAATTTAAATGAAGCGCGTTTAAAAATGGCATTCATGCCAAGCAAAGCGACTCTAATTCAAAATGAAATTAACGCCGCTTCCGGTTTTAAAATCGAAAATGTTTTTGTTTTAGCCGGAATTCCGAAAATTTTCCGTATTATGTTAGAAGGCGCTAAAAAAGGCCTTCAAGGTGGTGCGAAAACAAAAATGCAGGAAGTAAAAATTACTTTAACTGAAAGTGTAATTGCGAAAGATTTTGCTGATTTACAGCAAAAATATCCGCAAATTATCATGGGAAGTTATCCGGGTGAAGGCACGACTTCACTGGTGTTTCGTGGTACTGATTACGAAACTTTGGAAAAATCGGTCAATGAAATGATTTCAATTTTAAAAAACCTGCAAAGCGACTCAGTGCTTGCGGTTGTAAAATCTTAAAAAAAGAATGGAACAAAAGCTTGAAGAAATCAAAAACGAAAGTCGCGAAGAAGCTGACGAATATTTTGATTTCATCAAAAAATCCGTTGATGACGGTAGCTATTTTAAAGATGCCGTAAACTGGTATTTCTTTCGCTACGTTACCCCGATTTGCGACCGCACCTTGCTGATTTTTGGCGCGATAATCGCCTGCGTAGTTTTGTTCTTTCTGGTTCAGATGGTGCAAAGCGCTTTTCCTTTAGTTGAGGAAGTGCCGATTTTTATTCAAGCCGGAGATCGTTCACTTACATTCCCCAATCTCGTCAATTTAAAACCAAAAAAAGGTCATGCAGGTTTCGATCCGCAAATTGCAACTGTGGATGAAGCAGTGGCTAAATACCTGATTGCAGACTATGTGAAAGAGCGCGAAGGTTTTGATTTTAGAAGAGGCGAAATTGAAGATGTGAATAATAAATTAAATCACATTAGAAATATTTCTACGGATAATGAATATAAGGTTTTCAGGTTGATAATGAGTAAGGATAATCCTGACAGCCCGATTAATTTTTATGGTCAAAATGTAGTTAAAAAAGTTCAGATTGATTCAATAAAATTAGTTAAAATTGAGCCGAAAGATTTTGCTCAAAAAGCACGTCAATATTTATCCAATAAAATTCCAACCGAAGCCGAAGTGCGCTTTACTGCAAGCACTAAATCGGTTGATTTGGAAACGGGAGTAGTAACCGATAAAAAAGATCGCTATATTGTTAAAATAAATTTTGCTTTTGATGGTATCAAAAAAGGCGAAAAAGGCATCATTAATTTCATGGTCAATGGCTATAAACTCTATAAGGTAAAATGAAAAAATTTCTATTTTGTTTTTTGGCAATTTGTTGCTTTTCTTCAATGGCGCAGGCTGTGCAATTGCCGCGCTATCTCGGAACTGAAAAAAAATTCCGTAGTTATATTTACAACCCAAATGATGTGTACCGCTATATCGGGCATTATACTTACCAGGGTTTTATTGAATTTGAGGAAGGCGAAACTGTCAGCACAATTTCAATGGGCGATCCGTCTTTATGGTTGATTGAGAATTTGGGAAATCGCCTTTTCTTAAAACCGGTTGGTGAAGATAATTCTGAAACCAACATGACGGTTATTAGCAGCAAACGCGTTTATCATTTTGAATTAATGGCTAAAGAAGCGAAAGGTATTACTGACAAAGATCTCATCTTCGTTGCCAAATTTGTTTATCCTGATGAAAAAGATAAAAATATCGTAGAATTTCCAAGATCTTCACCATCGGATGAACCTGATTTGCGTGATTTATCAGTTTATAATTTCGATTATCAATATACCGGCGAGCCA
The DNA here is from genome assembly GCA_040384945.1 of Pseudomonadota bacterium. GTDB lineage: Bacteria > Pseudomonadota > Alphaproteobacteria > Rickettsiales > UBA1997 > UBA2645. The sequence goes on from JAZKII010000034.1 coordinate 2,189, forward strand.
TCAATCGCACCGGTTAAAGTTTTTGACAATGGTGAATTTACTTACTTCCAATTCGCTAAGAAAAATGCCGAAATTCCAGCAATTTTCTCAGTTGATGCGGGAGGTTTTGAATCGCTGGTTAACTTCAGAGCGGCAGGAAATTATATTATTGTTGAGCGCGTTTCGCCGCAATATACTTTGAGAAGCGGCAGTGATATTGTCTGCGTTTACAACACCGATCTTTACACTAACGGTCGTACCCGACAATCAACCTTAAAAAACAAGGATGGCACTCCGCAGCCAAGCAGCTTTGGCGCTTCACCTGCGGGAGGATCTTATCCAGGCGGGCCTTCAATGCCAGTGATGTTGGATAATACTTCACAAGGTTCACAAGGTATGCCAGCGGGAATGCCGCCACAAATGCCGCAAATGCCTAGAATGCCAGGTCAAGCTTATTAAAATCTAAAGAAAAAAAATGAACACGATTCCAAACTACAACCACAAAACTGCTGAAAAAAAATGGCAGCAAAGCTGGGAAGAAAAAGCGATTTTTAAATTTGACGAAAATTCTGCTAAAGAAAAATATTACGTGCTGGAAATGTTTCCTTACCCATCAGGAAAAATCCACATGGGCCATTTGCGCAACTATACAATTGGCGATGCCATCGCCCGTTTTAAAAAGTTACAAGGTTTTAATGTTTTACATCCGATGGGTTTTGATGCCTTTGGTTTACCAGCCGAAAATGCCGCTTTAGAACATAAAGTTCATCCGGAAAAATGGACGCTGGAAAATATCAAAACTATGAGCGCCGATTTAAAATCAATCGGTTTGTCATTAGATTGGAGCCGCCAGGTTGTAACTTGCTTGCCGGATTATTACAAACATGAGCAAAAAATTTTCATCGATTTTCTAAAAGCTGGTTTAGCTTATCAAAAAGAATCTTTCGTAAATTGGGATCCGATTGACCAAACAGTTTTGGCCAATGAACAAGTAATTGACGGCCGCGGCTGGCGAAGCGGAGCGTTGGTTGAAAAGAAAAAACTCAATCAATGGTTTTTAAAAGTTTCTGATTTTTCGGAAGAACTTTTGAGCGAATTAAAAAACCTCAAAGGTTGGGATGAACGAGTTCTAACTATGCAAGAAAGATGGATTGGTAAAAGCGAAGGCCAAATTATTGATTTTAAAGTTGCGGATTCTGATTCAAAAATTCCGGTTTATACAACTCGTCCTGACACCTTATTTGGTGCGTCTTTCATTGGCATTTCGCCACATCATCCAATTGCGCAAGAATTGGCGCAGAAAAATCCTGAAATCAAAACTTTCATCGAAATCTGCAACCGCAATGCTGTAGATGAACAAACCATCGAAAAACAGGAAAAAACCGGTATTAAAACCGGTTTACAAGTTGTGCATCCTCTAGATCCCAATTGGAAACTTGATGTTTATATCGCCAATTTCGTTTTAATGGAATATGGCACGGGAGCAATATTTGCCTGCCCAGCGCATGATGTTCGCGATTTTGAATTTGCCAAAAAATATAATTTACCAATTAAACAAGTTGTTGGACCGGTTGCGGTGCACCACGCCGACAGTTCAATTCCCAATATTTTAGTTGAACCACTTGATGATAATGAGCGTTTGAAAGAGTTGAATCTGCCTTATCTTGAAGATGGAATTATTATAAATTCCGATTTTTTAAATGGCCTAACTTGCGCTCAAGCTAAAGAAAAAGTTTTTGAAATTTTGTCAGCAAAAGGTGAGGCGACCAAAAAAATAAATTACCGTCTGCGCGATTGGGGCGTTTCGCGCCAACGCTATTGGGGTTGCCCGATTCCGGTTTTATATTTGGAAGATGGCACAATTGTTTCGGTTCCGGAAGAAGAGCTTCCGGTTGAATTGCCAAAAGATGTTGAATTTAATGGTTTGGGAAATCCTTTGGCGCAACATCCGACCTGGAAATATACAACTTATAAAGGTCAAAAAGCTATTCGCGAAACTGATACTTTTGACACTTTTTTTGAAAGCTCTTGGTATTATTTGCGTTACATTTCTCAGCCTCAAGACAAAGCTTTTGATAAAGAAGCAGCCAATAAATTCATGCCGGTCGATCAATATATTGGCGGCGTTGAACATGCAGTGTTACATTTACTTTACGCCCGTTTTTTCACCAAAGCGCTCAAAAAATGCGGCTATTTAGATATTTCCGAACCTTTCGCGAACTTACTTACGCAAGGTATGGTTTGCCATCAAACCTTTAAAGATAAAGCGACAGGAAAATGGATTTTCCCAAGCGATGCTGCAGCGCGTCCCGCTGACGAAGTGATTCTCGGCCGCAGTGAAAAGATGAGTAAATCCAAGAAAAACGTAGTTGATCCATCGCACATTGTTGAAAGTTACGGCGCAGATACGGCGCGTCTTTTCATGCTTTCTGATACTCCGGCTTCGCGTGATTTAGATTGGTCGGAAGGTGGAATTGACGGCGCTTGGAAATATATCAATCGTTTGTGGAAATTAGTCGCGTCAAATATTGATGACAAAGGTGAGGGCGAAGTTTTAGCAAGTCATCCAATTACCAAACTAACTCACAAAACTATTTCTATCGTCAAAGAAGAATTTGAAAAAATGGGCTTCAACCGCTCAATTGCTAAGATCCGCGAGTTTTCAAATGCTTTGGAAAAATTTGAACCGAAATCGGCAACTGATAAAAAAGTAATGAATTTTGCTTTGAATAATTTGGTGATTTTAATTTCTCCAATCATGCCACATTTAGCGGAAGAGCTGTGGGAAAAATTAGGAAATAAAACTTTAGTAAGCGCCGAAAAATTCCCTGATTTTGATCCGGCTTTGATTTTGGAAGATGAAGTCGGAGTTGCAGTTCAAGTTGCGGGAAAGCTACGTGCTGTAATTCAAATGCCGAAAGGAACTGCAAAAGAAGAAATGGAAAAATTGGCTTTTGAAAATGAAAATGTGAAAAAATTTATCGAAGGTAAGGAAGTTAAAAAAGTGATTTCAGTGCCGGATAAATTGGTGAATATTGTGGTTGCTGGTTAGGTAATTTTTATAGGTCATCGAGCAAAGGCCTTTAGGCCATCGTCGAGATGCTAGCTCGATGTTGCAACACCGAGCTAGCATCTCGACGACGGCCTAAAGGCCTTTGCTCGATGACCTGAAATCTTTTCTTGCGAAAACTTAAGTTTTATAAGGCGGAAAATCTAAACTTTTTGGTGACGCTGTAAAAATTTCAAACCCGTCTTTTGTAACTCCGATTGTGTGTTCGAACTGCGCCGATAAAGATTTATCGCGTGTCGTCACCGTCCAGCCATCATGCTTACTTAAAATCGTTTCAGCTTTTCCGGCGTTAATCATCGGTTCAATTGTGAAAAACATTCCTTCTTCCAAAACAATTCCACTTCCTTTTTTGCCATAATGCAAAACGCTTGGTTCGCAGTGGAAAATCCTGCCGATTCCATGTCCGCAATAATCACGCACAACTGAAAATCCACTTTTTTCAGCGTAAGTTTGAATGGCATTTCCAATATCACCTAAATGCGCGCCGGGCTTGACTTGGTCGATTCCAAGCATCATGCAATCGTAAGTTATTTGGGTTAATCTTTTGGCTTTAATTGACGGATTGCCGACAAAGTACATACGGCTCGTATCGCCATACCAACCATCTAAAATCACGGTGACATCGATGTTTACAATATCGCCATCTTTCAATGGTTTTTCATTGGGAATGCCGTGACAAATAACATGATTAATTGAAGTGCAAATCGATTTCGGAAAGCCTTTATAATTAAGCGGAGCAGGGATCGCGCCGTTTTCAATAATTTTATTGTGACATAAAGTATTGAGCTCATCTGTAGTTACATCTTCTTTTACGTAAGGCGTAATAAAGTCGAGGATTTGCGCGGCTAAAAGTCCGGCAGCGCGCATTTTGGCAAAATTTTCTTTGCTGTGAATCGTAATTGTCATGAATTTTTGTTGATTTGCAGAATTAGGGTCATTAAGTTTCGCGACCTGTTTTAACCTTCCCAAAACTAAATTCCAATTTCACAATGGCAAGAATTACCGTTGAAGACTGCGTTACAGTTGTTCCAAACCGCTTTGAGCTTTGCCTGGTTGCAAGTAACCGCGCTAAAAGCATTTTGTCGGGAGCTGGCACAGCTCTAGATCGTAAAGAAAAACCAGCAGTTATCGCGCTTCGCGAAATCGCTGAAGGTTTGATTGATGTTGATAATGTTAAACGAAATATTGTTCGCTCAATTAAAAATCGCGGTGTTGTTGAAATCGTTTCTTCGAATGATCAAATCACTGAGTCAGTTGATGAAGAAGGCGAAACTCACATCGTGTTGAAAGATGACACTTTCGTTGATGAAAATATTCAAGTAGACGATTAATAAATTTATAAGTCGCGTCACACACTGCAAAGTCACTCTGAGCTTGTCGAAGAGTGTGGTAGAACTGGATCTAGTTCAAGTCTAAACACACCCTTCGACAGGCTCAGGTGACTTTGGAGAAATCTCGGTAATCGATTTTTAGTTTTTTAAATGATCTCATCTTCTGAATTAATTGCTAAAGTTCGCACTTACCATCCCAATCTAAACGAATCTTTACTTCAGAAAGCCTACATCCTCTCTAAAACTTCTCACGGCAATCAAAAACGCCATTCCGGCGATCCATATTTTTCCCATCCAGTTGCAGTTGCAGAAATTCTCGCTGATTTAAAACTTGACCAAGAATCAGTAATTACCGGTCTTCTTCACGATGTTGTTGAAGATACTGATGTTACTCTTGATGAAATCGAAAGTGATTTTGGCGAAGAAATTGCGAAATTAGTTGATGGTGTAACTAAGCTGGGAAAAATTGAATCAATTCCATCCAACGAAAGAGTTGCCGAAAATTTCCGTAAATTAGCTTTAGCAATGTCGGAAGATATTCGCGTTTTATTAGTGAAATTGGCCGATCGCATTCACAATATGCGTACTCTTTTTTATGTGCCGTCGCGCGAGAAAAAAGTTAGAAAAGCGCAAGAAAGTCTCGATATTTACGCACCACTTGCCGGTCGCCTTGGACTCAATAAAATCAAGGATGAATTGCAGGAATTGGCTTTTGAAATTATCGATCCCGAAAATCACAAATATATTGTCAATCGTTTAAACGAACTGCGCGAGAAAAATAAAAACCTGATTGATAAAATTATTGAAGATTTGTCCAGCCTTTTAAAATCGGAAAATATCGATTGTACTCTTTCCGGGCGCGAGAAAAAGCCATATTCAATCTGGATGAAAATGCGCCGGCAAAATATCGGTTTTCATAATTTGCATGACATCATGGCATTTCGTATCGTCGCTAAAGATGTCGGCGAATGTTACCGGATTTTAGGAGTGATAAATTCAACTTTTAACATGATTCCCGGCACTTTCCGGGACTATATCAGCACGCCTAAAGAAAATGGTTACCAATCATTGCATATGGCAATTTTAGGGCCGTTTAACAAGAAAATTGAAATTCAGATTCGCGATCAAAGAATGCATGAAATTTCCGAATTAGGTGTTGCGGCGCATTGGCGTTATAAAGAAAAAGGTAAAACTTCAGCTAAAACCAAACATGAAAATGAGCAATATCGCTGGATTCGCGACTTGATAAATCTTTTTGAAAATTCTGAAAGTGCGACTGAAGTTTTGAAAAACCACAAACTTCAAATGCATAAAAATGAAGTTTTTTCTTTCACGCCGAATGGCGATATTTTTAATCTTCCCGCCGGTTCAACCGTAATTGATTTTGCTTATGCTGTTCACTCACAAGTTGGAAATAGCTGCGTTTCTGCCAAAGTAAATGGCATGATCGTGCCATTGCGCCAGAAGCTGGAAAACGGTGATCAGGTGGAAATTATTACCTCTAAAAAAGCCAAGCCATCGCCAAATTGGTTGCAATTTGCAGTGACTTCGAAAGCACGTTCTTCGATCAAGAATTTTATCCGTAGTGAAAAATTTGCAGAATATAGTTCGCTTGGCCGTGCGATTTTGAACAAGTTTTTTGCTTCCAAAAATCTTGAGATAAATGATAAGATTTTAGAAAAAATACTATCAGTTTTTCACAAAAAAACTGTACCCGATTTATGCGTAAAAATCGCCGAAGGTATTATTTCAAGACAAGATGTTTTGAAAGCAACTTATCCCGAATTTCAGGAAGAAGTTAAGCAAAGCAAAGTCAGCAAACAATTTTCTGAAAAAAGAAAAAATTCTAGTTACTCATTACCGATTGAAGGATTGGTTGCAGGAATGGCGATGCATTACGGTGGCTGTTGCAACCCGATTCCGGGAGATCCTATTGTTGGTGTAATTAACACCGGAACTGGCGTGACAATTCACAATCAAACTTGCCGTAATTTGAAAAATATTGTTCTGACGCCGCAACGTATTTTGGATGTTTGCTGGAAAAGTGAAGAAGAATTAGGCGACGAATTATATGCCTGCCGAGTGCGTGTAGTCGTTGAAAATAAACTGGGAAGCCTGGCTGATGTCAGCAGTATTTTGGCTAAGAAAAAAGTTAATATTACCAATATTAAAACGACTAATCGTTCAGCTGATTTTTTTGAATTAATGGTTGATATTGAAATAAAAAGTGTTGACCAATTAGAAGAGATTTTATCTGTTCTACGCACTTCAAAAAAGATTGCAGATGTTGAGCGAGTTACCGGATAAATTATTAAAATCATAAAAATATATGGCCAAATTAAGTTTAAACCGTCACCTAAAAGAAACTGGAGAAAATTATTTCGAACATTTTCTCTTCGCTTTCACAACTGCTTTATGGCTTTTTTTGGCTGGAACAATCCTGCTTTGTCATTCGCTTTTCCCTTTCATCTTTACGGTTACAACCAGCAAGCATGTGAGAAAAATCAATGAAGTAATGCAAAAAAGAGTGGCGATGTTGATGGAACGCCGCAACAAAAAAGCTGCAGCAAACGAGCAAAATCAATAAGATTTTATGAAAGTAATCGCAATCGTCGGATTCGGTTTTTGTGGACGTTTAGCCTTCGCACATTTAGCAAAAAATTCTCAAAATTCAAAAATCATAATTTTTGAAAAAAACGGCCGAAATAGTTTAGGGCCAGCATTTTCAAGCTTTTCACCACATTATATTTTAAATGTTCCGGTGGAAAAAATGAGCGCTTTTTCAAATCAGCCTAAAAGTTTTTGCGAATTTCTGGAAAAAAAATATCCGGAAATTTTTAAAGAAATTGGTGAAAATGGCTTTGCCCCGCGCCGGATTTATGGCGAATATTTAGAAGGAATTACCAAAGAAGCTTTTGTGGAAGCGCAAGAAAATAATATTGAAGTTGAGTTTGTTGAAGATGAGGTAGTTGAAATATTGCCGGGTGCGATCAAAACTAAAAATCACAACTCTTTCCAAGCCCACGAAACTCTAATCGCCACCAGTTTCAAACAAAGCAATTTACCTTTTGACCTAAATTCCCCAAATTTAGTGAAGCAATTATGGGCTTTACCAAAAACCTTTCATGAAAAAAACTTCACCAACGAAACAATTTGTTTAATCGGATCCGGCCTTACTGCTGTTGATATTCTAATCGGTTTGTCCAAAAAAAATTTCACCGGAAAAGTTTTTATAATTTCGCGTCGCGGCAATCTTCCCAAAAAACATTTTGAAAAAATTCATCCGACTCCAAATTTAATTTTAGTTTCTGATGCTAAAAACGGCGTGCTTTTTTTGACTCGAAAAATCCGTAATTTCTTACGCCAAAATCCGCAATATGATTTGCGTTATATTGTTGATTCTATTCGTCAAAGCACCACAGAACTTTGGCAAAATCTTGATGTGAAAAACCAGAAATTATTTTTGCGCTTACTTCCTTATTGGAATATTTTCCGCCACCGCGCGCCGGCGGCTTCAATTGAGATGATTGAAGGAATGATTAAAACTGGGCAGGTTGAATTAAAGAAAAAAGGCGTGAAAAAAATTTCCGAAAAAAACGGTAAAATTTTTGTGCAAATTCATGATGAAGAAATCGAATGTGATTATGTTGTAAATTGTTTGGGATTTGAATTTAAGCCCGAAAAATATCCGCTTTTAAAGCAAATGATCGAAAGCGGTTTGCTAAAAAAAGATTTATTAATGGTTGAATCACTTGACCCAAAAATTCATCTTTTAGGCGGATTAAATATTGGTCGTGATTTTGAATGTACAGCGGTGCCGGATTTGCGAGTTGGTGTAGAAAAAGTTATTAATAAAATTAATTAGGTCTTATACCGGACTGATGCCGGACGGGGTTTGTAACCCCGTCCGAAAGTTCATGCCTCAATTAAGTTTGAAATGAACGTGCGAACGGGGTTACAAACCCCGTCCGGCAATAGTGTTGAGTAAGACAGAAAAATAATTATGAAAAACCTCAAAACTATCTTCGAAAAAAACCCATCTTTTGCAGTACTTCTTGCCATCAGTTTTTGTCATTTTATTAACGACACAATCCAATCCCTTCTGCCGGCGATTTATCCGATTCTCAAAGAAAATTACAGCCTAACCTTCGCCCAAATCGGCCTCATAACTTTAGCTTTCCAATTCACCGCTTCTTTGCTGCAACCTATGGTAGGTTATTTTACCGATAAAAAATCACACCCTTATTCTCTTGCAATCGGAATGGGTTTTACACTTTTAGGTTTAGTAATTTTAGGTTTCGCTGACAGTTATTATTTAATTCTTTTCGGCGCCATGATGGTCGGAACCGGCTCTTCAGTTTTTCATCCTGAAGCTTCAAGAATCGCGCGCTTCACCTCAAAAGGAAAATATGGATTTGCTCAATCTATATTTCAAGTTGGCGGAAATATTGGCTCTGCAATCGGGCCGCTGCTTGCGGCTTTTATAATTTTGCCGCGTGGTCAAAAAAGCTTGTGCTGGTTTTCACTTTTGGCTTTTGTCGGCATAAGTTTACTTTTCAATATTGGTCGCTGGTACAAAGCGGCGCATTTAAATTCGCTTTCCAAAATTACGGCCAAAGAAACTGAAAGATTGGTTTCAAAAAGAGAAGTGCAGATTTCGATTTTGGTTTTAATGATGCTGATTTTTTCTAAATTTTTCTACACCGCGAGTTTAAACAGTTATTACACTTTTTACTTAATCCAAACCTTCGGCCTTTCAGTTAAAAACGCCCAAATTCATCTATTTATTTTCCTTGGCTCAGTTGCGGCCGGAACCTTAATTGGCGGGATTGTCGGCGATCGCTTCGGGCGCAAAACCGTAATCTGGATTTCAATTTTAGGCGCCATGCCTTTCACACTACTTTTACCTTACGCCAATTTATTTTGGACTGAAATTTTAAGCGTTTTAATCGGCTTAATAGTTTCTTCCGCCTTTTCGGGAATTTTGGTTTATGCCCAAGAATTAATCCCGGGAAGAGTTGGAACAGTTTCAGGATTATTTTTCGGATTTGCTTTTGGCGTTGCTGCAGTTGGCGCGGCGCTTTTGGGGAAATTGGCTGATTTAACGAGTATAACTTTTGTTTATCACGTGTGCTCGTTCTTGCCGGTGATCGGTTTATTAACGTGGTTTTTGCCGAATATTGAGAAGAGAAAAAAAGAGAAGAAGGTCTAAGTTTGTTGTTGGTAATTCGAACTAGCATCTCGACGACGCTGCGCTT
>JAZKII010000035.1:0-2661 GCA_040384945.1 Pseudomonadota bacterium
ACCTAAAAATCTTACTTTGTCGAAAATAAAAAAGTTTTAGGTGGTCGAGCAAAGCGCGAAAGCGCGTCGTCGAGACCCTAGCTCGAACTAATTACAACGAACTCTTAATCCACTTCCCATCTTCTTTTTTATAAGAATTTGTCGGCTTAATTTTCTTCGCAATTTTCTTGGCGTTTTCCAATCCCGATTCTTCAAAGAAATAAAAAACCCGCGCGAATCCTTGCACAAAACCATCTGACGGCGCATTCAAAAAAACTAAATAATCAGCATTATTCGAATTTTCTTCGCGATTCGTAATTAAAATCGGCTGACGCTCCATCACAAATTCCTTATCTTCAATCGTTACGTGAGGAATGAATTTATTGCGCCCGTAAGTCCAAAGCGCGCCATCAATTTCTTTGATTTGGGCCGGGTTTTCGCAGAAAACTAAAGCTTTTTTCTTTTCATCCAAAACTTTCAGAAGCAGTGGAGCAAGCGACTTGATGATAGTTTCATCAACTTGGTAAAAATTTATTTCAGCAGGCATTTTGATTTATAAATAGTCAGAAAATTCTTGAATCACGTCTTCGTAAAGATCGCGTTTAAAAGCAACAATTGCACTTATGATTTCAGCGCGCGAAATCCATTTCCAATCCGAAAATTCCGGGTTTTCAGTTTGTATATTAATTGCGGCCTCATCTCCCGTAAACTCAGCTAAATACCATCTTTGTCTCTGGCCCAAATATTTTCCACCCCAAAATTTTTTCTGTAATTTATAAGGTAAATTATAGTAAAGATGGCCTTCGCTTTTTTTGATTATTTTAATATTTACATCATCAATTCCGGTTTCTTCTTTTAATTCGCGAATCATCGCCGCATCTTCGGTTTCACCTGCATCAAGCCCACCTTGCGGCATTTGCCAGGCATCAGAATGATTATCGATTCTTTTACCAACAAAAATTTCCTTCTTATTATTAATTAGCATAATGCCAACACCGCTGCGGTATAAATAATCTGGCTTGTCCTGATCTTGGATTGATTGCGCTGACATTGACTTGTTTATCGGTTGGACTTAAAAATATATCATTCAACTTACGTAACCTCCTTACAAAAATCAAATAATTGCTCTCATGAAATTTATTTCGACCCGCCTTGCAGCACCACGCCTTTCTTTTGAAGAAGTTGTACTTCAAGGATTGGCAACCGATGGCGGTCTTTACGTGCCGGAATTCTTGCCGACATTCGGCAAAAGTGACATAGCCAAAATGAGAAAAATGACTTACGAAGAATTATTTTTCGAGGTTACAAGGCACTTTGTTGATAATGAAATCGACGCTGCTGCTTACAAAAAAATCATTAAAAAATCTTACAAGAATTTTTCCCACAGCGCCATCGCGCCTTTAAAACAGCTAAGCCATAATGAATTTTTGCTGGAACTTTTTCACGGCCCGACTTTAGCTTTTAAAGATTTCGCTTTGCAATTTTTAGGAAATTTGCTCGATTATTTTTTAACCAAAAGAAATGAAAAAATCGTTATAATCGGCGCCACTTCCGGCGACACCGGATCCGCAGCAATTCAAGGCTGTAAAGCTTCGAAGAATGCCCAGATTTTTATTTTACATCCGCACGAAAAAGTTTCCGAAGTTCAAAGAAAACAAATGACTACGGTTTTAGCCGATAATGTTTTCAACATCGCGGTGAAAGGAAATTTTGACGATTGCCAATCAATGGTGAAAAAAATGTTTGCGGCCGAAAATAGCGGCAACAAATTTTTGAAGGGCAAAAAAATGGTGGCGGTAAATTCAATTAATTTCGCGCGAATCATGGCGCAAATTGTTTATTATTTTTATGCCGCGTTGCGCTTGGGTGTTGATGAAAAAAATCCAATTTCATTTTCAGTTCCAAGCGGAAATTTCGGCGATGTTTATGCCGGATTTTTAGCAAAAAGAATGGGCTTAAATATTAATAAACTTGTGGTTGCGACTAATTCAAACGACATTCTAACCCGCTTCATTCGCGAAAATAATTACAGTAAAGCGCAAATGATTGAAACCATTTCTCCGAGCATGAATATTCAGGTTTCAAGTAATTTTGAAAGATTGCTTTTTGATGCACATCACGCCAAAAAATCAGAAGCAAAAATGCCAAAATTAATGACTGATTTTGAACGCAGCGGCAGTTTGAAAGTTTCTGAAGATGTTTTGAAAATGATCCAAAATGAATTTGAATCTTTTACTGCAGATGATGAAACCACTAAAAAAATTATCAAAAAATATTTTGAAAAAACCGGTGAAATCCTTGATCCACATAGCGCCATTGGTGTTTATGCCGGAGAGGAATTTATCAAAAGTAAAAATTATCAGGGTGAATTTGTAGTTGCTATTGCAACTGCGCATCCGGCAAAATTCCCGGATGCAGTTATTGCTGCAGGCGCACCAAATCCGGCTCTTCCAAACTTCTTGAAAGATTTATTTAAAGCCGAAGAAAGATTTGAGGTTTTGGAAAATAATTATGAAGCGGTGACTAAATTTATTTCAGAAAGAGTTTAAAGTTCAGGTCGTCGAGCAAAGCACTTAGTGCGTCGTCGAGACGCTGGCTGGATGATCACGCTAGCGTCTCGACGACGCACTACGTGCTTTGCACGACGACCTAAATTTTTATATATATGTCACCAATCATCGG
>JAZKII010000036.1:0-31076 GCA_040384945.1 Pseudomonadota bacterium
AAAAATTGGGGGCGTCAGGGGGGAAATTAGCACCCCATTTTTTTCATTATGCCATCTTTCCTTACAAATGTAAATTCTGTTTCAGTTTTTTTCTCCAAATCCAAAACATCTTGTTTCGTGGCCAAATTACTTTCATGTAATTCCGTAGCAATTTCAGCTTGAGTTTCAGCTTGTTCTTGAGTGAAACCAACTTTTTTAAGCCGGTGCATGATTTCGATTTGTGTGAGTGGGTGTGGCATAGTTTCGGTGACAAACATAGTTGGTGAAATTGGGTTCATTTTATGTGATCGTGGTGATCGATAAAGACAGAAATATTTAACACAAAATAAAAGTCAATATTTGTCTTGTAATAGCTACAACCACTTATTGCGTTTGAACATCCAAATTGTGGCAATCGAAGCTACAGCCATAAGCGTTAATGCAAATGGATAACCCAGCATCCAATCTAATTCCGGCATGATTTTGAAGTTCATTCCATAAATGCTCGCGATCAATGTTGGCGGCATGAAAATCAATGAAGCAACGGTGAAAATTTTGATGACCTTATTTTGCTCGATATTAATCAAACCGATAAAGCTGTTTTGTAGATATTCTAAACGCGTGAAATTGAAATTGGCGTGCTCAATCAGTGAATTAATGTCTTTTACGATAATGCGTAAACGGTTGTAATTTTCGACCATCAAATCTTCATTTCTGTGCAAAGAAGAAATCACGCGCTGTTTATCAAACAAGGCTTCGCGCAGCGACATTGTTAATTCCTGACATTCATTAATCCGCAAAATCATCTTTTCATCGAGATTCTGGTTATAATTAATTTTTCTGCTGATTTCGGCCGTGTAACGTGAAACTGACTCAATCAAATCGGCATCAAAATCAACGCGCGCTTCCATCAACGCGATTAGAATTTTTGACGGATTAGAAAAAATCGCCGGAAATTGTTTAATTTTTTTGATGGTTTCCGAAATCACTTTGCTTTCAAAATAACGTAAACTGAAAAGCACTTTTTCCGTAACGATAAATGAAATTTCGCTTTCTTCTAATTTGCTGGTTTGCGGAATTAAATTGATGAAAGTCGAGTTGATTTTAATGATGCCGGAATTTTCTAAATAGCGCGAACTAGTTTCGATTTCTTCTTGCTGCTGGCGGGTTGGGAAGGTGATTTTGTAAAATTCTTCAACCTGCTTTATTTCGTCAATTGTCGGGTTTTGTAAATCGATCCAAACTGCTTGCGCTAAATCTTCCACTTCATCAAGTGAAAAAACTTTTTGCTGGGTATATTCCGGCAGGTGAAAAATTCTGATCATAGTCTAATCCTTTTAAAAACTTGTTCCAAAACTAAATCGGAAATTCTGGGTTTGATCATAAACTTCACGCTTGGCGACTTTGGCGAAATCCAGACGGATTGGGCCCAAAGGCGAAGACCAGGCGAGACTAAAGCCGTAAGATGAACGAAGTGACCCAGAATCTGCAACGTCAGTTCCTTGTTTGCTGATTTGGTCAACTCCTTTAACCGTACCATTATCGCTAAAGAGAATACCATTAATTCCCAATTCTTTTGGCAAGCCAAGCGGGAAGCGGAATTCTGCAGTTCCGACATAATAAACCTTACCACCAATTACACTACCGCCAACTGCGCTGCCATTGGTTATGGCACGTGGACCCATACCGGCATATTGGAAACCGCGGAAGTTATTGCCTCCTAAAAAGAAACCGTAATTACTGCGAACTCCGGTTCCGCCAACTGCTTCAATCGCACCACCGCGCGCTAAAAATTTCAAGATAAAATCTTCGCTGAAAGTTGGTAAATAATATCCTGCCGAACCTTCATGTTTAATAGTGTTAATATCGCCGCCCAAGCCTGAATATTCCTGGCTTCCCGAAAGATAATAACCATTTTTCGGGTTGATACTATTGTCGCGTCTATCGTAAAGAAGGCTGTGGCCGACGGCGGAATTTACGAAACTTCCTTCCAGATTTCTCACGCCTAAAGTTGCTGTAGCATCAACATTGCTGATAGTTTGCTGGCTTAAAGAATAGTGAATTTGATGCGATAAAAATTCCGTAATTGCATAATTGCCGCGGAAAGTCACGCCGTCAGAATCCTGATCGTAAATCAAAGTGTTACGTTTATTTTGCTGATATTTGAAAAGGTCAAAACCAACATCGATTTGGCGATCCATGAAATAAGGTTTGGTGTAATTTATTTCGCCGGTGAAATTGCTGTAAGATTTTTGAATATTTAAACCTAATTCTTGACCTGTGCCATTCAAGTTGCGCTCTTTAATTCCGGCGTTTGTAGTAACTTTATTTACGGTTGAATAACCAAGTCCCAAATTTAATTCGCCGGTTTTTTTCTCTTTTACTTCCACTTCCAAATCAACCTTGTCGCTATCGCCCAGCCTTTTGGTATTGAAAGTAACTTTTTCAAAAAATCCGAGATTTTCCAGACGTTGTTTTGAACGGTTGATTTTAGTGATATTATAAGGGTCGCCTTCGCGTAAACGCAATTCGCGGCGAATAACTTCATCCAAAGTTCGAGTATTTCCGGTGATGCGGATTTGATTGATATAAACGCGCGGAGTTTCATTAATCACAAAATCAATATTCATGATTTTTTTCTCGCGATCGCGTTTTAAAACCGGTTCAACATTGGCAAAGGCGTAAGATTTTTCTGACAAAACTTCGACCATTTTTTCGATAGTTTTTTCAATTAATTCCGAGTTAAAAACTTTGCCTTTTTTAATCAGGATTTCTTTTTCTAAAATATCAGCATCAAGTTTCTCGATGTGATTGATTATATTCACTTCGCCAACCTGATATTTAATGCCTTCTTCCAATAAAAAAGTGATGAAAAATTTATCTTTTGTCGGCGCGATTTGGGCAATTGAGGAAATTGCCGAAAAATCGGCGTAACCTTTGGAGCCGTAAAAGCGGCGTAATTTTTCTTTATCAAATTCAACGCGGTCGGAATCGTAAGTGTCGGCGGAGGATAAAAATTTCCACCATTTACTACGCGCTGTAGTGATTTCTTCGGATAATTCTTTGTCCGGATAAGCTTCATTGCCTACAAAATAAATATCAGCAATTTTGGCTTTCGGCCCTTCAAAAATATCAAAAATCAGCTCAATTCGATTTTGTTCTTTTTGGATAATTTTTGGTTCAACTTTGGCTAAAAAACGCCCGGATTTTAAATAAATATCATTGAGGCGTTTGAGGTCATTTTGCAATTTTGCTTTGGTAAAAACCGAACGTTTTTTTAAAGAAATTTCGCTTTGCAAAGCTTCATCTTCAATCTTTTTATTTCCGACAATTTTAACATCGGAAATGATCGGGTTTTCTTTTACTTCAACAATAACCTGACCATTTTCGCGATAAATTTTTGATTCAGAAAAAAGGTCAGATTCATAAAGTTTTTTTAAGGAATCTTGAACTGCTTTTTCGGAGCCTTTTTTTAAGGCATCAACATCGAGATAAGAATTTATAGTTTCCTCATCAATCCTTTCATTTCCTTTGATAATAATGGCTTTAGCGCTGGTTTTCTTAACTGATGCAGCTTTGGCGAAGGCAGAAAAATTGCACAGAAAAAACGGCAAAAACAGGGACAGGAATAAAGTTGTTTTTGCAGAGTTTTTTAGCATTTATTTTGCTGAAGTAGAGTGTTTGGAAGGAAGATTTTTATTTAACATATTTTGCAGTTTTTATGATTTCAACATCTTAAACCGGACTTAACACTTGTAGTTAAAGTACAATTTACTCCTGAAAAAAAATTTGACTTTTGCAAAAAAATCCTGACTAATGTCGTCCGCTTTCAAGCGATATACCCGTTCATGTATGGCTAATAACAATTAAACGACGGATATGTTGCGATTTTTATCTCTCACAGTTTCAGTGTTTTTACTACTCGTTTCTTCAGCGTTTGCCTTTAAAGCTGCGTCAAGAAACCACATTCAAATTGTAGGCTCATCAACCGTTTATCCATTTACGGCGGTGATTGCTGAAACATTTGGGCGTGATACTGAATTCAGAACCCCAATTGTAGAATCAACCGGAACCGGCGGTGGCTTTAAGCTATTTTGCTCGGGCGTTGGTTTTAACCATCCTGATTTTTCCAATGCTTCTCGAAAAATTGAACCAAGCGAAATCAAGAAATGTGCTGAAAATGGTATTGCAGGAATTGTCGAAATCAAAATCGGCTATGATGGCATTGTGCTCGCCAATTCAGTTGCGGGAACAAAATATAATTTAACCAAAGAGCAGGTTTTTTTAGCTCTAGCGCAACAAGTTCCGGGTAAAGATGGAAAATTAATCGCCAATCCTTACCAAAAATGGCAGGAAATTGATGCCAGATTGCCGGCAATAAATATCGCAGTTTATGGCCCGCCAACAACTTCCGGAACCAGAGATGCCTTTGTTGAATTGGTTATGGAAGAGCCTTGTTCTAAGATGAAAGAATTTGCTGAGGCTTTTCCTGATTCAAAAATCCGCAAGAAAAAATGCCATGTAATCAGAAGTGACGGCAAATTTATTGAAGCTGGTGAAAATGATAATCTGATCGTGCAGAAATTAAAAAATGACAATAACGCTTTAGGAATTTTCGGCTTTAGTTTTTTAGAAGAAAATCATGATACAATTCAATCGGCAACCATTAACAATGTTGTGCCGAGCTTTGTGAATATTGTTTCAGGAGCCTATCCAGTTTCACGTCCGCTTTTCATTTATTTCAAAAAAGAACATCTGAATCTGGTTCCAGGAATGCAAGAATTTGTGCAGGAAATAATCAGCAAAAACACGATTGGCGCTGATGGTTACCTACTGCAAAAAGGTCTCATCCCGTTAACTAATTTAGAACTTAAAAAAGTGCGGGCTGAGGTAACGAATAATCTTAATTGATTTTTCGTTAGTGCTTTGGAGTTCTTCGCTTAGCCGGACTTTTTTAAGATCGGCTTTGGTAGATTCCTTGTCTTAACTACTAAATATCTAACTAACATGATTTTTATTCCACTCGCAGTGTTAGTTACGTTATCCGTAGTTTCTTCATTGAGCTAAGGTAACATAATCGTCTTTTCCTTTCTGGAAAGATGAGGGGTTTATCCAAGCGATAACTTCTTTTCACGAGGCCCGTCACAAGGAAACTTGTGGCGGGTTTTTCTTTGTAAGCGAATTTATTGATATGAGTTATTTTTAACTGCTCACAATTTGTGACCAGTTAACCTTCATCTTTTCTTTTTATATCAACCAGTAGATTTTTGTTAAGAAATTCACCTTAAACGGATTTTTTCTATTTAAGAATTAAGAATAATGAATTAAGAATTGATACCTTGGTTCAAATCACATTTTAAAATACACATTTCCATGGAAGAAAAATTCATCAAAGTTACTGGCGCGAAAGAGCATAATTTAAAAAACGTAAATATCGAAATTCCAAAAAATCAGCTTGTTGTTGTTACGGGTCTTAGTGGTTCGGGAAAATCTTCTTTAGTGTTTGATACTATTTACGCTGAAGGTCAGCGTCGCTTTATTGAAAGTCTTTCATCTTACGCCCGTCAGTTCTTAGATATGCAAGACAAACCGGATGTTGAATCAATCACTGGTCTTTCACCATCAATTGCAATTGATCAAAAAACTACTTCCAGAAATCCGCGCTCAACTGTCGGAACCGTTACTGAAATTTACGATCACTTTCGTTTATTATTCGCCCGCGTTGGCGTTCCGCATTCGCCGGAAACTGGCTTGCCGATTGAAAGCCAGTCTGCTTCGGTGATGGTTGATAAAATTTTACAATTACCGAAAAAAACCAGAATTTATTTACTTGCTCCAATTGTTCGCGGCCAAAAAGGCGAATATCGCAAAGAGATGATGAATGCCCGCAAACAAGGCTTCCAACGTATTAAAGTTGACGGAAAAGTTCACGATTTAAACGAAATTTTACCACCGCTTGATAAAAATAAAAAACATGACATCGAAATTATTATTGATCGCGTTGTAGTTTCTGACGATCTCGGTAACCGTTTGGCTGATTCAGTTGAAACTGCGCTCAAAGCTTCCGAAGGTTTGCTTTATGTAGAAATCGTAAGTCTTCCTGAAGGCGTAAAATCAACCCATAAAGCCGGAGATGTTTTAGTTTTCAGCGAAAAATTTTCTTGTCCGGTTTCCGGATTTACAATTTCCGAAATCGAACCGCGCTTATTTTCTTTCAACTCGCCATTCGGCGCTTGTAAACATTGTGATGGTCTTGGAACTGAACTTTATTTCAGCGAAGATTTAGTTGTTGAAGATGAAAATTTAACTTTGCGCCAAGGCGCAATTTCAGTTTGGCAAGGCGTGCAAGAACGCTTCTACCAACAGGTTTTGCAGGCAATGAGTTTGCATTATAATTTTAGCCTTGATGTTCCTTTTAAAACTCTAACTCCGGAAGTTAAAAAAATTATTTTCTACGGCACCGGAACTGACGAAGTTGAAATCAAAATCGAAGATGGTCTGAAAGCAATCAAAGTTAAAAAATCTTTTGAAGGCGTGATGAATAGCTTGAAAAAAAGATATTTAGAAAGCGAAAGCGAATCAATGCGTGATGATTTAGCAAAATTCCAAACTCTAAAAACCTGCGAAAAATGCGAAGGACATCGTTTGAATGAAGAAGCTTTATCCGTAAAAATCGCCGGCCTTCACGTTGGCCAAGTCAGCAGAATGTCGATCGAAAAATCAGTTGAATGGTTTAACGAATTGGAAACCAAATTAACTTCAATGCAAAACCAAATTGCTGAAAGATTACTTAAAGAAATCACGCGCCGTTTGGGTTTTTTACGCAATGTTGGTTTGGAATATTTAACCATTAACCGCGAAGCCGGAACTTTATCCGGCGGCGAAGCGCAACGTATTCGCCTGGCTTCACAAATTGGTTCGGGACTTTCTGGTGTGTTATATGTACTTGACGAACCTTCAATTGGATTACATCAATCAGATAATGATAAATTAATTACAACTTTGAAAAACCTGCGCGATCTAGGAAATTCAGTGATTGTCGTTGAACATGATGAAGAAATGATGCGTGAAGCGGAATATTTAATTGACGTTGGTCCGGGCGCTGGAATTCACGGCGGTGAAATTATTTCTGCCGGTTTGCCTGATGTCGTAATTAATGATCCGAAAAGTATTACCGGGCAATATTTAAGCGGTAAAAAACAAATCGAGATTCCAAAAAAACGCCGCAAAATTGATCCGAAAAAAATCATCACTTTGAAAGGCGCGACAATCAATAACTTGAAAAATGTTACCTTGAATTTGCCGCTAAAAATTTTCACCGCAGTTTCAGGAATTTCCGGTGGTGGAAAATCAAGTTTGATCATCAAAACGCTTTATCCGGCGTTGAATAAAATGATCAATAAATCAAAAGCAGTTCCAGGGCCTTTTGAAGCTTTAATTGGTGCGCATTTTATCGATAAAATTATTGAGATTGATCAATCGCCAATTGGCCGTACGCCGCGTTCAAATCCTTGTACTTATGTTGGCGCTTTCACTTTTATCCGCGAATTTTTCACCGCTTTGCCGGAATCAAAATCACGTGGTTACAAAGTCGGCAGATTCTCTTTCAACGTGAAAGGTGGCCGTTGCGAAACTTGCCAAGGCGATGGTTTGATTAAAATCGAAATGCACTTTTTGCCAGATGTGTATGTACGTTGTGATACTTGTCACGGCAAACGTTACAATCGCGAAACTTTGGAAATTAAATATAAAGGCAAATCAATTTCGGATATTCTGGAAATGACGGCAGATGATGCGGCGATTTTCTTTTCCAGCATGTCGCATATTCACGATAAATTTAAATCTTTATGTGAAGTTGGTCTTGGCTATATGAGAATCGGCCAAAGCGCTACCACACTTTCTGGCGGTGAAGCGCAGCGGATTAAATTGGCGAAAGAATTAAGCAGAAAAGCCACGGGCGACACGCTTTATATTCTTGATGAACCAACTACAGGTTTGCACTTTGAAGACATAAGCAAACTTCTAAAAGTTCTGCATACCTTAGTTGACGCCGGAAATTCAATTTTAGTAATTGAGCATAATCTCGACGTTCTAAAAACCGCAGATCATATCATTGATATCGGGCCATGCGGTGGTGAAAAAGGTGGTTATATTGTTGCTGAAGGAACTCCGGAAGAAGTTGCCAAAAATAAAAAATCGGTAACCGGAAAATATTTAGCGAAAATTTTGAAGTAGTTTTTGGGAAATCGAGCTAGCATCTCGACGACGCGCCAAGGCGCTTTGCTCGATGACCTAATCTTTTTTCTTCGCTAACTTCTTATTTTAGGTCATCGAGCAAAGCGAAGCGTCGTCGAGATGCTAGCTCGATTTCATCCAATCAAATTCACAAAGAAATAATGTTCAACAGCTCCCTCCAAGAAGCTCTCCTAGCCTGCTCAATCCTGGTGCAAAAGCGCATGGATGAATTACTTCCCGAAGAATTTCACGATTCCAAATTAGTAGAAGCAATGCGCTACAGCGCGCTTTCCGATGGCAAAAGAATTCGCCCATTTTTGGTAATTGCCTCAGCGCAGATTTTTGGAATTTCGCCATTAGTTTCGCTAACTTCCGCAACGGCAATGGAATTTGTGCATGTTTATTCTTTGATTCATGATGATTTGCCGGCGATGGATAATGATGATGTGCGCCGCGGCATTCCGACCTGCCACAAAAAATTTGATGAAGCTACCGCGATTCTCGCGGGCGATGCTTTGCTGACTTACGCATTTGAAATTTTAACCGATCCTGCAACTCACAAAGAAACTTCAGTGCGTTTAGAATTGGTAAAAACTTTAGCTAAAGCTGCGGGATTTATGGGAATGGCGGGCGGCCAAATGATTGATTTGGAAAAAGCTGATCAAAGAATTTCTAATGAAGAATTAGCAAAATTACATCGTTTAAAAACCGGCGAACTTTTTATGGCTTCCGCCGAAATGGGCGCGATTTTAGGCCATGCCGGAATTGACGAAAGACATGCGCTGCGCAATTTTGCTCATGATCTTGGTTTAGCCTTTCAGATTAAGGATGATATTTTAGATCATTATGGAATCAGCATTGGCAAGGTGGAAATCGATGAAGCTGTTCATAAAAAGCCGAAAGAAAATGCCAGTATTGTTGATGTGGTGGGAATGGAAGTGGCGCAAAAACAATTAGAATTATTAAGAGATCAATCGATTGCGCATTTGAAAATTTTCGGCGCGAAAGCGGCGTTGTTGGTGGAGTTGGTGAATTTTGTGATTATGCGGGAGAAGTAGAGCTGCTCACCCCCGCTGGACTGGGTTTGTAACCCAGTCCACATGTTCAGTTCAATTTAATTTGACATGAACGTGAGGACGGGATTACAAATCCCGTCCTGCATGAGGTGCTTTGCTCGATGACCTGAAATTATTAATTCGGCTGTGTAATCTTCTTCAAACTCACCAAATTTCCCCTGATATTTTTTAATGATTCCCTAATTCTTTTTCTAATTAGCGGATCAATCGCCGAAACTTTTATTTTAGAAAAATCCCTAATTTTAGCTGTCGGATCAATCGGGGCATCAATTTCAATTTCCGCTTCATGTCTTGGATCAATAAATTCTTCAATTGCATGATCTTCCAATCTGTTCTCCTCAGGAATTTCATCATCATGAACTATTTGTGAAATCGGCATTTCATCAGATAAAATAATATCCAAATCTTCTTCCTTGTGATCATCATGTTTTCTTTTTTTCAAAAGCTTCTGCAATCCAGCAACTGTATAGCCTTCTTCGTATAAAAACTTTTTGATTCTTTTTAAAATCTTCAGCTGTTTGTTGTAATAATAACGTCTTTTTCCGGCGCCGATTTCGGGTTTTATTTGCGGAAAATTTTCTTCCCAAAAACGAATAACGTGAGTTTCAACTTTTAATTCTTTGGCAACTTCGCCAATCGACCTTTTGCGGTCAACACCGAGATCATCTGCTAATTTTTGGACTTCGCGAGCAATGTTGTGAGGCATTTTAAGTAAACCTTTTCTTATATTCCAAAGCGAAATGTTTAATGATAACGCCGCAAATCGCGGTTAGAGGAACTGCAATTAAGACTCCGACAAAGCCGAATAAAACCCCAAAAACAAATAGTCCAAAAATCAACCAAACCGGATGTAAACCAATTTTGGCACCGATTAATTTTGGAGTCAGGAAATTTGATTCAACAACTTGACCGAAAATGAAAACCAGCGAAACGGCAGCAATATGCGTAACATCAAGACCCCATTGAAATAAGGTGACGATGATTGCGGTTGTAACGCCGCATAACATTCCGACAAAAGGAACGAAAGAAAATAAACCGGTTAAAAGCCCGATTAAAAATCCGAAGTTAAGGCCGGTGAAACTTAACATGCTGGAATAAATCAGGCCTAAAATCAGGCAAACATTAAATTGACCGCGAACGTAGCCCGATAAGGTTTTATCTATATCCAAAGCGATTCTGCGAGTTGAAATTGCGACTTGGCGCGGTAAATAATCGCCGATTTTTTTGATCAAAATATCCCAGTCTTTTAAGAGGTAAAAAATCAGGATCGGGGTGATGAAAATCAAAGATAAAATATTGATTAATGTCAGCGAAGAATTGACGGCGTTATCGACAATATTTTTTGATAAATCGACGAATTTTGAAGTAACTTGTTCATTTGCCAATAAATGCGATAAATCCTTCTCAATTCTAATGCCAACGCCATCAAGGGTTGAAACCACTTTCGGATAAAAATCATGTAAAATAGTTTGGAAATATCCGGGTAAAGCTGTGAGTAAATCAGTGAATTGGGCGCAAAGAATCGGCAGTAAAATTGCGCCAAGCGTGATCAAAATTGTGAGGAATAATCCTAAAATCAAAGAAGTGGCAAGTGCGCGCGACATTTTGTATTTTTTACAAAAGAAATCGACAATTGGATCTAAAAAATAAGCGATGATGAAAGAACAGATAAATGGCGCCAACACTGATTTCACCAGATAAATCAACCAGAAGAAAATAGCTAAAATTATAACTATTGAAATAACTTTATCTTTTAATTTCATGAAGCGCCTAATTGGTTAAAACGTAAAGATTATCAGTTTTTTTAATCAAATTTATTCCTGTTCTCATAAATTCCTGCACAATATCAGTGCCGTTATTTGGGTAATTTACCGTGATTACAGCCATGTCGCGCGAGATTGATTCGATATTGATTTGTGTCACCAAATTACTGTTTTCAATGCGGCTTTTTGCAATCATCCAATTGCCCAAAGTTGAAACCGGAATCTGGATTTTAATTACAGTGGAAGTGGCTTTGCTGTCAGTGCTTTGTGAAGAAAGAAGATAGTCGATAGTTTTATTGGCAACCTTTTCTAGCAAAGCATCAAAGCTTAAATGATCAACATTAACGAAGTTTAATTTAACCTGTTTTTTCTGTAATTTTCTTAAATAAGTAACGCTGATATTTACTTTATTTTCGATTTCGTCGTAAGAGAAAAATAAAGTGTAAACTGATTCAGATTTATATTTGAAAAGTAATGGCTCAATCGCCACATAATCAAGCAAAGCAACATTGGTTGAACTTATAACTGCGATATTACTTAAATCGGCATCCGGCACTATAAATTTTCCTTGGTCTTTTTTAGCGATAGTTTTTTCAATCGCTTTTCTCCAATCATTATCATCTTCCCATAACAGCATTGAGCGTTTGGTAACTTTTACCGGCAATAAAACATAAGTTTCACCGGAAGATTTTTCTGCTTTTTTCACTGCTTTTTTAGCAAGAATATGTTCGACAAAATCCTTGGCGAACATGATATTCATTGTGGCGCTGTAATTATTGCCGGCGATTTTTTCACCATCAATTTGTTCAGAGCGCACCATGTCAGAAATTTCATCATTGGAAACAGTGTCAGCAATGTTGGTGGCGATTTCCAAGCGCGTTAATAAAATCAAAAAAGCATCGCGGCGACCACTGGCAATTGCGGCATTTCTGGCATCAGTCGGAGATTTTCCCGTGACGCTTACTGCAACGCCTTCAACCATGTAAGGACTATTTTCCGCGGCATAAGAAATGCTTTGGAAAGAGAAAAATAAAGTTAGAAAAAGTAAAAAAATTCTCGACATATCGGAATTAAACTGAAATATTAAAACATCTGTTCGAAGCTAGGATTTCGTAAGCTTCTCGCCTCACTTCTTAAATCGCAAGAAAAAATGTCTTTAAACTATAAACAAGCTGGTGTCGATATCGATGCTGGGAATGAATTGGTTAATCGTATTAAACCTTTCGCTAAAGCCACAAGCCGCGTTGGAGCTAATTCCGACCTTGGTGGATTTGGCGCATTATTTGATCTAAAAAAATGCAATTTCAAAGATCCGGTTTTGGTTTCTTCAACTGATGGCGTTGGCACGAAATTAAAAGTTGCAATCGATGTTGATAAACACGACACAATCGGAATTGATTTAGTTGCAATGTCAGTAAATGACCTTGTAGTTCAAGGCGCTGAACCACTTTTCTTTTTAGATTATTTTGCCTGTTCCAAACTTGATGTTGAAGTTGCAAGCCAAGTTGTAAAAGGAATTGCAGATGGTTGTAAACTTGCAGGTTGCGCTTTAATCGGTGGCGAAACCGCCGAAATGCCGGGAATGTACAAAGCCGGAGATTATGATTTAGCCGGATTCGCCGTTGGCGCAGTTGAGCGCGATCAAATTTTACCAAGACCAACAAATGCCGGAGATGTTTTAATCGGCTTAAGATCAAGCGGTGTTCATTCAAACGGTTATTCTTTAGCGCGTTTTATTTTGGAAAAAAATTCAGTTAATTTTTCCGATAAATTTTCAGCTGAAAAAACAGTTGGCGAAGCACTTTTAACTCCAACAAAAATCTACGTAAAATCTTGTTTGGAAGCGATTAAAACCGGCAAAGTAAAAGCTCTTTCCCACATTACTGGCGGTGGTTTAACCGAAAATTTACCTCGAGTTTTATCAAAAAATGTTACTCCGAAAATTGATTATAAATCATGGAATCGTCCCGAAATTTTTGATTATTTACAAAAACTCGGCAATGTAACCGACGAAGAAATGCACCGCACTTTCAACTGCGGAATCGGCATGGTTCTAGTCGTTGCCAAAGGTGATGAAGATGAAGTTAAAACTATTTTGGAAAAAGCTGGGGAAGCAGTTTTTGTAATTGGAGAGTTGGTTTAAATTCCGAGCTAGCATCTCGACGACGCTTCGCTTTGCTCGATGACCTGAAATAAGAAGTCGCGAAGAAAAAAATATTAGGTCATCGAGCAAAGCGCCTTAGGCGCGTCGTCGAGATGCTAGCTCGATTTCATCACACCCAAAACCACACTAAAATTTTATTTTATTTCAACATGATTAACCGCAAAACTTCAGTTCATCTTCAAGATTTTCCCGACACTTCTTTTTTACCAAATGAAAAAGAACTCGTCGCCGACATGGATTTAGTCCGCAGTATTGCTTCAACCGCGCTTTCAATCCGCGACAATAAAAATCTCCGCGTTCGTTTGCCTTTAAATCAATTAATCGTAATCGGCAAAAGCGCAGCGCGAATTCTGCCTTTTAAAGAAATCATCGCTGAAGAAGTAAACGTAAAATCAATTGAAATCAAAGAAGATATTTCCGCGCTCGCCGAATTAAAATTACAAATAAATTTCAAAAAAATCGGCGCCAAATTTGGTTCGAAAATCAAAGAAATTACGTTCGCCAGCAAAAGTGGCGATTGGAAAAAAATTTCCGATAAAGAAATCGAAATTGCCGGAATAGTTTTAAGTGATGATGATTTTGAATTAAAACTCGCAACTAAAAATAACGACGAAAAAAAATTCGCGATTTTAGCACTTCCAACCAATGATTATTTGGTTCAATTAGATATTGAAGTTACCAAAGATTTAGAAGATGAAGGCATTGCGCGTGACATCGTTCGTGCGATTCAGCAAAACAGAAAAGACGCAGATTTAAATATTTCCGATCACATTAACTTGAAAATTTTCTCAACAAATTCACGGATTTTGGAAGTGGCAAAATCTTTTGAAAAATATATCAAAGAACAGGTTTTGGGTGATTCTTTAAACTGTGTGGCAAATGCTGAAGAAGCAAAATCCGGAACAAAATTTTCCTGCGAAAATAAACTCGATGACGGTGATTTGGTAGTGGGGATTGTTTAATAGGCAAGCTCTGAAGAAATTCTAAAACTAGCTCAAATTCTTAAGGTCATCGAGCAAAGCACGAAGTGCGTCGTCGAGATGCTGGCTGGATGTTGAAAAATCGAGCTAGCATCTCGACGACGGCCTAACGGCCTTTGCTCGATGACCTGAAAATTTAATCTTCCTGCGACATTTTCTTGGCCTGATCATCCGCAGTCAACGCATCAATAAATTCATCTAATTCACCAAGCATAATATCATCAATTCTGTAGCTGGTTAAATTAATTCTGTGATCGGTCACCCGGCTTTGTGGAAAATTATAAGTTCTAATGCGTTCAGATCTGTCGCCACTTCCGACTTGTTCTTTGCGGTTTGCCGAACGTTCTTTATCAGCGCGATCACGCTCAGCTTCATAAAGTCTCGACCTCAAAACTTTCATCGCTTTTTCGCGGTTTTTAATTTGTGATTTTTCATCCTGCATTGAAACCGTAACTCCGGTTGGAACGTGAACAATTCTAACCGCTGAATCTGTGGTATTCACTGATTGTCCGCCTGGTCCTGAAGAGCGGAAAACGTCAATTCTCAAATCTTTTTCTTCGATTTTAATATCAATATCTTCAGCTTCCGGAAGTACGGCAACTGTTGCGGCTGAAGTATGTACACGACCTTGCGATTCAGTTTCCGGAACGCGTTGTACGCGATGAACGCCAGATTCATATTTCAAACGCGCAAACACGTTGCGGCCGGTGATTGTAGCGGAGGCATCTTTATATCCGCCCAAACCAGTGTCTGAAATTGAAAGAATTTCAAATTTCCATTTTTTCTTTTCCGCATATTTTTGATACATCGCAAAAAGCTTGTAAGCAAAAAGCGCCGCTTCTTCGCCGCCAGTTCCGGCGCGAACTTCAAGAATCGCGTTTTTTTCATCGGCTGCGTCTTTTGGCAAAAGCGCAATTTTCATTTGCTGCTCAAGATCAGGAATTTTTTTAGTTAAATCAAAACGCTCATTTTCCAACAAATTACGCATTTCCTGATCTGTCGTTGATGGCAAAATTTCATCAATATCAGCCAATTCTTTTTGCGCCTGTTTATATTCGCCAATCAACGCCACCACAGGAATCATGTCCGAATGTTCTTTAGAAATACGCGCAAAATTTTGGCCTAAACCGGAAGGATCAAGCAACTTTTTTTCCAGCTCGGCAAATTTAGTAACGATGCCGTTAAGCTTTGGTGTGAAAGACATTTAAATTAGAAATTGATTTATTTTTGAATGTTTTAGAAACTGCTTCTATGCTCTAAAATCAAGGCTTGAAGCAAATTTACAAAACGATAAATCAAAACACAATGGATTCCAAAAATTTTTACGTAACTTCCCCAATTTATTACGTTAATGATGTGCCGCATATCGGCCACGCTTACACTTCAATTGCTTGCGACGTGGTGGCGCGATTTAAAAGATTGAATGATTTTGAAGTTTATTTTTTAACCGGAACTGATGAACACGGGCAAAAAGTTGAAAAATCAGCTTTGGCGCGCGATAAAAATCCGCAGGAATTTTGTGATGAAGTTTCGCTAAAATTCCGCGAATTAGCGAAATTACTGAATTTGTCGAATGATGATTTTATTCGCACAACTGAAGAGCGTCACAAAAAAGGGGCGCAAAAATTTTGGGAGATTTTGGAAGCCAATGGTGCAATTTATAAAGGCACTTACGAAGGTTGGTACGCAGTTCGCGATGAAGCTTTTTACGGCGAAGATGAATTAGTAAATGGCAAAGCGCCAACTGGTGCGGAAGTTACTTGGCATAAAGAAGAAAGTTATTTTTTCAAACTTTCGGCTTTTCAAGATAAATTATTAATGCTTTACGAAGCCGCGCCAGACTTCATTCGCCCGCAATCACGCTTTAATGAAGTTGTGTCTTTTGTGAAAGGCGGATTGAAAGATTTATCAATTTCGCGTACTTCATTTTCTTGGGGCGTGAAAGTTCCGGGCGTTGAAAAACACGTGATGTATGTTTGGTTGGATGCTTTAACTAATTACATTTCTGCTCTTGGTTTTCCTGATGAAAAAAATGAACTTTTCCAAAAATTTTGGCATAATACTTCAGAATCGCCGTTGCACATAGTTGGTAAGGACATTGTACGTTTTCACGCCGTTTACTGGCCGGCATTTTTGATGGCGGCGAATTTGAATATTCCGCATTCAATTTATGCGCATGGTTGGTGGACAAATGAAGGCCAAAAAATTTCTAAATCAGTAGGAAATGTGATTGATCCGTTGAAAGAATTAGAATGGCTGGAATCTTTTGGCTGTAACCGCGAAACCGCGATTGATTATTTTAGATATTTCCTGCTTCGTGAAGTTCCATTTGGCAATGATGGCGATTATTCGCGGGTAAGTTTTTTAACCAGAATTAACGCTGAATTGGCGAATAATATTGGCAATTTAGCGCAAAGATCTTTGTCGATGATTTTCAAAAATAGCGACGCGCAAATTGTTGATTTTAGTGACTATTCTGACGCAGCAGATTTGTTAAAAAGCGCTTACGAATTAAAAGAAAAAATCTCCCAAAAAATGGCGAATTTTGCTTTTGATCAAGCGGTTGGAGAAATTTTAGCTCATGCTTCAAAATGCAACGAGTTCTTTAACATCAAGGCGCCATGGAATTTAAAGAAGGAAAATAAATTAGAAGAAATGAATCTGATTTTATCGGTGATTGCGGAAAATTTGCGCGTGATTGCAATTGCATTACAGCCATTTTGCATAAATTTAGCGCCGAAGATTTTGGATATTTTGCAAGTTGAAGAAAGAGGTTTTGACTCTATTGATTCTAAATTCGCGTTAAAAGCGGGACATAAAATTAATGAGCCGAAAGCAGTGTTTCCAAGGTTAGAAAGTAAAGTGAGTTAAAAAAAGCTCATGACCTAAAAATTCTACTTCCTATTAAATTTAAATCTAAAAACTTATGAAAAACTTCATCGATGATCGCATGAAAACCATGTCGCTAATTGCGCTGGGAATGTTGAGTTTCTTCCTTCTAATGCAAGGAATGGGCGTTGTTGCAGATATAACTTTAAGAAAAAAAACCATTACTCCAACTAACACCATAACCTTCCGCGGATTCGCCGAAGTTAGCGCCGTTCCTGATGTTGCAAATTTCATAATTACAATTCGCGAAGAAGAAAAAGATGTCGCGATTGCACAACAAAAAATGACGCAAAAAGCTAATAAAGCACTCGATTTATTTAAAGAAAAAGGTGTCGATAAAAAAGATATTCAAACTTTAAATTATAACACCAATCCAAAATTCACTTATCAAGCCGAGCCTTGTGTAAACGGCATTTGCCCGCCGGGAAAACAGGTTTTAACTGGTTACGAAGCATCAGAAACAATCTCAGTTAAATTGCGTGATATTGCAAAATCCGGTGCAATTTTAAGCGCGATTTCAGCTTTGGAAATTCATGAAATTAGCGGCCCGAATTTAGTAGTTGATGATATGACAAAATTAAAATCAGAAGCTCAGGCTTTGGCGATTGCAAAAGTTAAAAAAGAAGCTGAAGCAACGGCGGATAATTTGGGAGTTAGCTTGGGAAATATTGTCAATTTTTCTGAAGGCCCAGAACATCGTTTCGGCCCGCGCCCAATGATGATGGGAAAAATGGCCAGCTTTGATGCGGCAGCACCCGAAATGGCACCGCAAATTGAAGTCGGGCAACAAAAAATCGGCGCTAATGTTTCAATCACTTACGAAATCACGCAATAATAATGAAAATAGTTTCCTGGAATATTAATTCGCTGCGTCTGCGTTTGCCGCTTTTAAGAAAGTTTATTGAAGAGGCTAATCCTGATGTAATTTGTTTGCAGGAAATTAAGGTTTCTGACGAACATTTTCCGCATCTCGAAGTGCGTGCTTTAGGTTATGAATTTGTCGAATTTTCCGGTGAAAAATCTTACAATGGTGTGGCGATTTTATCGAAATTTCCTTTGACTAAAATCGAAAAAATCGACATCGAAAATTATGGCCATAAACGCCACATTTCCGCGGCTTTGCAGACCAAACAAGGTGAAGTTTTTTTGCATAATTTTTATGTGCCGGCGGGTGGCGATATTCCGGATATTTTGTTAAATCCGAAATTCGATCATAAGCTAAAATTTGTTGATTGGATGAGCCAATATTTTGCATCGCAAAAAGACAAAAAAATCATCATTGTCGGTGACATGAATATCGCACCTTTAGAGCATGATGTTTGGTCACATAAACAACTTTTAAAAATTGTTTCGCACACGCCAATTGAAGTTGAGAAAATGACTAACTTGCAAAAAACTTTGGATTGGGTTGATACGCATCGTCATTTTGTTGACTCAACAAAAAAACTTTATAGCTGGTGGAGTTACCGCGCGCAAGATCCGCTCGGCGCTAATAAAGGCCGCAGGCTCGATCACATTTGGGCGACGCCAAATTTAAAAGACCACATTAAATCGATGAAAATTTACCAAGATTTTCGCGCTCATAATCAACCTTCTGACCATGTGCCAATTGAAACGGTATTTGATTTGATATGAAAAAAATTATAATTAATTCGCGCGAAGAAATGGTAAATTTAGCCACAGAAATTGCGCTTCACGCTAAAGTTGGTGATGTTATTGGTTTAAAAGGGACGCTAGGCGCGGGAAAAAGTTTTTTTGCTAAAAATTTTGTAAATGCTTTAAGTGAAAAACCTTGTGAGGTTTTGAGTCCGACTTTTAATCTGGTTTATTCTTACGAAACCAAGGTCGGCGAGGTTTTTCATTTTGATCTTTATCGTTTAAAAACTGCCGATGAGTTGGAAAATATCGGATTTTTTGATGCTTTGCATAATGGAATCAGTCTGATTGAATGGCCGGAAATTGCTGAAGGGTTTTTGCAGAAAAATTATCTCGAAATTGAAATAAAAACTATCGCCGGCGCGAATGAAGAAGCGCGGGAAGTTTTAATAAAAAATAAATAAAATGGAAAAATTTACATTCGAAGTTGCTGAAAATGAAGGTGGAATCCGTCTTGATAAATTCCTGACTGAAAAATTTTCCGAAATAAAACCGGAAATTAATCGCACTAAAATTCAGCATTTGCTCGAAGAAAAACTGGTTTTAGATGAAGCGGGCAAGCCTTACGCCAATGCTTCGCAAAAAACCAAAGTCGGACAAAAGTTTTTTGTAACGCCACTTCCACCGCGTCCTTCGCATTTAACTGCTAAAGAAATTCCCTTCGAAATTATTTTTGAAGATGATGATTTATTGGTAATTAATAAACCAGCAGGACTCACTGTTCATCCCGGCGCAGGCAATCAAGATGATACTTTGGTGAATGCGCTTTTATTTACGCATCAAGATCGCCTTTCTTCAGTTTCCGGCGAATTTCGCCCCGGCATTGTGCATCGTTTGGATAAGGATACATCTGGGTTGATGCTGGTTGCTAAAAATGATTTTACGCATCAAATTTTAAGCCAAAAATTAAAAGACCGCGATATTAAAAGATCGTATGCCGCTTTTGTTTATGGCTGCATTTCACCAGCGCGCGGCATGATTGAAAAAAATATTGTGCGCTCAAAAATGAATCGCATGAAAATGTCGATTTCGCGCACTTTGGGACGGGTTGCAATTACCAATTATGAAACGGTAGAAACTTTCCAAGAAGGTTTCGCCAGTCTCATCGAATGCAGATTGCAAACCGGTCGCACGCACCAAATTCGTATTCACATGGAATCAATTAAACACTCGCTGATCGGCGATAAACTTTACAATTCCTGCAAAAAAATGGTGCCGTTAAATTTTTCTGATGCTGCCAGAAATTTTATTAAAAATTTTCCGAGACAGGCGTTGCATTCATATAAAATCAGCTTCGAACATCCGCGCACTTCGCAAGAAATGTCTTTCGAAATCGATTTGCCGCAAGATTTAAAAGATTTAAAAGAACATTTAAAAAATGGTTGAAAAAATCTTAATAATTTCCGGTCCCACCGCTTCAGGAAAATCCGGTTTAGCCATGGATTTAGCGGGTGAAAAGGATATCGCAATTATTAATGCTGATTCGCTGCAAATTTACGAAGGGCTGCCGATTTTATCTTCGCAACCAACAAAAGATGAACAAAAAAAAGTTCCGCATTTTTTATATTCACATTTTAAAGCAGATGAAATTTCATCAGTTGGATCATGGCTAAAGCTAGTAAAATCAACAGTTGAAGAAGTTGTAAAATTAAAAAAATTGCCGGTAATTGTTGGTGG
This sequence comes from Pseudomonadota bacterium, assembly GCA_040384945.1. Taxonomy (GTDB): domain Bacteria; phylum Pseudomonadota; class Alphaproteobacteria; order Rickettsiales; family UBA1997; genus UBA2645. The sequence continues at coordinate 20,420 of JAZKII010000036.1, forward strand.
CAGCGGTATGTACATTTCAAAATTGGTTGATGGAATTTCAGAAATTCCGGAAATCGATGAAGCAGTTAGAAATAATGCGCGCGCACTTTATGAAGAAATTGGTCACGCCGAATTCCAAAAAAAATTGGTAGATTTAGGTGAAGATGAAATACTTGATAAACAGCGTCTGACAAGGGCTTACGAGGTTTTGCAACAAACCGGAAAACCACTTTCCTGGTGGCAACATCAACCGCTAAAAAAGATTTTTGAAGATGTAGAATTTCTGCATGTAAATCTTGAACCGGATCGCAAAAAACTTTATGAAAATTGTAATTCGCGTTTTGAGAAAATGTTGGAACTCGGCGCTTTTGAAGAAGTAAAAAGCCTTGTGAATCAAGGAGTTTCAGATGATAAGCAAATTACTAAAACTTTAGGATTTTTAGAAATTCGTGAGTTTTTGAATGAGAAAATGAGCCACCAAAAAATGGTAGAAATTGCCACCCAAAAAACCCGTAATTACGCTAAAAGACAATTAACCTGGTTTCGTCATCAATTGCCGCAAAAGCACGTATTTAGCGACTCTATTCCGGCATTAAATTTTTTGAAAAATGAAATTTAGCGACGAAGGAATTATCATCAGTCAGAAAAAATACGGCGAAAATTCTTTGATCGTGAAAGTTTTTTCCCGCGATCACGGAATTTATCGTGGCTTTGTGCGCTTTGCAAAATCAGCCAAAGACAAAACAATTTTTCAAATCGGAAATTTAATTTCTTTCGAATATCGCAGTCGCTCCGAAGATAATTTAGGCCAGTTTTGCGCTGTTGATTTGCTGCGTTCTTATTGTTCAAAAATCATTTTTGATAAAATTAAGTTAGACTGCGTGAACTCACTATTCTCAATAATTGATGAGTCTTTTTTGGAGCGGGAAAATCACGAAAATCTCTTTGAGAAATTACGGCTTTTTATGCATAAAATTGCTGAAGAAAATGCGCCAAAAGATTTTTTGTCGGATTATGTGCGGTTGGAATTGAAGATTTTAAAAACTCTGGGTTATGGAATTGATTTATCTTCCTGCGCCGTAACGGATTCTACGGTTGATTTAGCTTTCGTATCACCGAAATCTGCTAGAGCGGTATCGTTTGAAATTGGTCGGCCTTATCAAAGCCGATTGTTAAAATTGCCCAATTTTTTGACGGCTGATGATGAAGAAATTCAGGACAAAGATTTGCATGATGGTTTGAAGTTGAGTGGATATTTTTTGGAAAAATTTATTTTTGAAAATAAGCCGGAGAAGCTGGCGAGTAGGAAGAAATTAGAGAAGATTTTTGTTGTCTAAGCGAGTCAAAAAATTCATAGGTAATCTAAAAAATTAGCATCCCAACCAATTCAACCGGGTCAATTTTCTTTCCAAAAAGCAGGCATAAAAAAAACGCAAAACAAATCGCTGGAGCGAAAGGAAAAGTTTCATCTTTTTTAATTTTCTGCCATAATGTTCCAAATAAAATTCCGCAAACTCCGCTGAGCATCATAAAGGCCAGGAATCCTTGTGTGCCTAAGGCTAATCCTACGATAAAAAAGAATTTAATATCATCAATTCCAATCGCTTCCACTTTGATGGTGAAATAAAAAAATGCTAAAAGCACTAATCCAAAAGCCATGTAAAGAAAAGCGGCGGGAATATTGTGTAAAACTAGCGCATTTCCGCCTTTCATAATTACTAACATCGTCACCAGAACGGTCAGAAAATATTGAGTAGAATTGGGGATGAAATATTCTTCTAAATCAACGACGCACATTACAATCAGCGTGCCGGCGATTAAAAAATAAATTATCATTTTCAAATCGAGCTGGCGATTTAAAACGAAAAAAATTGCCAAAAAAGCTGCCAGAAAACTTAATTCAATTAGCGGGTAACGCGCCGAAATTTTAACTTTGCAATTGCTGCATTTACCGCGTTGAAAAAGCCATGAAAAAACCGGAATTAAATTCCTGATTTTTAGCGCCACGCCACAATTGGTGCATTTCGAACGTGTAAAAACCATCGGCTGTTTGCGCGCCATGCGATAGCTGATGAGACTAGCAAAACTGCCGAAAATCAGGCCGAAAATCGCTATTAAAAGAATTTGTTCCAATGGAGCGAATTGGGAAAAAAATTGCATGAAGAGTCGTTAAAATTGCTAATTTGAAAGTCGCAAATAAAGTGCGGCAACCTTCCAATTAATCAATCTATTTAATCTAGAAAATGAAATTTTTTCTCAGAGTTTTTTCTAGCTTTTTGATTGCGCTTCTTTTGTTTTCATGCAGCCAAAAACCTGCGAAAATAGTGAATCGCAGCAAAAATGTTTACAGCAAAAATAGTGCAAAAAATCGTGATGTTAAAAAAGCAGAAAAACCAAAAAGCCGCGAAGTTGAAGTTGCTGAAAGTGACACTGTTTATACTGTTTCCAAAAAATATCAGGTTCCGATTCAGGACATCATAAAACAAAATAACCTGAAAGCGCCCTACAACTTCAAGGCTGGAGAAAAATTAACCCTTCCGGCGCCGACTTATCATGAAGTAAAATCCGGCGAAACTCTTTATGCAATTTCGCGTCAATATAATATGAAGATTGATAATATTATTGAGCTCAATGATTTGAAAGAGCCTTACAGCGTCAAGACCGGGCAGAAATTAAAAATTGCCGCACCAGCAGAAATAGCTGAGAAAAAATCGGATGAAAAACTGGCTAAAGCACCGGAAATAAAGGCTGAATTAAAATCTCCCGAAACTATTGTCGAAAAAATTGCCGATAAATTTAACCATTTTTCCTGGCCGGTTCGTGGTACAATTGTTTCAAAATTTGGCCCGAAAAGCGGTGGGCTTTATAATGACGGAATTAACATCAAAGCCAAAGAGGGCGCGGATGTTAAGGCTTCCGAAGATGGCGTTGTGGCTTATGTCGGCAATGAACTTAAAGGTTACGGAAATTTGATTATTGTCAAACATGCCGGCGGTTGGATCACAGCTTATGCGCATTTAAGCAAATGGGCGGTGAAACGTGGTGAATCAGTGAAAAAAGGTCAGAAAATCGGTAATGTCGGAGCGACCGGAAATGTCAATTCGCCGCAGCTTTATTTTGGTTTGCGTAAAGGCCGCGATGCGGTGAATCCTGAAAATTATTTGAAGTAATGTCATTCTTAAAAATTTTCTCCAAATCAAAAATCAGCGATCAGTTAAAAAGCAGTTCCAGCAAGATTTCGACAGCGATTTCGCAGATTTTTACTCATAAAAAACTTGATGCTCTAACTCTCGAAGAATTGGAAGAAGTTCTGATTTTAAGCGATATGGGAAGTGAAGTGGCGAGTTCGATAATTACGAATTTGAAAGCAAGAAAATTTGAAAAAAATATTGATGAAAATGAGATTAAAAATTTTCTAAAACAGGAAATTGAAAATATTTTAAAACCTTGCCAAAAGGCGCTGGCATTGGATGAATCTAAAAAACCGCAAGTAATAATTTTTAATGGCGTGAATGGCGCTGGCAAAACTACCACGATTGGAAAAGTTGCGCAAAATTTAAAAAACCAAAATAAAAAAGTTTTAATCGCAGCCTGTGACACCTTCAGGGCCGCGGCTTCGCATCAATTAGAAATCTGGGCTAAAAGAGTTGGTTGTGAAATTGTGATGCCGACAAAAGATGGCGAAGACCCGGCCGCAGTTGCTTATCGCGCTTTTGAATTAGCCAAGAAAAATGATTTTGATGTGGTGTTGGTTGATACGGCGGGAAGGCTGCAAAATAAACAAAATTTGATGGATGAATTAAAAAAGATTAATTCAGTCTTAAAGAAAATCGACAGCAATGCACCGCATGAAAATTTGTTAATTTTAGATGCCACAACCGGCCAAAATGCTAAATCGCAATTAGAAATTTTTAACCAAATTGTCGGCATTACCGGAATTGTAATCACTAAATTGGATGGTTCTGCTAAAGGTGGCATTGTAGTTGCTCTGGCTAAAAAATTCTCCAAACCAATTTATGCAATCGGTGTTGGAGAAAAACTTGATGATTTGCAAGAGTTTGATGCTGCGAATTTTGCCAGAAATTTGGTTGGGCTTTAAGAAGTAAGTAGCGAATTTATAATCGCTACTTACTTCTAACTATTATTGATGCGGATGAGAAACTTGATGATCCTCAAGAGTTTGATGCTCGCCACATTGCAAAGCAGTTGGCTGGAACTTAAATTTTTTCCAACCTTTTTTAGCTAAAAAAGGCTGAACTACTTTTCTGTTATCTTCCATAAGTAGCCTCAAAACTGGTTTTTGCTAAAGTATATTTATTAATCATGAATCCGGCATTTGCTGGAGTTGCTGATTCTTCAATTTCTAATTTTTCAGTGCTTAACGCGAAAACAGTGAAAATATAGCGGTGCGGTTTGTCGCCAGTTGGCGGGCATGGGCCACCGAATTTAAAGATGCCGAAATCATTGCGAACTTGCATAATTCCATCTTTTAATTTGGCTTTGTTAGTTGAGCCGAAATCTGTCGGTAATTGTTTGTAATACGCAGGAATATTAACTACGAGCCAGTGCCACCAGCCGCTTCCGGTTGGAGCGTCAGGATCATAAACGGTAATGGCGAAACTTTTGGTTTCTCGCGGAGCATCTTTCCAGCTGATTTGCGGAGAATTATTGTCTCCGGTGCAACCAAAACCGTTATAAACGTAATCATTGGCAATAGTTGAATCGTCTTTAATGTCAGTACTTTTTACGGAGAAAGTGTTGTGGCTATATGCGGCAGTAGTGGTGAGAAGAAGAGTAGAAAGTAGTAATGCGAACTTCATAAATACCTCGTTGATTGTAGGTTAAACTTATAAACTTCTTGAAGGTGGGTGGATTAGGTGGGGAATCTATCTAAACAAACTCTGAAATTCTTTCGCAAGCCTTTATTAACGCTTGTGCCTTATTGATACATTCCTGATATTCCGATTTTGGATCTGAATCAAACACTACGCCGGCGCCGGCTTGCAGGTAAATTTTGCCATCTTTAATCAAGGCCGATCGCAGCGTAATACAAGTTTCCATATCGCCATTGCTGGCAAAATAACCGACACATCCGGCGTAAAAACTGCGTTTAACTTTTTCAATTTCTTCAATGATTTCCATGGCGCGAATTTTGGGAGCGCCGCTTACAGTTCCGGCGGGAAAGCCTGAAATTAAAGCATCCAAAGCATCAAGATTATCGCGCAAAATTCCTTCAACATTGGAAGAAATATGCATTACATGCGAATAATGTTCGATCACCATTTTTTCAGTCACAACCACAGAACCTTCTTTCGAAACGCGGCCGGCGTCGTGGCGGCCTAAGTCGATAAGCATTAAATGTTCTGCTATTTCTTTTTCATCATTCAAAAGTTCGGCGGCAATTCTTTTATCTTCTTCCGCGTTTTTACCTCTTTTGCGCGTTCCGGCTAAAGGTCGCACCGTAACTTTTTTATCTTTGAGCGAAACCATGATTTCAGGGCTGGAGCCGGTTAAAGCGAAATCATCAAATTTTAAATAAAATAAAAATGGCGAAGGATTGACCGAACGCAGCGCGCGATAAAAAGCAAATTCCGGAATATCAGAATTGAAATTGGAAGTGAATCTTTGTGAAGGTAAAACCTGAAAAATATCGCCGTCAGTGATGTATTTTTTAGAATGTTCAACTGCGTCGCAATATTCTTTTTCGCTGTAATTTGAGGCGAAATTAAAATCAGAATTTACTGTTTTTGCTTTAGAAACATAAGGTTCTGTTAAAATTTTCTCCGCTAAAGCAATTCGTGCCGCAACAGTTTCATAACTTTGTTTGGAAAAGGTCGGTGCGCAAATTAAAACGCAGTCAAAAAGATTATCGAATACTAAGATAATTTGCGGGCGAATAAAAATGCTGTCGGGAATATTTAACTCATCTTTTAAACCGCGATTGGAAATTTTTTCCATCAGCCGAACCATGTCGTAACCCATAAAACCAAAAATCCCGCCACACATTGCCGGAAGTGCCGCCGTGCCATAATTTAAATGACTCCAATCGATGTGTGATTTTTTTATTAGTTGGCGAAAATTGTTTAAAACTTCACCATTTTCGGGCGCAAAATTTTGAGGATTTTTTTCAAAATCGGAATTAATAAAAGATTTTTCACCAACGCATTTCCACACTAAATCTGGCATGAATCCGAGCACAGAAAAACGGCCTTTATTATTGCCGTTTTCTGCTGATTCAAAAAGAAAATGATGAGTAGGAAAAGCTTGCGCAACTTTTAACGAAGCCAGAACTGGCGTGATTGTATCAGCAGGAATTTTCTTAAATAAAACGGTGGCGCCGCTTTTATTTAATTCATTTAAAAACTCATCTTTGCTGAAATTATAACTCATTTATTTTGCCGCTTCTTCTTTTTTGCCTAAAAGTTTTTCATTAACTTTAACCGGATTTTCTTTGAGCAAATAAGTGTTAAATTCTTGTAAAATTTCGGTTCTGAAATCTTCGGCAGCCTTTTGTTTAACTGCTGTAAGTTGGTTAGAATCAGTAGTTGGTTTTTTAATTTCGCGTAAAATTCCAATCATAATTTCTGAAGATCCGCTTGGGAAAGCATCAGTTACCTGGCCGATTTTCATGCCGAATAAATCATCCAAAAATTTATTTTGATAAGGAATTTGACGGCCTTGGAAATTGATGTAGAAAACGCGTGGAAATTCACGATTTTTTTCTAGTTTCAATTTATATTTAGCCACAATTGACGCTACTTGCGAAGGATTTGCTTTAATTTCTTCATCAATTTTTTTAGCTAAAACCAGCAAAGCTTCCTGCTTTTTAACGGCATTTAATTCTTCCGAAATTAATGTTTTAACTTCCGGCAAATCTCTTTCATGAGCAACGTTGATTTCTTCAAGTTGTAAAACGTAAAATCCTTCCGAATTTTGAGCGTAGAAAACTTTAGAAACCTGTCCTTTTTTCAAGGCAAAACTATTGGTGACAAAATCAGCAAAACCCTTAGTTTCATTGACTTCAACGCCTTTAGAATTTTGGCCGGCTTCATTAATTGTAACCGCTGGCGCAACCACACCAAGATTGAATTTTTTAGCAATATCAGCCAAAGAATTTGAAGTTAAAAGGGCATCATCAATTTCAGTAATTTTTGATTGCAGAATTTTATCTTCTCTTCCTTCCAACATTTTTTGTTTCAAGCTGGCTTTAACATCAGCAAAAGCCATTGGTTGCGATGGTTTAATCTCATTTAACAAGAAAATGTGATAACCAAGCGGGCGTGGAAGTGGCGCGCTATATTCATTAACCGTCATTTTAAAAGTTGGTTCCGCAAGTTCCGGAATCAAATCTTTTTTGGTAAAATTATTTAAAGTAATTGCCTTTAAATCTTTCTTTTGAGTTTCTTTGGCAAGTTTGGCAAATTCAGCTTGCAGCTTTGATTTATCTGCTGCGCCAAGCTTTTTAGCAAATTCTTTAGCATCATCTTCTTTTTCAAAAAGAACTTGATAGAAATTTCTGCTTTCCGGCTTGATGAAAGCATCTTTATTTTTTTCATATTCAGCCAAAAGTTCTGCTTCGGTAATTTGCAAATCTTTAGCAAAATCTTTTTTGGAAAAATGTAAGTAAGAAACTTTTCTTAACTCAGGAACGGCGTATTTTTGTTTGTTTTTTTCGAAATATTTTTGCACTTCTTCGTCAGTTACTTTTTCAGAAGTTTGAACATTTTTTTCTGAAATTGTAATTACATCGGCAATACGTTTCTCTTGCTTGAAATTTTCCGCTTCAAGAAGCATTGCATAATTCATTGGAGCCGCCATTGACATGGTTTGGATAATCATTGTCGCGGTGATGTCATTAGCAACTTCGCTGACATATTTTTCTTCATTCAAGCCATTTTTAGCCAAGAATTTTTTGAAAGCTTCGCGATCAAATTTCCCTTCTTTATTTTTGAAATTTGAATCTTTGGCAACCATTTCCAGAATCAGCTTCCTGCTTGCTTCGACACCGAAATCATCATGAAGTTTTTCGATCATAATGCGGTTTACGCTGCGACCTAAAACGTCAGATTTAAATTGGTCAGAATCCAAATATTTCATGGCTTCTTCACTTTTAGAAACTGCTAAAATTCTTTCACGCTCGTTTTGCATGCTTTTATTAAAAGTGTTTAAACCGACAGTCGTATTGCCAACTTTAACCACCCAGGAGTTGGGATTTCCTAAAATAAATCCGCTAACGCCAAAGAAAACGAAGCTCAAAGCCAGGATTGCTAAGAAAATTTTAAAAAAGATATTGCCTGCGAGTCTGCGAAATATATGCATGTGTAGAGGAAAATTAGTTTTGTGAATTAAGGATTTTTTTAAATCTTTTAGTTTTCGCTAATTCATAAATCAATTCTTTTGGCAATTTATGCTTGAGAAAATTCTTCAAATAAAAAAAATGCATCACTCCCTTACCCGTTAATCAATCAAGCAAATGTTAATTGTACAAAAATTTGGTGGTACTTCCGTTGGCGATATACCGCGCATAAAAAATGTTGCCAAAAAAGTAAAAGCTGAGCTCGACAAAAAAAATAAAGTTATTGTTGTAGTGTCGGCGATGTCCGGCGTTACTAATCAACTTGTAGATTATTGTAATCAGGTTTCATCTTTAATGTCGGATGAAAGTTTAGCGGAATATGATTCAATTGTTGCAACTGGCGAGCAAGTTACTTGCGGTTTATTGGCTTTGGAATTGCAGTCAATTGGCTACAAAGCCAGATCTTTCTTGGGTTGGCAACTTCCGATGACAACAGATGATGTTCATAGCAAAGCCAGAATTGATGTGATTGATGGCGCCGCTTTATTAAAATCTTTAGAAGAATTTGATGTTGTAGTAATTGCTGGTTTTCAAGGAATTCATCTTGAATCAAATCGCGTTACAACTTTGGGACGCGGTGGTTCAGACACTTCAGCAGTCGCAATTGCTGCGGCGGTAAAAGCTGATTTATGTGATATTTACACCGACGTAAATGGCGTTTACACAACCGATCCGCGCATCACCGACAAAGCCAGAAAATTGAAAAAAGTTACTTACGAAGAAATGCTGGAAATGGCATATAGCGGCTCGAAAGTTTTGCAAACCCGCTCAGTTGCAATGGCGATGGCGCATAATGTGCGAGTGCGGGTTTTATCAACTTTTGAAGATGTAACAGAAACTTCAGGAACAATTTTAGTAAATAATAACGAGGAAATCATGGAAAGAAGAGTTATCACCGGCATTAGCTATAGCAAAAATGAAGTTCATATCACACTTGAAAAAATGCCGGATCATCCCGGTCTTTCAGCGGCAATTTTCGGCGTTTTAGCTGAGAAAGAAGTCAATGTTGATATGATTGTGCAAAATATCAGCGCCGATGGAAAATTTGTTGATATAACTTTCACGACCGGAAAAGAAGAACTTGAACGCGCGCGCTTGGCGATTGAGTCAATCAAGAATGAAGTGAAATATGCCGAGTTAAAAATTGACGATAATATTGCCAAAATTTCGGTAATTGGTGTGGGCATGATTAGCCATTCCGGCGTTGCGCATACAATGTTTAAAACTTTGGCCGATAAAGGAATTAACTTACTTTTGATTTCGACTTCGGAAATTAAAATTTCAGTTTTGATTGCGAAGGAATATGGTGAATTAGCGGTGCGTGTGTTGCATGATGCTTATGGTTTGAGTAAGGCTTAGTTAGTTTGGTTGTTCGATCCAGCATCTCGACGACGCGCTAAAGCGCTTTGCTCGATGATCTAAATCTTTTTTAGGCTAGACAAAAAGATTTAGATCATCGAGCAAAACGAAGCGCCGTCGAGACGCTGGTTCGATCTCAAAACATCTTAAGAAACATCCGCCGCAGAAATTTTTAAAATTTTCCCCCCAGTTTTTAAAACCAAATTCCCTTCCTCATCTAAATCTTCAAAAACTCCTTCGATTTTTTCTTCATCAAGTTTCACCGTAATTTTTTCACCTAATTTATAAGCATTTTCCAGCCATAATTTTCGTATTCCTTTAAATCCAAAATCATGCCAATTTTGGTAAATTTTTTCAAATTCATCTAAGAAATTCGTAAGCGCTAATTCCACCGAAATTTCTATTCTAAAATCTTTCAAATTTCCCGCCGGAAAAATTACATTATCGGGATTTGATTCAATATTTAAGCCAATTCCCAGAACCACAAATTCGCAATTTCCACCCGAAATTTTGCTTTCCAGAAGCAATCCCGCGACTTTTTTTTCAGCAATTAATAAATCATTCGGCCATTTTGCCTGAACGGAATTTTTAGCAATTTTCGTGATTGAATTTCGCAGCGCCGTAATCGCGATAAAAGAAATTTGGGAAATTTTGGCAGCGGAAATTTTTGGTCGTAAAACCAAAGAAAAATAAAGATTGCCAGATGGCGAAATCCAATTGCGATCTTGCCGGCCGCGTCCTTGAGTTTGAACGCGCGCGAGGATAATTTCATTTTCAGAAATCTGGCGTGAATTTGCTAAACTAAAAGCTTGCGAATTGGTGCTGGCTAATTCGTTAAATTCATGGATGGTGAAATTTTTATAGGTCCAGTTTTTCATGTTTAGTTTGGTTTGGAGTTTGTGTTAAGGTTTTTAGGTCATCGAGCAAAGCACGAAGTGCGTCGTCGAGATGCTGGCTGGATGT
>JAZKII010000037.1:0-2181 GCA_040384945.1 Pseudomonadota bacterium
ATGTTGTAACACCGAGCTAGCATCTCGACGACGCACTTCGTGCTTTGCTCGATGACCTAGAACTTTTTTTAAACCAAAAATATCGCCATTCCCAGCATTGCAAACAATGCTGACGCGCTCCAAAAGGCTCTCACAACTTTTTGTTCCGACCATCCTTTTTTCTCAAAATGATGATGTAGCGGTGCCATTAAGAAAATTCTTTTTTTGCGTAATTTGTAAGATCCAACTTGCAAAATCACCGAAACTGCTTCGGCGACAAATAAAATTGAAATTACAAAAAATATAAATTCCTGCTTAATAATAATCGCGATAACGCCAAGAGCTGAGCCAATCGCCAGACTTCCAACATCACCCATAAAAACTTTTGCCGGCTTTAAATTGAAAGTCAAAAAGGCCAAAATCGCACCAATTAAAGTGATGCAGAAATAAACTAATTCCTGCGAATTTTCGATATTTGGGACAAAGAAATTACGATTCGGATCAGGATTTGTCGCAATCAAGATCAAAATTCCCAAACAAATTGCATTGATAATTGCCGGAATTGAAACCAATCCATCCAGTCCGTCCGTAAGGTTCACAGCATTTGAAGTGCCGACAATTACGAAAGTTACGAATAAAATATAAAGCACGATTCCCAGTGAAATCCAATGTCCCGAGCCGATTGGCAGATAAACGCGATTTTTGAAATGAATGGCATCAACACTTCCGAGCCACACAAAAGCAGCGCCGATAATCATGAATTGAATTACTAATTTTATACTGCCGCGAAAGCCGTTGGGATTTTTGTAAATCACTTTCATCAAGTCGTCTGTAAGGCCGATAAGAGCGAAAGCAACGAAAACAAAACATACGATCCAGATGTAGGAATTGCTTAAATCAAGAAAAAGGAAAGTTGAAATAAGGGTGGCCAATACAATAAAAATTCCGCCCATTGTCGGGGTTTTCTTTTTTGTATGTACGTGACTTTCCGGCCCGTCAGAACGGATGGGCTGGAAAAAACCTTTAGTGGTGATGAAGGAAATATATTTTTTAATGCTAAAAAATCCGATAAGATATGATGAAGCCAGACAAATGAAGGCTTTAACCCAGATATTTTGCAGAAGAACTAAACTAGTGAGCACTGGTTTTATTGGTTAATTTTTCAATTATTTTTTCCATTTTTGTTCCACGCGAACCTTTGACGTAAAGAATATCGCCATCTTGCAGGAGATTTTGAATTTCAAGGCTTGCAGAAGTTGAGTCGGAAAAAATTTTATAAGAATTGGATAAATTTTTTGTCATTTCAGCCATTCTTTGTCCAACTGCAACAACAAAATCAATTTTTAATTCATTTAAATATTTCGCGATTTCATTATGCAATTCAACTGATTTCTCGCCAAGTTCTAACATGTCTCCAACTGCGGCTATTACACGTTTTTTGCCTAAAGCATTTTTTAACTCAGTGGCATATTCAAATCCGGCGCGCATTGAAAGCACGCTGGCATTATAACTATCGTCAATAATTGTGACGGTTTTTTGGTCAATTGAAACGTCAAAAGCCTTGCCGCGACCGGCGGTATTTTCCATTTTTGCCAGTTCTAAAAGGCCGGAATTTAAATTATCCGTCAATAAATCCAAAGCCGCCGCAATGATTAATGAATTAAAAATCATGCTTTTGCTGCTGGCGGAAATTTTGTAAGAAATTTTGATTTTATTTTTTGTAGTAATCGAAACTTCAGAATTATTTATATCAATAATTTTTGATGCTTGCAGGCAATAGTTGCTTTCAAGGTCGCGGCCAAAACTTAAAATATTTTCTGCTTTTATTCCCGCAATTTCGGCCTGTTTTTTCATAAAATCAAAATGCAAATTGTCGTGATTAATTAACGCAATTCCATCTTCATTTAATCCGCTGAAAATTTCCGATTTTGCCAGCGCGATTTCTTCTTCATTTTTGAAAAATTCAATATGCACCGGCCCAACATTAGTAATGATTGCAAGATGAGGGCGGGTTAATTTTGAAAGTGGTTTTATTTCATTTAAATGATTCATGCCCATTTCGAAAATTCCGAAAGCGCAATCTTTGGAAAAGTTGCAAAGTGAAAGTGGCAAACCGATGTGGTTGTTGAGGTTTCCGTAAGTTGCGAAAGTTTTTCCGTAAGCAGAAAATGCTAATTTTAACATTTCTTTGGTCGTGGTTTT
>JAZKII010000038.1:0-1738 GCA_040384945.1 Pseudomonadota bacterium
CAGCATCTCGACGACGCACTTTGTGCTTTGCTCGATGACCTGATATTTTTTCTTTGCGACCAGAATAAAATTAGATGCGAGTTTCTAAATAAACTTGAAACACAAAAAAAGCCGTAAGCGGATTTCCGCCTACGGCTTTTTTATTTCCTTCAAATTTTTCTAGTATCTACCGCTATTGCGATATTGCTGTTGGTTATTTCCAACTGGTTGTTGACCTGCTTGCTGAGATGTTGCCGGACCACCATTATTGCTCATATCCTGAGTATAATAATAATTAATCATATCTTGCGGACTACGACCCATATTCATCATTGAATTGCTGTTAGACGATCCAGGATTTCCAGTGCGTGGAATTGTCACGAAATATTGTCTTTCTTTAAATTGATAACATTTTCCGGACCACATAACCGAATATAATGGCACAATAAGCATTGCTCCGAGAGCATCTGCAGAACATGCTCCATTTTTCATAGCAGCAAAAACTTTAAGATCTAATTGAGCTGTTCCATAACCTTCTTTTGTTAAAACTGCGGTTGAATTTTTCGCCTCAACAGTAATGGTTGCAGGAGTTTTTCCGTAGTTTCGACCTTCAATAAAAATATCAGCTCCTGATGGTTCGCTGCTAATTGAAATTTGATCATTTTTATCGTTCATCATCAAGGCACAAGAAGAAGACATTGAAAGTAATACCAACAAGGAAAAAGTCTGAAGTAATTTCATGATTTTAATTAGTTAACGTTTCCAGCGGTTATGAACCCAGAACCACTGCGCAGGATATTGTTTGATCCACTCTTCAAGTTTAATATTAACTTTCCGAGTGAGTTGCAGTACGTCTGAATTAAGGTCCTCAGACTTTTGAAATGCAAGGGGTTTTTCTACTTCTACGTAAAATCTGAATTTTTTCCCAAGTCGAATTGAGCGCGCCGGAATTAGCGGCACGTCATATTTCAAAGCAATTCTGGCAATTGAAGTTGTAGTAATTGCATCATCATGAAAAAATTTCACCGGCTCACCTTCGGAAACTTTTTGATCCACCAGAATAATTACAAAACCACCTTTTTTAATTTCTTCGATAATCTTGCGGCTACCGCTGGCGCTTTTTTCAATCATCGCAACTCCGCGAAGATTGGCGGTCATTTTTTCAACATAAGGATTATTCAGCGGGCGATAAACTGTGCTTACTTTTAAACCGTTTTTCAAAAAAGCTTTCGGCCCAACTTCCCAATTTCCGGTATGAGCGCCGAAAATTATTCCGCCCTTCCCGCTTTCTTTAAGGATCCGCAAATTTTCTCGGCTTTCTTCTGAAATTTCGAGCAAGCTTTCAATATCTTCCATCTTGCAAGCGCCGATATGGCCGAACTCACCAACGATGCGACCTAAATTATCCCACATATCATCGATGATTTGTTCTTTTTGTTCTTCGTTTAATTCCGGCAAGGCTTTGGAGATATTTTTATAAGCCAATTTATTAACTGAAATTTTTTTGCCGACAAATTTAGCAATTGTAGCACCAATATCAGAAGCAGTTTGCGGCTTCATAATTGTAAAAATCCACATGAAAGATTTTACGATTAATGCTTCAGCTATGTAACGCGCATCTTTGATTTTTGATTTTAGTAATTCTTTGAAATTCATAATTATTTTTGTTATAAAAATTTCAGGTCATCGAGCAAAGCACAAAGTGCGTCGTCGAGATGCTAGTTCGATGTTATAACATCGAACTAGCATCTCGACGACG
>JAZKII010000038.1:1748-9769 GCA_040384945.1 Pseudomonadota bacterium
ATGACCTAAAAATTTTCAATGCATTTACCAAGCATTTCCTTTATCAACTCTTTATTCTCTAACTCCAACACAATATCCAAATGCGTAATCTTTTGCTGATAAGCTGGCGAAAATTTTACCCAATCTTTTCTTGTCGTAATTAAAGTAGCATTTTTTTCTTCTGCCATTTGGCAAAGCCTTTCCAGATCTTCATTTTTATAAGGATAATGATCAGGGAAATCATAAGTTTCAATCACATCAAAACCTTCGTCGCGTAAGAAAGAAAAGAATTTTTGCGGATAGGCTAAACCACAAAAAGCGATTAATTTTCTGCCAAAAAATTTATCCAGATTAGTCGGAATAACTTTGGATTTTACGATAGTTTTACCTTCAAGTTTTTTTAATAAATCTGCTTCAGGTTCGCCAATAATCACAACTAAATCAGCTTTTTTCAAACCAGTTCCAAGTGTTTCACGCATTGGCCCAGCGGGAATTAAAAAACCATTTCCAAAACCGATTTTTCCATCAACAACCACAATTGTAAAATCACGATGCAGTGATTCATTTTGCATTCCGTCATCTAAAACTACCAATTTAAATTCATCCATTCTTTCAATTTGACGAGCGCCGAAAAGACGATTTTGCGAAACAAATGTCGGAGCAGTTTCAATCAATAATAACGGCTCATCGCCAACTTGTTCAGCTTTGTTATTGTCAAATTTACGCAACAGTAAAAATTTTGAGCCGTCGCTCATGTAACCGCGGCTTAAATAGCAAAATTCTTGCGCCATTTCGTGAAGAATTTTACCGATTGCAATTGCAGTTGGAGTTTTGCCGGAACCGCCAGCAATAAGGTTTCCGACGCAAATTACCGGTTTGGAAATTCGAGCAGTTTTGGTGAAATATTTTTTGACGTGAAAACCAATAAAATAAATCCAACTTAGAGGCAAAAGTGCATAAGCAATGAAATTTTTTTCAGTCCAGAATTTGGGGGTTTTGAACATTTTATAATAATTTTGCTGAGGATAAAACTTTTGTTACAATTTGTCCGTCATGCATTTCAAGAGTAATTTCTTCTTCCACCTTCGCATCATGGATTGAAGAAATCAAACTGCCATTTTGCTTTTTAACCAAAGCAAAACCGCGCTTTAAAACTTCATGATAATTATTTGTTTTCAATAGTTTTGACAGATTTTCTAACTTGCTAAAATTTTCTTTCAAACGCCTTTCCGCACTTGATTTCAAACGATCAAAAGCAAAATCAACTTTCTGACTCGCCATATTTATTTTCGAGAAAAGCAGCTGTGTTGAAATTTGCGTCGATGAAAGTTTTTGAATTTTCTTTTCAAAAAAATTCTGCACTAAAAAATCAAATTTCTTGCCTAAAGTAAAAAATCTTTCCCCGATTTGCGCCAATGCCTGCTTCGGATCAACTAAATATCTTTGCAGGTTTTTTAAATGTTGAAAATTTTGCGCTAAAAAATTCTGCGGTAAAGATTTTAATTTTTCTTCCAGGAAATTTAGCTGCGATTTTAAATTTGCCAAAACCGGTGTTGCTAATTCTGCCGCCGCGGTTGGAGTAGGAGCGCGCAAATCAGAAACATAATCAATTAAAGTTGTGTCAGTTTCATGACCAACCGCCGAAATTATCGGGATTTCTGATTTAAAAACTTCGCGAACTAACGCTTCATCATTAAACGGCATTAAATCTTCAAAAGATCCGCCGCCGCGCGCGATAATTAAAACTTGCGGCTTTTTGTCTGCGGCAAGTCGGTTAAAATATTTTATGCCTTGAATAATTTCTGCTGCCGCTTTTTCACCTTGAACTAAAGTTGGATATAAAATTAAATGCGTGCCACAACGCGCTTCAATGCGATGTTTAATATCTTCAATAACAGCGCCGGTTTGCGAAGTTATTACGCCGATAATTTTAGGAAAAAATGGTAATTTCTTTTTGTGAATTTCGTCAAATAAACCTTCCGCTAAAAGTTTTTGACGGCGTTTTTCAATCATCTCCAGAATCGCGCCAACTCCGGCGATTTCTAACTTTTCAACAATAATTTGGTAATTGGATCGACCTTCATAAGTTGTAATGCGACCAGATGCACAAACTTGCAAACCATCAGCAAATTCAAAATTTACTAATTGCGCAGCATTGCGAAAACAAACTGATGAAAGTGTGGCAGTTTCATCTTTCAGCGTAAAATAAAGATGCCCGGAAGTTGCACGCTTCAAACCGGTAATTTCACCTTTGATGCGCACATAGCCGAAAGAATCTTCTACAACTCGTTTGATCGAGCGCGAAAATTCCATAACGGTAAATTCGGGGATATTGGTCATTATAATTATGATTTCTTGTAAAATTTTATACTCATATTTTTACAATCAGAAATAATTAAATCATAGCCCAGAATTTTGACCGAATTTAAGGTTGATATTTTGCATTAGCCCCTTACTTTTCCTTAATATTATTCATTTAAATTTTCCCTAAAAATTCGGAGTTCGTTTGTTGCATAAAATTAAATCATTCAAAGTTTCAGGTATTGACTGCTTACCAATCGTAGAAGGTGGAAAAGGCGTTGGAATCACTACGGGCGTAACTGCCGGACATTTCGCAAAAGCCGGCGCCGTCGGAACTTTTTCCGGCGTAAATGCTGATTACGTTGATGAAAACGGTAAATATATTCCCTTAGTTTACAAAACTCACACTCGTCGCGAAAAGCATGAAGAACTTATTTTAGACAGCATCCGCGGCGGAATTTCCCAAGCTCGAATTGCCCATGATATTTCCGGTGGTGCTGGCCGCATTCACATGAATGTTTTGTGGGAAATGGGTGGCGCAGAACGTGTTTTACACGGCATTCTTGAAGGCGCTAAAGGCTTGATCCACGGCATCACATGCGGCGCCGGCATGCCTTACCGCCTTTCTGAAATCGCGGAAAAATATAAGGTTTATTATTACCCGATCGTTTCTTCAATGCGCGCCTTTCGTGCTTTGTGGAAAAGAAGTTATCACAAAGCTGTGAACCTTCTTGGCGGCGTGGTTTATGAATGCCCTTGGCGCGCTGGTGGTCACAATGGTTTATCCAATGCTGAAAATCCTGATGCTTACGAAGATCCATATCCAAGAGTTGCAGAACTTCGCACTTTCATGAATTCTGTTGGTTTAAACGAAGTGCCAATCATCATGGCTGGCGGCGTTTGGCATTTAGAAGATTACGAACATTGGTTAGATAATCCTGAAATCGGGCCCATCGTTTTCCAATTTGGAACCCGTCCAATCGTAACCCAAGAATATCCAGTTCCTGATGCCTGGAAGAAAAAACTTTTAACTTTGAAAGAAGGCGATGTTTATTTAAACCGTTTCAGCCCTACAGGTTTCTATTCTTCTGCTGTTGAAAATGATTTTATTAAAGAATTAAAAGGTCGCGAAATCAGACAAGTCGAATATCGCGCAAAAGCTGTGGATAATTTCACCGCTGAAATTCCTTTCGGACAACGCGGCCGTGTTGTTTATATCAAACCGGAAGATAAATCTAAAGTTGATGAATGGATTCAAGCCGGACACACCGAAGGCATGAAAACCCCGGATGAAACCTTGATGTTTGTTGATAAATCAAAATCTGCTCAAATCGTAACTGATCAAATTAATTGTATGGGTTGCTTGAGCCAATGCCGTTTCAGTAATTGGTCGGACAAAGCAGAAATGAATTATTCAACTGATCGTAAAGCTGATCCGAGAAGCTTCTGCATTCAAAAAACTTTGCAAGATATTCGCCAGGGAATTGACGTGAATAACCAATTAATGTTCTCAGGACATAGCGCTTATCGCTTCGCAACTGACCCGTTTTATGCCAATGGTTTTGTACCAACGATTCAACAGTTGGTGGATCAGATTATGAAAGGGAAATAGTTAATTAAATTTTAAAATCGCAAAACCCCCCAACCCCCCTTAACAGGGGGGCTTTAGACCGAACTCGGATTAAAGCCCCCCTGTTAAGGGGGGTTGGGGGGTTTTAGATTTGCTAAAAAATTCCAAAATAAAAAATGCCAAAAATCTCCACAACAAAATTCATTTTCATCACCGGCGGCGTAGTTTCCTCACTCGGAAAAGGCTTAGCCTCCGCATCCCTCGCCGCTTTGCTTCAAGCACGCGGTTATTCAGTAAAACTCCGCAAACTCGATCCTTATTTAAACGTTGATCCCGGCACCATGAGCCCAACTCAACATGGCGAAGTTTTTGTTACCGAAGATGGAGCGGAAACAGATTTAGATCTTGGCCACTACGAACGCTTCACCGGCGTTGATGCTAAAAAATGTGATAACGTAACCGCAGGACAAATTTATTCAAATCTTCTCGCCAAAGAACGCAAAGGCGATTATCTCGGTGGCACTGTACAAGTGATTCCACACGTTACTGACCTGATCAAAGATTTTATTTTAAACGGAATTGAAAATGTTGATTTCGCTCTTTGCGAAATTGGTGGAACCGTTGGTGATATTGAAGCTTTACCATTTTTTGAAGCCATCCGCCAATTGGGATATGAATTCGGCCAGGAACGCTGCGCCTTTTTACATTTGACACTTTTGCCTTACATTGAAAGTGCTGACGAATTAAAAACCAAACCAACTCAACATTCTGTTAAAGAACTACGCTCGATTGGCATTCAACCAAGCGTGTTACTGTGCCGCGCCGAGCGTCCGACTACAAAATCACATTTGGAAAAAATTGCCAAAATGTGTTCGGTTCCGCTAACTTCAGTTATCGCCGCCCCAAATGCTTCAAGCATTTACGAGGTTCCGCTGGTTTATCATAAAAATGGCCTTGATACTGAAATTCTAAAATTCTTCAAACTCGATTATAAAAAGAAGCCCGATTTATCCAAATGGACTGCAATTAAAGACGCGATCGAAAATCCAAAACATGAAGTTAATATCGCCATTGTTGGAAAATATACTGATTACCGCGATTCATATAAATCGCTACTGGAAGCCATTGATCACGCCGCTTTTTCTCTAAAAGCCAAAGCCAATATTATCTGGGTTAATGCCAGAAATACCAAAAGCCTTCCTAAAAATATTGATGCCGTTCTAGTTCCGGGCGGCTTTGGTGAAGATGGTGTTGAAGGAAAAATCAGCATAATTGCCGAAGCACGCACCAAAAAAATTCCATGTCTGGGAATTTGCTACGGCATGCAAATGGCAGTTATCGAATATGCCCGCAACGTGCTTAAAATAAAGGATGCGACTTCCAGCGAATTTTCTAAAAAAGGCAGTTTCTTGATTGGAACCATGTTAGAATGGCAAGATAAATTGGGTAAAAAAACCAAGAAAGCCGGCAGCAATATGGGCGGTACAATGAGACTTGGCGCCTATCCATGCAAAATTTCCAAAGGAACTTTAGCTGAAAAAATTTATGGCAAAGCCGCAATTTCCGAACGCCACAGACATCGTTACGAAGTGAATATTAATTATAAAGACCAGCTCGAAAAAGCAGGATTAAAATTCTCCGGCATGTCGCCGGACGGCAAATTACCTGAGATTGTTGAGATCAAAGATCACCCGTTTTTTATCGGCGTGCAATTTCATCCGGAATTAAAATCAAAACCATTTGCGGCGCATCCGCTTTTTGTTTCTTTCGTGGCAAGCGCAATCAAACATCAAAATGCTTAGAAAAACTTTCACGATATTACTACTTTTATCTTTTTCCGCCTGTGATTTTCAGGTAATTTATAAAGAAAAAGTTAAAGGCGTTGGAGTTACTTACGCCCAGGATTTATCCGCAATTCGCATTAAAAAAGACCGTACAAAACTCAGCCAGGATTTAAAAAATAATCTTTATGATGCACTAAATCCTGATTATATAAAATCCGAACCAAAATATTTTTTAATCCTCGCCGCAAAATCAACGATTAGTTCAACTTTCACTACCTTCACCGGTGCTTCGGGCCGTAACCGCGTTACTCTTGATGTTGTTTATACTTTAAAAAGCCTCGATAATGCTATAACAATTTCCTCCGGTACAACTTCGGTAAATGACAACTATGATGTAACAACCAATCGTTACGGAACCTACACTGCTGAGCAATATATCTTAACCAACCTAACTAAAATCGCGGCCCAAAATATCAGAAATTCTTTGGTAAATGATTTTATTGAAGTAAGAAAAAAATGTGAGGGCCTGGTGAAATTAAAAGAAGACGAAAAATTTGTTTGCCCATTTACCGAAGAGGAAATTAAGGAAAGAGCCGGACCGAAAAAGAAGTAATCTTCTAATTTCAGTCACGGAAATGATCTAGTCAAACAACCCTTCAAACATCGCCAATCCATCTTTCGAGCCGGTATCTTCATCAATCGCTCTCTCCGGATGCGGCATCATGCCAAGCACGTTTCTTTTATCATTAAACACACCAGCAATATTCAAAACTGAACCATTTGAATTAGATTCATCCGTCAAATTTCCGTCAACATCTACATACCTAAAAGCAATATTTCCCTCAGCTTCTAATTTTTTCAAAATTTCCGCATCAGCAAAATAATTTCCATCCATATGCGCGATAGGAACACGGATCACCTGGTTCTTTTTATATTTTCTCGTGAAAGCAGAATCAGAATTTTCAACCCGAAGTGAAACTTCGCGGCAGATAAATTTGATTTTTTTATTACGAAGTAAAATGCCCGGAAGCAAGCCCGCTTCGGTTAAGATTTGGAAACCATTACAAATTCCAAGAACACGAACACCTTTATCAGCAAGTCTTTTAACTTCCATCATCACTGGCGAAATCGCAGCCATAGCGCCGGAGCGCAAATAATCGCCATAAGAAAATCCACCCGGAACCACGATTAAATCAAGATTATCATCGAGTTTAGTATCTTGATGCCAGATTTTTTGAACTTTGCTACCCACTTTTTGTAATGCCGTTATAGCATCACGATCACAATTTGAACCGGGAAATGTAATTACTGCAGATCTCATTTTAGATGGCCTCGTAAGTGTAGTTTTCAATAATTTTATTCACCAAAAGCTTATCGCAAATTTCATCCACGATTTCTTTAATTTTTGCCGGATCAGTTTCGGCGATTTCAAGCTCTACAACCTTTCCCTGTCTAACTTGGGAAATTTGCGGAAAACCTAAATTTTTATTTAATGAATTTTCGATGGCTTTGCCTTGAGTGTCCAAAACACCTTTTTTTAGGGAAATTAGAATTCTGATTTTCATGATTTTATAAATTGTATTAGATCTTTATTCCTAGACGAGAAGCCACATCGCTGTAAGCTTCAACCAATCCGCCAAGATCTCTCCTAAAGCGGTCTTTATCTAGTTTTTCGGAAGTTTTTTCGTCCCACAACCTGCAACTATCAGGGCTGATCTCATCAGCTAGAACGATTTTAGAATCTGCATCAAATCCAAATTCGATCTTAAAATCAACCAGTTTGATGCCGATATTTTTAAACATCGCACGCAAAATTTCGTTAATTTTTAACGTATGTTTTTTGATTTCTGCAAGTTGTTCGCGAGTAACAACTTTTAAAACATTAATCGCGTGATCATCGTTAATCAGCGGATCGCCAAGCGCATCATCTTTCAAACAAATCTCAAAAACCGGCGCTAATAATTCTACACCTTCTTCAATTCCCAAGCGTTTCGCCATCGAACCGGCCGCAACATTTCTCACAATCACTTCCAACGGAATAATTTGAACTTTGCGCACCAATTGCTCGCGCTCATTTAATCTTTTTACAAAATGCGTTGGAACCCCGGCCTTAGCCATTTCTAACATGATATATTCTGAAATCACATTATTCAAAACGCCCTTCCCTTCAATCACCGCTTTTTTCAGCGCGTTAAATGCGGTCGCATCATCTTTAAAATATTGAATCAAAAGATTTTTATCTTCAGTTGAGAAAAGTTGTTTGGCCTTTCCTTCGTAGATTTTTTCTAATTTTTGCATTTTGTCTTATTAAAATTATATAGAACTTTAGGTCATCGAGCAAAGCACGAAGTGCGTCGTCGAGATGCTAGGCGTGATCATCCAGCTAG
>JAZKII010000039.1:0-5199 GCA_040384945.1 Pseudomonadota bacterium
CTGGTTAAGCTTTTGCGGGAATGCTAAATATTACAAAACATTACAATTTACTTATCTTGAACCATTTCTAGGCTGCCGCACTTTGTATTATTCCTAAAATAAATTTCTAAAAAACATGTGCGGAATTGTTGGTGTTGTTGGTAGCAAAAATTCAGTTTCTATAATTCTCGAAGGTTTGAAAAAACTGGAATATCGCGGTTATGATTCGGCGGGAATTGCGGTGCTTGAAAAAAATAAATTTAAAACCGTTAAGGAAGAGGGTAAAATAGCCAAGCTGGAAGCGGCTTTGAAAAAAACTAAACTGGAATCTGATATCGGAATTGGTCACACGCGTTGGGCAACTCATGGTCGTCCAAGTAAGCAAAATGCGCATCCGCACGCTTCATCAAATGTTTGCGTGGTTCATAATGGCATTATCGAAAATCATCAGGAATTAAAAGAAAAATTGGCCAAAAGCGGTGCTAAATTTTTAAGCCAAACTGACACCGAAGTTGTGCCGCATTTGATTGAATATTATTTTGAAAAAACCGGCGATATCAAAAAATCAATTTTAGAAACTGCCAAAGAAATTCACGGAACTTTCGCGCTCGCTGTAATTTTTAAAGGCCATGAAAATGTAATTGCAGTTGCGAAACGCGGTTCGCCACTAGTTATCGGACTTGGTGAAAATGAAAATTATGTCGCTTCTGATTATTACGCCTTGTCCGATCATACCAGCAAAATTATTGCTTTGGAAGATGAAGAATTTGCCATTATTTCCAAAAATGAAGTTGAGTTTTTTGATGCAAAAAATAACCCAATCCACAAAGAAGCAAAAATAATGGAAGCCGAAAATAACCGCATTTCCAAAGATGGTTATGATCATTTTATGCTAAAGGAAATTTATGAACAGCCGCGAGTTTTAGAAGAAACAATTCAAGCCTATGTTGATTTGAGCAACTCTTCAATTCATTTGCCGAACTTTGCTTTTGATCTTAAAAAAATTAACAAAATCACGATTGTTGCCTGCGGAACTTCTTATTATTCCGGCATGTGTGCTAAATATTTAATTGAAGAAATTGCCGGTGTGGAAGTTGAAGTTGATATTGCTTCGGAATTCCGTTACCGCGCTCATCCATTTCGTGATGATAATTTAATGGTTTTTGTTTCGCAGTCGGGCGAAACGGCTGATACTTTGGCGGCGTTAAAATTTGCCAAACAAAATGGCCAGAAAATTCTTTCAATTGTAAATGTCGCACACAGTACAATGGCGCAACTTTCTGATGCTGTAATTCGCACAGTTGCCGGGCCGGAAATCGGTGTTGCATCAACCAAAGCTTACACGGCGCAAATTACGGTTTTATCGCTTTTGGCAATTCATTTTGGTTGTATAAAAGGCAAAATTTCAGCCAAACAAAAAGAAAAATTATTGCAGGAACTTGCGGAAAGCGGTGTGAAAATGGTGCATTTGTTTGATAAAAACGACATTAAAAACATCAAAAAAATCGCCCAATCTTTAACTTCGGCGAAGCATGTTTTATATATCGGTCGCGGCATTTCGCAAATTACGGCTTTTGAAGCGGCGTTAAAATTCCGCGAACTTTCTTACATTAATGCGCAAGGAATTGCGGCGGGTGAATTAAAGCACGGAACTATCGCGTTAATTGATAAAAAAATGCCGGTAATCGTGATTGCGCCACACAATAAAGATAATGACCTGTTTGAAAAAACCTTGTCTAACGCCCAGGAAGTTAATGCGCGCGGCGGGAAAATAATTTTCATTAGCGACAAAAAAGGAATTGTGCAATTTGGAAAAATGGCGCGTAAAAAAATCGAAATTCCGCAGCTGGATGGAATTATTCAAGAAGCAATTTTGCCAGTGGTTTCGACACAGCTTTTGGCTTATTATGTTGCTTTGTATAAGGGAAATGATGTTGACCAGCCGAGGAATTTAGCAAAATCGGTGACTGTGGAATAAAAAATCTTTAGGTCATCGAGCAAAGGCCGTTAGGCATTGAGCAGGACGGGATTTGTAATCCCGTCCTCACGTTCATATAAAGTTAAATTGAACTGAAAATGTGAACTGGGTTACAAACCCAGTCCAGCGCTAGGTCGAGATGCTAGCTCGATGTTGCAACATCACGCTAGTATCTCGACGACGGCCTTACGGCCTTTGCTCGATGACCTGAAAAACAAACTAAAAATTATAACTCAAAATCAACTTATATAAATTCTGCGGCACTAGTTGATTGCCATTCACGTTTCGATAAACCGGAAATTCCACATCAGTATAAAGTTTAAACTGCGTAAAACTAAATTCGATTGCCGGTGCCAAAAATATTTGGGTGTAGCCACTGTTAACATTATGTGACGGCGAAGCCCAGCCAGTATCTTGAGTTTTTTTCGCACCCATAAATTGCATAATTGGCGCGATTTTTTTCAGTCCAAAATGAGATCCGGCATTGTAATAAATACCAGTCGCACCGGAAATTTCGTCACCCGGATGATAGCCGCGATGAATTGTAATCGGATGTTCCCAAGTTCCTTGAACAAAATAATTAAATTTTCCCGCCGCATCAATTTTTCCCATTTTATAAGCGCCTAAAATCGAATCAGTGCTGCCTGAACCAATTTGAGTATTGCGCTCAAAGCCGTTGGAATTGGTGTCTCCGGTTGGAAGTTTTAAACCGAAAATTAAGCCGCTCGACATGTCGGAAGAAAATCCGGAATAAATGCCATTAACCCGAATATCGCCAACAGCGCTATGACGGTTGTAAGTCATGCCGCCGGAATGAGGTAGGTTTTGAACATAACGCGTCATGTAAGGAACGCGAATCGCCGCGCCCCAATCGCGGTTAAACATATATTGCATGCCAGCAGTTACGGTTTGGGTGTTAATTCTTTTATCATGATTATGTCCGCTGGAATTGTCGGTCTTATGCCAATTACGACTTTGATTCATATAATCATATTGCAAAAAAGCCGTTCCACCTTCGCAATTTGGTAAAATTGAACTGGTTCCAACGTTGAAAACACCACAGCCGCAAGCGCATGCAAGAGCTTCACTTGAAGAAAACGCCAATAAAAAAAGCGCCGCGAAAAAATATTTTTTAGAAAATTTCATGAAGGGAATTCGGGGAAGTTTTGTTTTGAAGAAATTGTCGTTTTACTAAAAATAATAGAGTTGGGATAAATTAAAAATTCAAGTTTCAATTAAAATTCAAGTTGCAGCCAAAATAACCACCAATATTCTAAACAACCCAATTAAAGAAAAATTTCCTTAAAAAATGACAGCCGAAAACCAAGTCACAATCCGTAAAGAATTATTTAATATTGAAGCCGAACAAGCGGTTCTGGGAACGATTATTTTAAATAACGAATATCTAAATCGCGTTTCCGAATTTTTGCGTGAAGAGCATTTCTACGAGCCGGCGCATCGCAATATTTTTGCCCAGATTTTACACAATATTGAAAAAGTTAACATCATTGCTAACCAAGTTACGTTAAAACAGTTTTTTGAATCGGATGTTGCTGTTAAATCAGTTGGCGGCGCGCTTTATTTATCAACGCTTTTGGCGACAGCTTCAGCAATTATCGATATTTCGGATTATGGTCGTTTAATTCACGATTTGGCTTTGAAGCGTGAATTATCAATGGTCGGCGAAGATATTGTGAATCGTGTTTTTAAAGCTGAAGAAAAAACTTCTGCAACTGAACAAATCGAGCTTGCGGAATCGCATTTATTTAAACTTTCCGAACATGGAAATGGTCGCAGCGATTTTCGCAGCATTTCGCATTCGATGAAAGAAACTTTGGATAAAACAATTTTGGCTCGTCAACGCGACAGCCATATTAGTGGCGTTTCCACAGGGCTTTCAGATTTGGATAGAATTTTGAGTGGCATGCAACAATCCGATTTAATCATTTTGGCGGGAAGACCTTCAATGGGTAAAACTGCGCTGGGAATTAATATCGTGGTCAATGCCTGTAAGTTTTTGAACAAAGATGTTGTTGAGGCTAAAGATAAAAAAGCGGTTGGATTTTTCTCACTCGAAATGTCTTCCGACCAATTAGCAGCCAGGATTTTATCGATGGAATGCAGCATTAACGCCACCAAATTCAGAACCGGTCAATTAAACGAAAGTGAATGGGAAGTTGTAGCAGCGCGTTCGGCGGAGATTTCCAAAATGCCGCTTTTTATTGATGACACTCCGGCGCTTTCAATTTCTGCGATCAGAACCCGCGCGCGTAGAATGGTTCGTAAACATAATTTAGCATTTTTAGTAATTGATTATTTACAATTAATTCGTGGCACAACTGCGCGCTCAAGCGAAAACCGGGTTCAGGAAGTTTCTGAAATCACGCAAGGCTTAAAAGCCATCGCCAAAGAATTTAACATCCCGGTAATGGCGCTTTCGCAATTATCGCGTGCCGTTGAACAACGCGAAGATAAACGCCCGCAACTTTCAGATTTACGTGAATCAGGATCAATCGAGCAAGATGCCGACGTTGTAGCCTTCATCTATCGCGACAGTTATTATTTAGAACGCAAACGCCCGCAAGAAAATGAAGCCGATAAATTCCACCAATGGAAAACCCAAATGCAGGAAGTTTCGCACAAAGCTGAAGTTATCATCGCTAAACAGCGTAACGGACCAGTTGGCAGCGTGAATTTATTTTTCGATTCCGAATTTACGCGCTTTGGGAATTTGGATAATTTTCATAATTAAATTTAAATAGATTTTTTTGTAAAAAATAGATTACTTGAATTTTTACCACTAATAAAATTACCAAAACTTATGACTAAAATGACCATCGAAATTCCTGATGAGGAATATAAAAAATTAGAATCAATCGCTGTTAATCTCGGTGTTTCAATCAAGGATTACATACTAGAAGCTGTTCGTGTCAGACAAAAAATTTTAATGAGAGATGATGGAACTGTTCGGGTTTTAAAAGAGAAAACCATTGCCGCTCTGGAAGAATCAAGAAAGAAAAAAAATAAGCTGATGACTTTTAAATCCAGCAAAGAAGCTTTTATGTTTTTAGATAAGACCACCACTTATAAAAACCTAAAAGAACTTAAAAATGCTTATAAAATTTTAGTATAGGAAGATCTTCCTCTATTGTTACCCAGTCGAAGGAGAGCACTATATACTTAAGTTGATGCAAAGAAAAAAATCAGGTCATCGAGCAAAGCACGAAGTGCGTCGTCGAGAT
>JAZKII010000040.1:0-7797 GCA_040384945.1 Pseudomonadota bacterium
AACATCCAGCTAGCATCTCGACGACGCACTTCGTGCTTTGCTCGATGACCTGAGATTTTTTTATATTAATATTTTTCTGGATGAAATTCCTGCACCGGTCTGGCGTTTGATTTAGCGAAAATTCCGAATTTTATAATTTGATTCATCTGCTCTTTCGAAACAGTAATCGGCGTTTTCATCACATACCATTTCACGCCTTCTTTGCATGGCGGCGTTGTGAATGAACCATCATAAAAAAATATTTTATCTTTTTCTTTGACGATTTTTGACAAATCCAATTTCCCTTCTTTCTCTTTGTTTTGCAGCAATTTTATTATGTTATTAAATTCCGGATTTTCTTTGCCCAATTCGACAAAAATTGCCAAAGCTAACCATTGTTCATCTTCACTTTTATGATAAATTTGCATTTCCATTGCAGAAGCTTCACCACTTACTAAATGCTCGCTTGGATGATGAAATTCAATTTTGCGCACAAAATATTTTTTCTTGCCGCGCAGCACTAGATTTTTACTGTCGTAAATAACTTGCATCACGTGATCGGCACGCTGTTTTTCGACATCCGATTTATTGTAAGAAAATTTTAACTCATTTTCGACAAATTCCGACGTAACATTAATCGGCGATTGATTATAGCCGATTTTACAAAACTTGAATTCTTCCTTCAAATCGCCCCAATTTTTTGGAGCCGTGCGCCCTTCATAATTCCAGCTTCCGGCGCAGGAGGAAAGAAAAAGTAACATCGAAAATAAAAGGAATCTTTTCATAGATTTGTGAAAGTTATTCGAGAAAAAGTTGAAATGTTATTTTTGTTGAGCAGCAGGTTTTGTAAAGGAATTTATCATGTTTAATGGATTGCCACGCTTCGCTCGCAATGACGATGTTAAGTCCTATTTCGTCATTGCGAGCGAAGCGTGGCAATCCATTACATTAAGCAACGAGTATTAAAGCAAATTTTTCCACTCTGTAATTTCACCCAACGCCCGTTGCGAGTAAGCTAACTTGCGATCAGTTTTTTTAGTTTTTCCCGCTAAAGGTTCGAATAAACCAAAATTCACATTCATCGGTTGAAAATCACTTTTGCTTTCATGACCAATCGTAATGTGATTTAACAAAGCCCCAATTGCGGTTTGATTTGTTGGTTTAGTAATCTCTTTACCAAAAATTTCGGCACTTAAAAATATCCCTGATAAAAGCCCCATCGCCGCTGATTCAACGTAACCTTCAACGCCGGTAACCTGCCCTGCAAACATGATATTTGGTGATTTTTTGAAATGTAAATATTCATCCAAAAGCTTCGGCGAATTTAAAAATGTATTACGGTGAATACCGCCGAAGCGCGCGAATTCAGCATTTTCCAGGCCGGGAATTTTTCTAAAAATTCTTTGCTGATCGCCATATTTCATTTTAGTTTGAAAGCCGACAATGTTGTAAAGCGTGCCAATTTTATTATCCTGGCGCAATTGAATCACCGCGTGTGGCTTGCCCGGACGGTTTTTAAAAAATTTTTCATCTTCATTTTCTGATGGCGGAATATGCGGATTGGTTAATCCCACTGGTTTCATCGGCCCGAAACGCAAAGTTTCAGCGCCACGCTCGGCCATTACTTCAATTGGCAAACAACCATCAAAATAAGGCGTATCTTTTTCCCATTCTTTGAAATCGGTTTTTTCGGCGGTTAAAAGATCATTTACGAATTCTTCATATTGATCTTTGGAAAGCGGGCAATTTACGTAATCTTTACCGTCGCCCTTATCGTAGCGCGATTGAAACCAGGCTTTGGTGAAATCAATCGAGTCTTTATAAATAATCGGCGCGATCGCATCAAAAAAAGCTAAATGTTCTTCGCCGCTACTTTTCAAAATTGATTGGCTCAAAGCATCAGAAGTCAAAGGCCCAGTCGCGATAATCCATTTGTCATCAGAATTAATCGGAAGCTCAGAAATTTCCCGGCGCGAAATTTTAACTTTATTGGTCGCTAAAAGTTCACTTTCAATAAACTTAGAAAAACCTTCACGATCCACAGCCAAAGCCGATCCGGCTGGAATTTTATTAGCATCGGCAGAACGCATAATTAGCGAATCAAGCAAGCGCATTTCCTGATGCAACAATCCAATCGCTGTAGTTACATCGTCACTACGAAGTGAATTTGAACAAACCAACTCCGCAAAATCCGCCGTACGATGCGCAAAAGTTTTACGCTTCTCATCCCGCATTTCAAAAATCTCAACTTCAATTCCACGCGAAGCCAACTGCCAAGCCGCTTCTGAACCTGCCAATCCGGCACCGATTATATTTACTTTCATTTTTAAATTAGATTCTGTTTAAAATTTCAGGTCATCGAGCAAAGGCCGTAGGCCGTCGTCGAGATGCTAGAGCTTGTATTCAAACTAAAGTGAACCCATATTTCGTCCTATTTTTGCTTATTTTTTAGTAAAATTATTCCGAATATATCCGGATATGCGTCATAATTTTACTAAAAAAGCGCTAAAAATATGCCAAAATCTGAGTTCACTTTAGTTTGAATACAGGCTCTAGCGTGATGTTGTAACATCGAGCCAGCATCTCGACGAAACGGCCTACGGCCTTTGCTCGATGACCTGCAAAAAAGGGGCCTGGCCCCTTTTCTCTCCACATCGTCACCCTAAATCAAATCAAACAAACTCTTAATCGAAGTTGGCACAAAAGATGAAACTTTATTGGTTTCAAAAGTTGCTTCGGGGTCGCCTTTTTTGCGGATATATTCGTAACGGATTCCGAACAAACCTCCCCCCTCTCCGCCTGTCAGCAAGCCACTAATTACATTTCCAATGATTGGAATTCTGCCGATTCCGAAAAGATTATTGATGATGAATCCGGGAACAATCATGCCGCGAATTTCGTAAGCATTATTTTTCAAATCAACTTTTCCTTTCGCCGTAATACCGATTTTATAATTATTGGCGATCAGTGATTTAATATTTAAAATGCCATCTACGTAGCTGAAATCAACCTTCACCGAATCGAAAATTGTTTTATCATTTGAAAAAATCCGATCTTTGATTGCCGAAAAAAGTGTATTTTGGGCTAATTTTTTTACCGTCTGATTTTCATAAATCGTGATATTATCACTAATCGTAATTTCACCGATCAAAACTTGTTTATTGTCTGACACATGCCCGTGAGCTTTTATTTTAGCACCTCCGCCGGAAATTGTATCAGAAATTCCAAAGGCTTCAGCAAAATATCCGACATCAAAAATGTCGCCTTCAATTTGCAAATCAGGATCATCTTCTGATTTTTTTTCGGCTTTTAAACTCAAGAGCTGGCTTTTTGCATAATCGCCTTTCGCCACGCCACGCATGAAAATTCCTTTTTCCATGTTGAGCGAAAGATAAAAATTCTTGATCATTTTATTATGCAGAAGCGCCAGGTTATCGGTGGCGATTTGCACCTGTAAATTATTGAATCTTTTATCTCCCTTTCCATCTTGTGAAAATTTTTGTTTTTCAGCAAGAAGCGACGACAAATTAAATTGTTTGCCGCGGACAAAAAGTTTTTGCGTCGAAGTTTTTTTATCAATTTTATAAGAAATTGTAAAATTATTACGCCCGAAATTATCATTTTTAAAATCAGCCGCTGTAAGCAGGAATGGCGAGGTTTCAAAGGCTATATCACCAGTAATTTTAGAATTAGATTTTCTCAATTGCCCCAATTTTTTCGGCGCTTTTTCCGGAATAACTTCTTTTTTCTGCAAAATAATATTTTTAATCGCCACCAATTTCGGGTTTTTCACATCAACAACTAAACTTAAATTCGATTCAACATTGGCAGCTTTCGTAATATCAAAACTTGTCGCCGTCAATTCTGCCGCAGTTAAATCAGCTTTAGCGACGAAATCTGTACTCTTAAAATCTTTCTTAGCATTAATCACAACGCCGCCGCGAAGATAAGGATTATTCAAAGATTTAATCGTCGAATTAACTGCGATATAAGTGTCTTTCAAATTTATTTTTTCTTTCAGCGGAATACGAATATCGAAATCATTTTGCGAATCGCCATTTAAATATTTTTCAATTTCAGCAGCAAAAGCAGATTTATAATCAACATGTTTTAGCCCGTCACTTGCACTTCCTTTTGATTTGCCAGAAATTTTCAATAAAGTTATCGGCGCGGCAAAATTATCAATTTCAACCAAAGCATCAGAAATTTTGCTGTTTAAAACATCGCCGCTGGCAATGGCGATTTTCATGCCGTTAATTCCGAAATTGGCGATTCCTGAAACTCGTGAAATCGCTGGAAATTCCTTGTCATATTCCAGGTTAAAATCAGAAAAAACTATCTGCGCATCCATGCTTTCAAGATTGGTTACATTTGGAGTTTCGGTTAAAGAAAATTTGGCATAAGCATTGCGCACCATTCCGCCACGGATATGCGTAATTACCCATTCGCGAATGCCGTTATGATGCAAAGCGCTGGGCCAGAATTTTTCCATTTTATCATTTTGTACATCTTGCAATTTAATGAAAAAATCGAGTTTTTTGCTGGCCGGATTTTTTAAATCGGAAATCAAAAGCGACATATCCAAATGCGAAGGGGGAATTTTTGCTGCCTGAATTAGTGGCGGATCGGTAAAATCAGTTTTGATTTCTGATAAATTTAAAACCCCGATTTGATCATCATATTCGCCAGTGACAGAGAAATTAGTGAAATCCATTTTCTGGCTGAAAAATTGCGGAAAATCAAAATCACCTTTTTTAGATGTCGCTTTAAACAAAATATTATGCAGCTCGCCATCCTTGATTGAAAGCGAGGCCGTGGCATTAATTGAAGCATGAACCTGGTTTAAATGACTAAGCGACGGATGAAGCGAAGCCACACAGTTTGGAACAAAATTTTCCAGCGCCAGATCACATTTTAAGCCACCTTTTTCAAATAATTGGCAATTGGCATTAAGATCGACATCGCTTTTTGTAGCATCGAAACTGACTTTATTTATCGAAGAAATGAAAAGGGTTTTTCTGGTTGAAGAAGCGCTAATTTGCGATTTTTTGAGCAGGATTTCAGTTTTAATTTTGGCACCGCGAAAAATTAATTTGGTGTTTTCAACTTCAAAATTTTCAATCGGAATTTCGCCACTTTTAATCATGGCTAAAAATTTAATGATTGGCGAGATATTTCCCGCCTCTTGCCCGGAATCAACTTGTTGTAATTTCTGTAAATCATCCATTACAAAATTAGCATCGATGATTTTAACTTTGCTGGGCTGGAAATGCAGAGTTAATAATCTGAGTAGTGAAAATTCAGTTTCGAGTTTGGGAATTATAAATGCCTGTTTATCAGAAGTGTCGGGAAGCGAATAGAGGATTTTTAAACTTGAAATCGCCACTTTCAAAGTACCGTAACGCGTGAAGCTGATATAGCTGTTGCTTAGGCTAACATCTTGCCCGAACTTTTCCTGCAAAACCGATTCGATTTTTTCGGTAACAAAAGGAACTGATTTTGGTTCGGTGGAAACCAAAATTACAAAATAGGCCAAAACGATTGAAACGATTAAAAACAGAAAAAAATTGATCTTGTAAAAAAGACCGATTTTTCTTTTTAAAGTTTTAATCGCACCGCTTAAATCCAGGTCTGGAAGATGGTTTGAATGTTTTTTTAAATGCTTTTTTTTAGGCATTATTAATCAAGTTCGTAAGTTTTTTGCCAATCTTGCTGGTCAGAAAACTTAGGTTGATCTTCTTTATAAAGAATAAAATTCTCAATTGTTAAAACATCCATTTCGGTGCGCATGAAACATTTATATGAATCTTGCGGATCGCAGACAATTGGCTCGCCGCGCACATTAAATGAAGTGTTAATCAAAACTGCGCATCCGGTTTTTTCATCAAATTTTTTGATTAATTTGTAAAAACGCGGGTTGGTTTTTTCATGAACTGTTTGAATTCGCGCCGAATAATCCACATGAGTAACTGCGGGAATTGTTGAGCGCAAAATATTTAATTTTTCGATCCCAAATAAAGACTCTTCATCTTTCGACATTGCTTTGGCAATTTCTTTTTTAACTGGTGCCACCAAAAGCATGTAAGGGCTATCGCAATTTATATCAAAATAATCAGCAACTCTTTCGCGCAAAACTGCTGGTGCAAATGGCCTGAAACTTTCACGATATTTGATTTTTAAATTCATGATCGATTGCATTTTTGAACTGCGACCATCACCGATAATACTACGTGCGCCTAGAGAGCGTGGGCCAAATTCCATACGACCTTGATGCCAACCGACAACTTTTTCTTCGGCCAAAGATTGAGAAATCAGATTTAATAATTCATTTTCACTATCGATAAAATGATAGCGTGCGCCTACGGAATCTAAGTAATCCTTAATTTCCTCATTGCTTGATTTATTACCCAAATATGAACCTTTCATATTGTCAGTGCCTCTTTCAAAAGATTTACGCGGCTTATTGAAATGCTGGTAATAAATAGATTGAGCCACGCCCAAAGCGCCTCCAGCATCTCCGGCTGCGGGTTGAATCCAAATATTTTCAAATATTTTTTCGCGTAAAATTTTACCATTGCCAACGCAGTTTAAAGCAACGCCGCCAGCTAATGTGAGGTTTTTACTGCCGGTAATTTTTTGCGCAGTTTTGGCTAATTTAATCATCACTTCTTCAGTCACGTCTTGCAAAGAGCGCGCCAAATCCATCTCAAACTGAGTTAAAGTTGACTCCGCTTTTCTCGCCGGACGGCCAAATAATTTATCGAGTTTTTTATTGGTCATGGTTAATCCAACTGTATAGTTGAAATAATCCATATTAAGGCGGAAAGAGCCGTCTTCCTTGATGTCGATTAAATTATTTTTGATGATATCAACATATTTCGGCTCGCCGTAAGGCGCCAAACCCATCACTT
The DNA here is from genome assembly GCA_040384945.1 of Pseudomonadota bacterium. Classification (GTDB taxonomy): domain Bacteria; phylum Pseudomonadota; class Alphaproteobacteria; order Rickettsiales; family UBA1997; genus UBA2645. The sequence goes on from JAZKII010000040.1 coordinate 6,891, forward strand.
TATATTCGCCTGAATTTACTTTGAATCCTGTGTAATAAGTGATTGCCGAATAAAGCAGCCCCAAAGAATGCGGGAAATGAATTTCTTTTAAGAATTCTATTTTATTATCAACGCCGTGGGCAATTGAGGTTGTAGCCCACTCGCCCACTCCATCCATGGTTAAAATTGCCGATTCGCGAAAAGGTGATGGATAAAAACAGCTCGCAGCGTGTGATTGATGATGTTCGCCAAAGAGAATTTTCTTTTCGATTTCGACTTTGGTTTTTTTAAGGTCGATCTTAACTTTCAGAATTTTCTGCACTTCCGCCAATTCTTTAATCAACGTATCTTTCAAAAAAAGCTTATGTTTTAACCAAACCGGCATTGAAGTTAAAAACGACTTAAAGCCACGCGGTGCCTCAGCCAAATAAGTTTCGATCAATCTTTCAAATTTCACCAAAGGCTTTTCAAAAAAACCAATTGCTTCAACTTGATCAAGCGTAATTCCTGCTTCTTTTAAAACATAAAGAATGGCATTTTTCGGAAAAGATTCGTCATGTTTTTTGCGGGTGAATCTTTCTTCCTGCGCTGCCGCAATGATTTCTTCGCCCTTGATTAAACAGGCCGCGGAATCGTGGAAAAATGAGGAAATACCAAGTATGTACATTGTTATTTCCTAAAACATGGTGTAAATGAATGGCGCAATTGCTGAACCTTGAGCTACAACAAGTAACACGCCGAGAAGCAACATGATTATTATGATCGGCAAGAGCCAGAATTTTTTTCTGGCCTTTAGGAAAGCCCAAAGTTCTTTGATTAGTGACATGATTTTGATATTTTTATTATTATGTATCCTCTTATTTCAGGTCATCGAGCAAAGCACGAAGTGCGTCGTCGAGATGCTGGCTAGATCATCACGCTAGCATCT
>JAZKII010000041.1:0-5944 GCA_040384945.1 Pseudomonadota bacterium
AATAAAAAAGATTTAGATCATCGAGCAAAGCGAAGCGTCGTCGAGATGCTAGCTCGATCACCAACACAAATCATTGACAACAAACATCTAAAATCATTAAACCAATCCCCATTCCCAACCAATCATTTTCCTATGCAAAAAATTCTCGTAAAAAATCCCGTAGTCGAACTAGACGGCGATGAAATGACCCGCATCATTTGGAAATTCATCAAAGAAAAATTAATTCTTCCTTACATCGATGTTGATTTAAAATATTTTGATTTAGGCATTCAAAGCCGCGATGCCACTAACGACCAAATCACAATTGATGCCGCCAATGCCATTAAAAAATACAGCGTCGGCATCAAATGCGCCACAATCACGCCTGACGAGGCACGCCAAAAAGAATTCAACTTAAAACAAATCTGGAAATCGCCAAACGGCACCATCAGAAATATTTTAGACGGCACAGTTTTTCGCGAACCTATAGTATGTACAAATGTTCCTCGAATCGTTTCGAACTGGACTTCGCCAATCATCGTCGGCCGCCACGCTTTCGGCGATCAATATAAAGCCACCGATTTCGTAGTTCCGGGCAAAGGAAAATTAACCATCAAATTCGAAGGCGAAGATGGCAAAGTTATTGAACATGAAGTTTACAAATTCGCCGGCCCGGGTGTTGCGTTAAGCATGTATAACACCGACGAATCAATTCGCGGTTTTGCTTATTCATGCTTCAACCTCGCTTTGCAAAAAAGCTGGCCGCTTTACCTCTCCACCAAAAACACCATTTTAAAAAAATATGATGGCCGCTTTAAAGATATTTTCGCCGAAATTTATGAAAAAGAATTTAAAGAAAAATTCGCCGAGAAAAAAATAGTTTACGAACATCGCCTAATCGACGACATGGTTGCATCCGCATTAAAATGGAGCGGCAATTTCATCTGGGCCTGCAAAAATTACGACGGCGATGTGCAATCCGATTCCGTCGCTCAAGGCTTCGGATCACTGGGTTTAATGACCTCAGTTTTAATAACACCCGACGGAAAAACCATGGAAGCCGAAGCCGCCCACGGAACGGTAACCCGCCACTTCCGCGACCACCAAGCCGGCAAACCAACATCAACAAACCCAATGGCTTCAATTTTCGCCTGGACTCGCGGTTTAGCTTTCCGCGGCGAGTTAGACGAAAACCAAGAGTTAGTAAATTTCTGCTACACGCTAGAACAAGTCTGCATCGAAACCGTTCAAAGCGGAAAAATGACTAAAGATTTAGCAGTTTGCATTCACGGCAACAAGGTGGAACACGGCAAACATTATCTCTACACCGAAGAATTTTTGGAAGCGATTAACAAAAATTTGATTGAGCGGCTTTAATTATATCAAACCTCGTCATCCTGAAATACCAATTAATTATGCATAACCTTCTTCGCCGCACTTACAAAAAAAGAGCTGCGGCTTTCATCGTGATTTTCTAAATATTTATCGAGCTTTCTTAAAAATTTTTCATCAATCGTAATATTTATTCTGGTTACTTTTGATGGAATTTTAACCGGCACTACTAAAAAAATTTCAGCTTTTTTATACTTCGCTTTCACCCTCTCCAGACTTGCTGGAGCCGGAATTTCTTCCTTATCTTCAATCATGCCATCAATGTGAAATTGTAAGGCTTCTTCCGCCATATTTTGCGCTTCATCTAAAGTTTTTCCAGCAGTAATGCAGGTTGGGAAATCCGGAAAAATTACGGCGTAATCAGATGATTTATCTTTTTGGATTACGGCGAGATAAATTCTTTTTTCTTTTAACATGTGGTGGGTTCCTTTAAATATTTTTGTATTTTCTTTTATCAATTCCGGCTTGCTTAAAAATACTGGCTAAAGTGCCTTTTGGAAAATCTCTACTTGGATGCGGAACTGTTACCCGACCCTTCTTAAATGGGTGTTTATATTGCTGATGACTTCCTTTGGTACTAATTAATCTCCAGCCGTCCATTTCAAGGATTCTGATTAGTTTTTTACTATTCATTTAATTTTTAGGTTTTTCTTTGGTGTATGATAGTGTGCATAGTACACACGATTATAAAATAACAATAAAAATTTTAAGCGTCTTTTTCAAGCTCCAGCAAAAAAGCTTTCACTTCTAATCCACCGGCGAAACCAGTTAATTTTCCTGATGAACCGATAACGCGATGGCAAGGTGTAATAATTGAAATTGGGTTTTTGCCGTTGGCGGCGCCAACTGGGCGCGAGGCTTTTGGGTTGCCGATTTGGGTGGCAATTTGGCCGTAGCTTCTGGTTTCTCCAAATGGAATTGTAAGTAATGCCTGCCAGACTTTCTTTTGAAAATCGGTGCCGGTGAAATCAAGATCGATGGCAAAAGATTGGCGCTTTCCTGCAAAATATTCCTGCAATTGTTTTTCACATTTTAGGAGAATTGGGTGAGTTTTATTTTCTTCCAACTTTGCGAAGCGAACACGTTTTGGATCATCATTTTCCCAGAGAATGGCGGCGAGACCTTGATTGCTGACGATTAGTTTTAAATTTCCAACTGGGGTTTTGGTTGTTTTGTAAAAGTGGGTCATTGGGATTTATTTGTTTAAAATTACTAACTTGAAAAGCTGCAAAAGATTTAGGTCATCGAGCAAAGGCCGTTAGGCCGTCGTCGAGATGCTGGCTGGATGTTGCAAAATCGAGCTATCATCTCGACGACGGCCTAACGGCCTTTGCTCGATGACCTGAGAATCCTACTCCACCAACAATTTCACCATCACCTGGCTTTCTTTGCCATTTTCTTCAAATCTTTCGCCACGGCAAAAATATTGGTTTTTTAAAAAGAAATTCACCGCGCTCCGGCCAGCGTAATCACTGGCATGGCAGTAAATTGCAACTACATCATTTTCTAAAACATAATCTTCGCAGAATTTTAATAACATCGAACCGATGCCTTTATTTTGCATTCCTTCACTCACCACCACATTCATCATTTTATAAAGATTTTCTTCATGAACTAAAGTCGCAGTGGCGCAGATTTTATTATCTAAAAATCCGACAATAATAATTTGTTCATCTTTAAATTTTGGCTTTCTTCCCAACACATCTTCACAAAGCACAGCAGCGTCTTCGCTATAAACGCTGCCTTGCTTCACAACTTTAAAAACTAAATTATTAACCATGACATTGTTTGAATTTCTTGCCGCTTCCGCATGGGCAAGATTCATTGCGACCAACATTTCCCCAACTTTCAGGATTTCTCGGATCGCGATCTTGCGGTTTTATATTCGATTTTAACGGCGTATTTGTTTGCACCGCTTTCGGTTCGCTTTGCACAAAAGCTGGGTCATTTCTAGTTTCAAACATTCTTTGTTTTGGCGCTTGGGCGATTAAATTTATTTCACCTTCATCGCGATCAACATTGATTTGAACGTGAGCAATTCTGCTTAAAACTTGTTCTTCAATTCTCAGCATCATTTCTTCAAATAAATTGAAGGCATCGCGTTTATATTCAATCAATGGATCCTTCTGCGCGTAAGCACGAAGATTAATTCCATGACGCAATTTATCGAGTGAAAGCAAGTGATCTTTCCATTCTGAATCAAGAGTTAACAAGAAAATTTGTTTCTCGATTTTTTTGACAATTTCCGCACCGTAAAGTCTTTCTTTTTCCACAAAAATTTCAGCTGTGTGACCTTCAATATAATTTAAAATTTCTCTTTCCGTCACGCCTTCAACTGCGGCTTGAGCTTTTAAATCAAGCTTCACGCCGTAAATTCTGAAAATTTCTTTTTCCAAAAGATCAATTTCCCATTGTTCGCTGTAAGAATTTTTTGGAATGCAATCTTCAACCAATTCCTGATTGATTTGGCTTCTGAATTTTTTCAATTTTTCTGAAATATCGCTCACAGCAATAGTTTCATGACGTAAGGCAAAGATTACTTTTCTTTGTTGATTTACAACATCGTCATATTTCAAAAGGTTTTTCCTGATTTCATAATTTCTCATTTCAACCTTATGCTGCGCGCCGGCAAGGGTTTTGGTAATCCACGGATGAACAATCGCTTCATCATCTTTCAAACCAAATCTTGATAAAACTGCCTGCAATTTCTCGGAACCAAAAATGCGCATTAAGTCATCTTCAAGCGACAAATAAAATTTTGATCTTCCCGGATCGCCTTGACGACCGGAGCGGCCGCGCAGCTGATTGTCAATCCTACGACTTTCATGTCTTTCAGTTGCCAGAACGTAAAGCCCGCCTGCTGCAACCGCGATTCTTTTATCAGCTTCAACTTTAGCTTTTATTTCAGCCGCTTTTAAAGAATCCGCATCATCAACTAATTTTTCAATCATCAATTCCGGATTTCCCCCAAGCATAATATCAGTTCCACGCCCTGCCATATTGGTTGCAATCGTGATTGCGCCCGGAACACCGGCTTGCGAAATAATTTCCGCTTCTTGCTCGTGATATTTAGCATTCAAAACGCTGTGCGGCAATTTTTCAGCGCGCAATAATTTTGAGAGATATTCAGATTTCTCAATGCTGATTGTTCCAACTAAAATCGGTTGTTGCTTGGCGTGCGCTTCTTTGATGGCTTTTACAATCGCATCATATTTGCCTTTTTCATTTTTGTAAATTTCATCATCTTCATCAATTCTTGTAATCGTGCGGTTGGTTGGAATTTCAACCACGCGCAAATTATAAATTTCTTCAAATTCAATTGCTTCCGTTGAAGCGGTTCCAGTCATGCCGGCAAGTTTTTCGTAAAGACGGAAATAATTTTGGAAGGTAATTGAAGCTAAAGTTTGATTTTCATTTCTAACTTTTACCCCTTCTTTTGCTTCCAGAGCTTGATGTAAACCATCAGAGAAACGGCGCCCTTCCTGCATTCTTCCTGTGAATTCATCGATGATTACGATTGATCCGTCTTTAACAATATAATCAATTTCGCTTTTGAAAATCTTATGCGCTTTCAATGCCTGATTGATGTGATGCACGAAAGAAATGTGAGATGGATCATAAAGTGAAGAATCTTGCTCAATAGTTCCGGCAGTTTTTAACATTTTTTCCAGATTCTCAATTCCGGCTTCGGTTAAGAAAACGCCACGCTCTTTTTCTTCCATTTGGAAATCCTTGTCAGTAAGGCGTGGAATCAGGCGGTTAATCTCTTCATAGAGTTTTGAATTATCATCAGTCGGGCCGGAAATAATCAAAGGAGTGCGCGCTTCATCAACTAAAATTGAGTCAACTTCGTCAACAATTGCATAATGTTTGCTGCGCTGAACCATGTTTTCAACGGCGAATTTCATATTATCGCGCAGATAATCAAAACCTAATTCATTATTGGTAGCGTAAGTAATATCGCAGGCGTAGGCTTTACGACGATCATCATCATTTAATTCATTGATTAAACAGCCAACTGTTAACCCCAAAAATTCGTGAATTTTTCCCATCCATTCCGAGTCACGTTTGGCCAAATAATCATTTGTAGTTACAACGTGAACACCTTTGCCGCTTAAGGCATTTAAGTAACAAGGTAAAGTTGCAACCAAGGTTTTTCCTTCACCGGTGCGCATTTCGGCGATTTTTCCTTGATGTAAAATCATACCACCGATTAATTGCACATCGAAATGACGCATGTTTAAAACGCGTTTTCCGGCTTCGCGAACAACGGCAAAAGCTTCGTGTAAAAGCGAATCAATAGTTGCGCCTTTTGCTAAACGATCTTTAAATTCTGCAGTTTTTTCTTTTAATTGCTCATCCGAAAGCGCCGAGATTTGCGGTTCTAAAGCATTGATTTTAGCGACATCAGCAGCAAGAGATTTTACGATACGTTCGTTAACCGAACCGAAGACTTTTTTTGCGATAAAGGAAAGCATTTTTGTATAATATTTAGATATAGATTTTAGGTCGTCGAGCAAAGGCCTTTAGGCCGTCGTCGAGACGCTAGCGTGATCATCCAGCTAGCGTCTCG
>JAZKII010000042.1:0-2904 GCA_040384945.1 Pseudomonadota bacterium
TACAACCTAAAGATTTTTATTCGCGACTAACATATTTTAGATTGTCGAGCAAAGCGAAGCGTCGTCGAGACACTAGCTCGATCTTTAAACAACAAAAAAGGGAAGCTCCATTTTTGGAACTTCCCTTTTTTAATTCTTTTGAAAAAAACCAATCTTATTTTTTATCAGCTGGTTTTTTCTCTTCAGCTTTAGCCGCGCCTGCTGCTGGAGCTGCACCTGCTGCCGGAGTTTCTTCTTCAGATTTACCACGACCAACAATACTTGCGATCAAGAAATTGTCTTTTTTAGCCAATTGAACACCAGCTGGAAGCTTCAAATTAGCTGCTCTAACTTTGTAACCAACATGTAAAGATGAAGCATCGATTTCGATTTTATCTGGAACTGATGCTGCATTTTCGCAGATAACTTCAGTTCTACGAAGAACTACGTGTAAGAAGCCACCTTTTTTCAAACCAGGAGATTTATCTTGGTTGATGAAAACCAATTTTGGTTTAGCGCGAATTGTTTTTGAATTATCGCAATTCAAAAAATCAACGTGAACTGGACGATCAGAAACTGGATCAAGTTCAACTTTATGAGCAATTACTTTAATTTTTTTGCCATCAAGATCTAACTCAACAACTGTAGTTAAAGTGATTCCTTTAAAATATTCATGCTCGAATTCTTCACCGTCAAGGCTCAAATTGATGTTGCCATCTTTAGCGTAAATAACCGCTGGAATGCGGCCTTCTCTCTTAATTCTTCTTGTTGCAGAAGAACCAAACAGCTCTCTTTTTTCTGCTTTTAAAACTACAGACATTATCACTCCTAAAAGTTTATTTGAATTTAACGTGGATTTTTTTTATGAATCTATCTTGCGGACTTATCAACGAGCCCCAACAAAAGAGCGCGGCAAGTTATTCATCAAAGTAGAAAGATCAAGCAGATTTTGCCAATTTGGCTAATTCCTTTAAAACTTCTTCAACATGCCCGTTAACTTTCACTGAATGCCAGATTTTGACAATCTTGCCCATTTTATCGATCAGGAAAGTGCTGCGATCAATGCCCATATATTTCTTACCAAACATTGATTTCTCTTTGATGACACCATATTTGCGGCAAAGTTCGCCATCTTCATCGACCAATAAATTGAAAGCTAAATTATATTTTTCGATAAATTTGCAATGGCTTGCGGTGTTATCTTTAGAAACACCCAGAACCACGCAATCAAGAGCCTCGAATTCTTTGATTTTTTTGGTGAAGTCTTGAGCTTCAATAGTGCAGCCCGGCGTGTCATCTTTTGGGTAAAAATATAAAACTACATTTTTACCTTTTAATTCTGACAGCGCAATTTCTGAACCTTCATCGGTTAGATTAGCAAATAATGGTGCTGCTTGGCCGATTTCTAAAGTCATTATTTTTTAGCTTTTGCGGTTTTGGTTTTTGGAGCTTTCGCTGGAGCTTTCTTTTTCTTAGCAGGTTTTTCTTCAACTTCACCGCCGCCTGATTTAACTTGTGAAATCACATCGTTAAATTGTGATTGGCTGCAAAGACCAAGCAAAACTACATCGCGTGGTTTGATGTTTTTCATGTTCCAATGCGCGCGGCTTCTGATTGAATCAATCATTTTATCCGTGGTTCCAACTAGCTTTTTAACTTGGCCGTTAGTGATTTCAGGATAATATTTAAGCAAATATGAAATGCCGTCCGGCTTGTCTTGGCGACGTGCGATCGGAGTATATTTAGAATCTTTTTCAGCTGATTTAACTTGGCTGGCGGCACTTTTATTTAGAGTTAAAATGCTGTCTTCTTTGCCTTCACAACGAGCGATTTCTTCGCGAGTTAATTGGCCTGACAAAATCGGGTTTTGCCCGATAATTCCTGAAGCAACATCGCCATCAGCAATGCCTTGAACTTCCAACTCGTGTAAACCACAGAAATTGGCAATTTGCGTGAAGGTTAATGAAGTGTTTTCAACTAACCAAACTGCGGTTGCCTTGCGCATTAAAGGTAATTCTTGTGTCATTTTTAAAAGGAAAATTTAGGAAGGTATATGAATTAGATGCGCATTTAATTCCCGCCCAATTTTAAAAGCAAGAAATCATTATGTTAATCCTTCTTTCACCCGCTAAATCACTAGATTACGAGACGCAATTTGATGTAGAAAATTTTACAATTCCGCACTTCGCAAAAGAAACACAAAAGCTGGCTTTGGGCTTGAAAAAATTCTCAATTTCTGATCTCGAAAAATTAATGGGAATCAGCAAAAAACTGGCGGAATTAAATTTTTCGAGATTTCAGGATTTTGAAAATAAATATAATCTAAAAAATTCGCGTCAGGCTTTATTGGCTTTTGACGGCGATGTTTATGCCGGAATTGATAAAGAAAATTTCACGAAAAAAGATTTTGATTTCGCACAAAAAACTGTGCGAATTTTATCGGGCTTTTATGGAGTTTTAAAACCGCTCGATTTAATGCAGCCTTATCGTTTGGAAATGGGAACGGATTTTAGAAAATTTAAATTTCCATCAAAAAATCTTTATGAATTTTGGGGTGATAAAATTGCTGATTATTTGAATGAGGACGCGGGCGGAAAGCCAATTATAAATTTAGCGTCAGAAGAATATTTTTCGGCAGTAAATGTAAAAAAAGTTGAACCAAAAATTATCAATATCGCGTTCAAAGAAAAGAAAGGCGACGCCTTAAAAATAATCGGAATTAATGCTAAAAAAGCACGCGGATTAATGACGAATTTTGCAATTAAAAATAAAATTTCCAATCCGCAAGATTTGAAAGAATTTAAGGAAGAAAAATATCGCTTCGAAAAAAAATTATCCGATGAATTAACGTGGGTTTTTGTGAGGTAATTAGCTTCAGATCATCGAGCAAAGCACGAAGTGCGTCGTCGAGATGCTAGCTCGATT
>JAZKII010000043.1:0-31082 GCA_040384945.1 Pseudomonadota bacterium
ATGTTGCAACGCCGAGCCAGCATCTCGACGACGCACTTCGTGCTTTGCTCGATGACCTGAAGCTTTTTACAATTTTAAAATCTTCACAAAAAATGCTGCAAATCGCAATCGTAGTTTTTCGCGAAATACTCGAAATTTCTCTTATCGTTGGAATTTTAACCGCCGCAACCAAAGATATAAACGGTCGCGGCAAATGGATTACCAGCGGTTTAGCGCTTGGAATTCTTGCCTCTTTGGCCTTAGCCTTTTCAACTGATAAAATTTCTGAAAGCCTCGATGGAATGGGTCAGGAATTTTTTAACGGCCTGATTTTACTTTCCGCTTCCGTGATGATCGGCTGGACTGTTTTATGGATGCAAAAGCACGCCAAATCTATTTCCGGCGAATTGAAGCGATTAAGCAATTCAATTCGCGAAGGTCATAAACCACTTTATATTTTATTGGTTGTAGTGTTTTTGTCGGTTCTGCGCGAAAGCGCTGAAATCGTACTTTTCACTTATAGTTATTATATTTCAGGAACCGGAATCGGCGAAATTATTTTAGGGCTTTTTGTGGGAATCGCCTTTGGCTTAACCGCCGGAATTGCACTTTATTTTGGAATTTTAAAAGCTTTCGGAAAATATTTTTTCATTGTTACGACTTGGATTTTGATTTTTTTAGCCTCAGGAATTGCGGCGCAAGGAATTGGGTTTTGGATTAATGCCGGAATCGTTCCTCCTCTTGCCAATCCTGTTTTTGATAGTTCGCAGGTTTTATCGCAGCATAGTGTTTTTGGGAAATTTTTGAATATCTTTTTTGGCTATATTGACCAACCGGCGGGAGCGCAATTGATTGCGTATTTTGTGACTTTGGCGGTGTTGGTTTTGGGACTTAGGATTGCGAAGAAAATGTGACGATGTGGGAAAGTTTGTATTCAAACCGGAAGCAGGACGGGATTTGCAATCCCGTCCTCACGTTCATGCCAATTTCTAAAATTGAACTGAACATATGGACTGGGTTACAAACCCAGTCCAGCGCTAGGTGCTTTGCTCGATGACCTGAATTTTTACAACTTTTTCGCCACTTCAACCGCGCCATAACTAATCACCGCACTCGCGCCTGCTCTTTTAAACGCCATCAAACTTTCATAAAAAGCCGCATCAAAATCAAAGGCACCTTTTTCCGCCGCAAATTTCAACATCGCATATTCGCCGCTCACTTGATAAGCAATCACCGGTAATTTAAAATTTTGCGAAACTTGTGAAACCACATCTAAGTAAGGCATTCCCGGTTTTACAATTATCATATCCGCCCCTTCGGCAACATCTAACGCGACTTCGCGCAAAGCTTCTTGCGAATTTCTAAAATCCATTTGATAAGTTTTTTTGTCGGATTTTTTTAAATTATTCGCCGAACCAACAGCGTGACGAAAAGGCCCATAAAAGTTAGAAGCGTATTTCACCGCATAAGACATTATCGCAACATCGCTAAAACCTTGATCGTCAAGCGCATCACGGATTATCCCGATTCTGCCATCCATCATGTCGGAAGGCGCAATTATATCGCAACCGGCTTGCGCTTGCACCAAAGCTTGCTCGCATAAAATTTCAATCGTGGCATCATTTTCGACATAGCCATTTTCATCAACAATTCCGTCATGGCCGTGCGTAGTGTAAGGATCAAGCGCCACGTCAGTAATCACGCCGATTTCCGGCACCGCATTTTTAATTTCGCGAATAGCGCGACACATTAAATTTTTGGAATTTATTGCTTCTTTGCCATTCGAACTTTTTAACTTTTGATCAAGCGCCGGAAACAACATCAAAGCAGGAATACCAAGCTTCTGCGCCTCTTTCGCTTTTTTCACAAGCAAGTCGATTGAAAGACGTGAAACTCCCGGCAAATGAGAAATTTTCTCTTCTTTATTTTTGCCCTCAATTACAAAAAGCGGCAAAATTAAATCACTGGGCAAAAAGGCATGTTGCGCAGTTAAATCGCGAATCCACGCTGATTTACGATTGCGTCTCAAACGCACTCTTGGAAATGAATCGCCCGATGAATATGTCATTATTGTTTGAAATCGAAAATTTTAGAAAATAGCTTGCGCCACTTCGAAATTAATCCCCATTCACTTATAAACTTCCATGAAAAATATCTTAGAAGAAATTTATCAGCATAAGTTGGTTGAAGTTAGAAATCGCAAGAAAGAGCTCACAGTTCAAGAAATTTGCGCCCGCACTAAATGTTTGGAAAATCCGCCGCGCGATTTTTTTGGCGCTTTGCAGCAAAAAAGTGAACGACTTGAAGCCGGATTAATTTGCGAAATTAAAAAAGCTTCGCCTTCACATGGCGTAATCCGCGAAGATTTTAATCATTTAACTATTGCCAAAGAATATGCCGAAGGCGGCGCAACTTGCCTATCAATTTTGACTGATGAAAAATATTTCATGGGCAGCGACCAATATTTGAAAGAAGTGCGCATGATTTCCAGCCTGCCGATTTTGCGCAAGGATTTCATGGTTGATACTTACCAGATTTACGAATCAAAAATGTTGGGCGCGGATTGTATTTTACTGATTGTAGCAATGCTTGATGATGCAAAATTGCAAGAGCTTGAGCAATGCGCGATTGATGCCGGATTATCAGTTTTAATTGAAGTTCATGATGAGGCAGAATTACAGCGCGCAAGTAAGCTTAAAAGCAAATTGCTGGGTATTAATAACCGCGATTTAAAAACCCTGAAAGTTGATTTACAAACTTCGCTATTTTTATCAGAAAAAGTTCCGGCAGATTATGTTTTAGTTTCAGAAAGTGGAATTAAAGATGCGTTAGATGTGGATTTATTACAACAGTCCGGAATCAACTGCTTCCTGATTGGCGAGCATTTTATGAGACAGAAGAATATTGCTAAAGCGGTGAAAGATATTTTGATTAAATAATAGCGTCGTCATCCTTGGATCGAAGATCCGAGGATCTCATGAGTTTTAGCTATCCCTTCAAACTCATGAGATCCTCGAGCCTTGCGGCTCAAGGATGACGAGAACAATGTCAGATGACGATTAAGCTTATTTCTTAGTAATCGGCTGAAAAGTAATACGATGACCGAAAGACTTTAAAACAACTTCCAAAACTTTTACTGTTGGGTTACCTTGTTTTGAGAAAATTTCATAAAGATATTGGCGGCTTAATTTTGTTTCTCTAGCCAATTGCGAGAAGCCTTTGATTGTAGCTGCTTCTTTTAGAGATTTAAGCAAATCGACGATATCAAAATCATCTTTATAATCTTCAAAAGCGCCTTTAACGCAGACTTTTAAAGATTCGGCTTTCTTAGCGGATTTTTGTGCAGAAGTGAGTTTTTGATCAGTGATTTTTTTGGTGGCTTTTCTTTTTGAAACTTTAGGCATTTTGATTTTTCTCCCCAATTAAATTTAACTTAAATTTGCTTTTTATATTTAAATATTGGGCATTTTTATGGATGTCACCAATAGTTTACCTGAACTCTAAACAGTCAAGCAAATATTTTTCGTAGCTTGAACAAGAAATTTACTAGTTCTAAACTGGCACGCTATACTAAATTTTAATCAGAATCATGTTCAAAATCGCAATTATCGGTCGCCCAAATGTTGGAAAATCGACATTATTTAATAAATTAATTGGCAGAAGTTTTGCAATTACCGATGACACTCCTGGCGTTACCCGCGATCGCAAAGAAGCACCGGGGAAACTTGGGCCGCTGCTGTTTATGGCAATTGACACCGCGGGATTGGAAAATGAAATCACCGATAAATCTTTGGAAAAAAGAATGGTTGAACAAACTGAACTTGCAGTCGCCGATGCAGATTTATGTTTATTTGTAGTTGATGGAAAAACCGGTGTTACCAAAGATGATTTACATTTTGCCAAATGGCTCAAAAAAGTTGATAAAAAAACCATTTTGATTGTCAATAAATGCGAGAATTTAAATGAAGAAGTTTTGGCACAGGAATATTATAAATTAGGCTTTGGAAAGCCTACAGCTGTGTCTGCCGAACATAAATTAGGCTTTGGCGATTTATATGAAAAAATCGCGCCGGAAATGGAAGAATATGAGAAAAATTTCTCTGATGTTTTATATGATGCGGAAGATGAAAAATCTGATTTACAAATTGCAATTGTCGGCCGCCCGAATGCCGGAAAATCAACTTTCTTGAATAAAATTTTAGGACAAGATCGCTTGATTACTGGCCCTGAAGCTGGAATTACGCGCGATGCCATTGCGGTTGATCATGAAATTTTCGGCCAAAAAATCCGCTTCATCGACACTGCCGGAATCAGAAAAAAAGCCAATATTGTTAAAAAATTAGAAAAGCTTTCCAGCCTTGACAGCTTTAGAGCCATCCGCTTTGCCCAAGTTGTGATTTTATTAATTGATGCCAATTCTTTGCTCGATCACCAAGACATGGCTCTGGCCGGTGAGATTATCCGTGAAGGCCGCGGCTTGGTTTTTGCAATTAATAAAATTGATTCGGTGACCGGAGATAAAGAAATTTTCATGCGCGAAGTGCGTCAACAAATTCAATCGCTTTTGCCTGGAATTGATGGCGCGCCAATTATCGGCGTATCGGCAAAAACCGGATATAATGTTGAAAAATCTTTGGAATTTGCGCTACAAACTTATGCGCAATGGCAAACTTATATTCAAACCAACAAGCTTCATGATTGGTTGAAATCGGCTGAAACTGCGCATTCGCCGAAGCTTTATAAAGGCAAGGCGATTAAGTTGAAATATGCGACACAAATTAAAAAACGCCCGCCGACTTTTGCGGTTTTCACCAATCACATCAAACCTTTGGAAGGTGCTTATGAGCGTTATTTGATGAATTCTTTGCGTGAATATTTTGATTTAAAGTTAACACCGGTGCGCTTGGTTCTAAGAAAAAGCGACAATCCATTTGCCGGAAGAGAAGAGAAAACTTTTTCGAAAAAATTACATAAGTCTAAAAAATAAAGATCAAAAAAACTCTATTGACCTATGAAAAAAATCGACTGTAAAAAAACTTTTGGAATTGATTGCGACTTTGAGGTTCTAGGCTTTAAAGAACGCTCGGAATATGTTCCAGTACTTGATGAAAATTATCTTTTCGACCCCAAAACCACCATCGCAATTTTAGCCGGATTTTCTTTTAACCAGCGCGTTTTAATTCAAGGAATGCATGGAACGGGAAAATCAACTCACATTGAACAAGTTGCTGCACGCCTGAACTGGCCTTGCTTGCGCATTAATTTTGATTCCCAAATCACCCGTTTAGATTTAGTCGGAAAAGACGTAATTAAATTAAAAAACGACAAACAAATTACTGAATTTAAAGAAGGAATTATTCCCTTCGCGCTGCGCAATAATCTGGCTTTGGTGCTTGATGAATATGATGCGATTAAAACTGATGTGTCTTTTGTAATTCAAAGATTACTCGAGGAAAATGGCAAATTCGCGCTTTTAGAAGAAAATGAAATTATCACGCCAAGTCAGCATTTCCGCTTGTTCGCGACTTCTAACACTTTAGGCGCTGGTGATGATTTAGGAATTTATCATGGCACCAATTTAATCAACCAGGCGCAGATGGATCGCTGGAATATTGTGGCGGCTCTCAATTATTTACATGAAGAACAGGAACTTGCGATTCTATTAAAAAAACTGCCTTTTTTAAATTCTAAACTGCATCAGCAAACCGCAAAAATGATGGTGCGTTTGGCGAATTTATCGCGCGAAGCTTTTAAAAATGGCGATATTTCTAATTTGATTTCGCTGCGGACTTTGATTTCTTGGGGAAGGAATATTGAGATTTTCGGATCGGTAAAAACTGCTTTTATTTTAAGCTTTTCCAACAAGGTTATTGATGATGAAAAAGTGGTGATTCGTGAATTTTACCAGCGGGTTTTTGGGGAAGAGATTTAGGAAATGAACATTAGAACGGGGTTACAAACCCCGTCCTGCTTTGGGTTTTTGGGGAAGAGATTTAATAGGAAATGAACATTAGAACGGGGTTACAAAACCCCGTCCTGCTTGAGCTTTAAACTACCCACCACGCACATTAGATTCTCTTCCTGCTACTGGTGGAGTCATTGGCGGAGATAGGCTTTGCGATCTCCTGATTTCAGCACCATCTTTTCCGAGTTCTTCACTTAAGCCTTCTTTGAATTCTTCACTCGTAATATCCACTCCACTTTCTTTACTAGTTTCAATTGCCTTGGAGAATTTAACGAGATTATCTGCTGCACATGGACCACAATTATATGAATCACTTTGTTGGAGTTGTTGCAAATCAACAATTCCTACGCCACTTTTTCCAAGTGTATCAGCTAAATCTTTATCCATTGGATTACCAAGAGAATCATTGTGAATCATTTGGTAATTGCCTTCTTTATCTTTCGTCATCGCACCTGCAACCCAGTGATTTCCACCAATATTAATCGGCATCAGCGCTGTTTTGCCTTTATCGGCAATTGCTTTGGCATTCTCAATTTGCATTTCAAATATTTCAGCCTGAGTTATTCCCAATAATTCAGAATGAGAATTTTTGTCATCACGATCCATCTCTGCGCCCTTTCTGGTTTCTGCAAGCACTTGATCACCATCATACCATTCTTTGTCATCCTGTTCCTGACTTTCAACTTCGCTGCTTTCCTGACCTGATGTTTCTGCTTTTTTACTCGCAGGCTTACCTCCCATTGCTCTCTTCAAGCCACTCAATACTTCACCTACTTGAGACTTTGTTTTATCATCGAGACTAGAATTTTCGAGACTAGAAGATGCAGAATCCAACATACTTTCACCCATTTTTTTCATCATGCTGTTAAGCATGCCAGTCATAGAGTTGGGGTCACCTCCTCTTGTGGTAGTTTTTATCCCAATCATACCATTTTTGCGGACAACCTCGTATGGAGTTCCATCCTCCTTAAGCTGGTTCACATAATCCCCCAGCTCTCCATCCAACTCATCCTCACTCAATCCATCAAGAGAATCTGATGATGGATCATCTGAGTCTTGTCCTTGAGCCTTTTTTTGCTCCAAAAGGTCGGCCAATTTAACTTCCAACTCTTTAATCTTATTTTCTTTCTCGTTCGGATCTTGTTTACTGTTATCACTAGATGAAGCTGCGCTAAACATGGCTTTGCCGCTTTCTTTGGCGAAGCTTATCATCGCGGAAATAATAGTCCCGTCACCTTTCAATTCAGCAAGTTCTGCTTTGCAATCAGCTATTTGCTCATTAAGATTTTTTGGAATTGCTCCTATCGCTTTCCCAATTGACTCCATAGCACCTGTTACAAATTTTGACATTTTTTTAAAATATTTAAGTTAAAGAAATTATACCTCTTTGCTAAGCGGATGATGAGAAAAAACAAGATTTTTCAACTTCGAATCCAAAATATGGGTATAAATTTCCGTAGTTGAGATATTTGTATGTCCCAATAATTCCTGCAAAATCCGTAGATCCACGCCACTATTGAGCAAATGCGAAGCGAAAGAATGGCGAATAACGTGTGGATGAACTCTTGACGGATCAATTCCAACTTTAACCGCCAATTCTTTAAGCATTTGATGCAAGCGCTGGCGCGTGATGTGGGCATCTTCTACTACGTAATTTCTAATCTTGATTTCACCTTCTTTTTTACTGGCACGAATAATACCGACAAAAAGCCATTTTGATTTTTCCTGACCCAGTTTTTTTCTAAGCTCCAAATATTCCATCAGCATTTTAATCGCTGATTTATTGAGCGGAGCCAATCTTTCTTTATTTCCTTTGCCATTAACAATCAGGTAATTTTGCAAAGTTTTTTCACCATTTTCGGTGATATTTTCTTTAATCGCCGCCACCGGAAGTGAAACTAATTCAGTAACGCGTAAACCAGAAGCGTAAAGTATTTCTAACATGCAAGAAAGCTTAATTCCAAATTCTGATTTATCGGAATTGATGAAATTGAGCATTTTAAACATTTCTTCTTCGCTTAAAAATTTCGGCAATTTGCTGTCACTTTTGGGAGCTTGCACGTAAAGCATCGGGCTGGTTTCTATCACATTTTCATTTTCCAGAAATTTGTAGAAATTTTTTAAAGTAGAAATTTTCCGGGCAACTGAAGCGGAACGCAATTTTTGTTTATGAAGTTCGTAAAGATAATCTTTAACATCAGCGGCGCTAACATTTTCAAAAGCAGTTTTTTTGGGAGCTAAAAATTTGGCAAAAAGTTCGAGATCGCGACCGTAAGATAAAGTGGTGTTCAGCGAAAGCCCATCTTCGACGCGCAGCTTTTGGAGGAAAGTGGTGATTCTGGAATTATAGCCTAAAGCCTCGGGTGATTTCATTGGTTATTTTTTAAATCGCGCAATCGCCGCTAAAACTCAAACAAAGATTTTTTAAAAACATCTTCTTTTTCGGGCTGGCAAATATTCATTTTATTTTTCACATTCAACTTCATCACCGTATCACGTTGGGGAATTTTTACATCATCGTGAAATATCAAGATCACAAACCACATCATCACTAGCAAGCTGGACCAGAAAGCTACAAGCTTAATGATTTTCGTGACTTTATTTTCTTTTGGATGGTAAATCATTTTAAACAAATCTCATTGATACCAAGTTGCATTCAAAACATGAAAAATAGCTGCAGAATTTTGGTAAAAATCTGCTCGAAGAATGACGCTGTACCACCTGGTACAGCTTACATTCTTTGTCGCAATTTTTCCTTAAAATTTCTTTGCTATTTTTCATGTTTTGAACGCAATTTGGTATTACAAATTAGGCGCAAAAGCGGAATGCCGAAAAAATTAATATTTTTCACTTTAATTTTCATTTCTTTCTTAGCAAAAAATTCTTTTGCCCAATCTTTAATTAGTGACGCGCAAACTGAGAAATTTTTGCATGAACTTTCCGACCCCATTTTTCGCGCTGCCCATTTAGATCCACAAAATATCAAAATTTATATTGTTAATGACGATAGCATCAACGCCTTTGTTAGTGGCGGCCAGAATGTTTTTATCAATACCGGATTAATCAGAAAATTTCAAACTCCCGATGCGCTAATTGGTGTAATTGCCCACGAAACCGGCCACATCGCCGCCGGCCATTTGGCGCGCTCCGGTGAAGGAATTGAGCAAGCGCAAAATGCCATGTTTTTAAGTTATCTTTTGGGAATCGGTGCAATTATTGCCGGCTCACCCGATGCAGGAATGGCGCTGATTTCCGGCGGTTCTGATTCGGCGCAACGGCTTTTCATGAAATTCACCAGAAATCAGGAAGAAGCGGCGGATCAACATGCGATTGAATATCTCGACGATATTTCTTATCCGGCCGATGGTTTGGTAAAACTTTTGGAAATTTTCCAGACTGAAATGATCGGCTATCGCGGGCAAATTGATGAATATTTATTGTCGCATCCTGTAAGTCAAAAACGGATCGATTTAATTAAGGCGCGCACCAAAGACAAAAAATTTACCGATAAAAAAATAAATCAAAAACTGCAAGGCACGATGGATATTGTGTTGGCAAAGCTGGAAGCCTTTATCGAAAATCCTGATGCCATTTATGCTAAATATAAAAACCGCAATGATGAAATTTCAAATTACAAAAAATCAATCGCGCTTTTTCGCAAAGGAAATGTTGATGAATCCTTGAAATTGCTCGATGAAATCATTGATAGAAAAACTCCGCTTTTGCCGAATTTGTTAAAACATAATTCACCGGAATTGGGATTTTTATATGAATTAAAAGGCCAGATTTTATATGAAAGCGGCCGCGTTCAAGATTCTATTTTAGCTTACAATGAAGCGATAAAATTACTCAGTGCGCTTGATGGCGCGCAGGCGAAAATTTCTTTTGCGACGGGGATTTTAACGTTAAATCAAAATGACAAAACTTTGCTGCAACTTGCGATTAAAAGGCTTGAGGAAGCGCGTATTTTTGAAAATGAAAATCCGTTTTTGTTTAAACAATTGGCGAATGCTTATTCGCGGATGAAGGATGAAGGCAGGTCATTATTGGCTTTAGCGGAATATAATTTCCTGATTGGCGATAAAAAGAAATGCGTGAAATATGCCAAAGAAGCGAAAGAAAAATTGGATGTCTCAGCAAAAGTTGAGTTGCTCCGATCTGATGATTTGCTTGATCTGGCGGAGGATGAGAAGGAGAAGGAAAAAGAGAAAGAGAAAGAGAAAGAAAAAGAGAATGAGAAAAAAGATAGTAAAAAGAAAACATAAAGATCGCAAACCCCCCCAACCCCCCTTAACAGGGGGGCTTTAATCCAAGTCCGATCTAAAGCCCCCCTGTTAAGGGGGGTTGGGGGGTTTGCGATCTTTATGTTTGGGAAATAAGAAAAGTAGCCTGGCCCCTTTTTAAATAAGAAAAGTAGCCTGGCCCCTTTTTCCGATGACCTGACCTGAGGCTTTTTTTATTTAATCAAAACCGCCAGGAAAGCGTCAACGCATCAAATTTAACGCCATTTCCATGAGGCCCCGCATATTCTCTGGTTACAAAAATCCGCGTTAATGAAATTCTGGTTTCTTTATAAATCACCACACCACCAATCTGCAAAGTTCCGACCATGGTTTTTTTATGAACATGCGAGCTTTCCTGAAAAGTGTTGCCATCTAGAAAAATATTTCTGCCCACCGCGCGTAATTCCGCAGTTGAAAATAAATAACCGCTGATTTTTTCCACCGGCACAAAAAAATCTGAACCGGGTAAACTGGGGCGAATTCTCGGCGGGCCGTAATCGACCGGTAAATCATAACCTAAGCGGAAAGTTGCACCCATTGAAGCATCGGTGTAAACATTTCCCAAATCAATTCCAACATGCGGCATCATGTCAAAACCGGCGCTATTTCTTGATGCAGAAAAAACTTCACGCCATTTGCGTTCATAAGTTAAAACAACTCCCGGCTCGTCTTTTAACTGATTATTCCAGCCTTGCGGCTTGGCACTATCGGTAAAATTTTTATGAATAAATTTTTGCGTCGGCTCGGCACGCGCTGCGGGGCCAACCATCCCCAAAGTTATAACCACGTTATCGAGTGTTTTTCCGGTATCGGAAAACATGCCGAAAGAACCGTAAAGCCAACCGGCGTAAGGATGATCGTTAGAATCAGGATTTTGAGTTTCGATATTGGAAGGAGTATACATATTTTGCCCAACCGCAATGCCAATGCGCTTTTTGCCGTTTTTGGCAAACATCGGCAAATAATTGGAAGCGTGACGAAAAAATTTGGGAGCTTGTTCTTCCGAAGAAATATAAGCAAAACGCACACCATTGGTATAGCCTTTATCAGCGCCGCTTAAAGCATCATTTTCCCAAACGACACTAAAAATACTTTTATCATCTTTTTTAACTCTCGGTTTTTCTACTTCCTCTGCCAATACAGATTTTGCTTGTAAAAACAGGCAGGCAAAAATTGTAAATTTTTTGAATAATTTCATGCCTGCCCAATCTTAATTAATATTGGAATTTCAAGTTAGCCGAAACACCGGTGATGCGTTTGGTGCCGTTTCCAATTGTCGCAACTGACTGCGCGTCATAAGTAAAATATTTAATGTCGAAGCGGATTTTATTATTATCAACTTTGCTATATTTCACAAAACCAACCCCGTAATCCATGGCATTTTCGATATATAAATCAGTGCCGTAGAATTGAGTTTTAGTTGCAGATAAATCAACCCCAAAGCCCATAATTCCAATCGGTACACCAACTACCACGGAATTTTTTAAGATATTATTTTTGATTCCAGGATTCGACACATAGCCATTATATTGCAATTTATCGGTTTGATAAATTCCGTAAAGCGTTCCCAAGTGAAGTCCCCAACCATTATGATCAAAACCAAGTTTGTTGGTAAGACTAAAACCATGCATCGCTGACGCTGCTGCTAAATCTTCCGAACCTACAGCACCAATGCTGGCGATTGGAGCAATGGCCCAATAAGTTTTATAAAGCGGAATGTAAAAACCCACCGCGGCACTGGCTTGATAAGTTTTAGCATTGTCAGTTGTAACCATGCGCAGAGCTGGAATTTTTAACAATAATCTGGTTTCAGAATTGCCTAAATTTTTGCGCCAGGAAAATGGTGAAAAAGAATAAACCGTAGAATTGATGCCTGCTAGATTATATCTTTGATATTGCACGCCCAAACCCATTTCACTGCCGATTTTTTTCCCATCCTTGTCAACTTCAGTTGAATCATGAAGTGAATCGGTAAAAGCCAATTCAAAATCATCGTCATTCATTTGCGACATTAATGAAGTTGGATTCCCAGCCAAAGGATCAACCGGCGAAACTGCGGCTAATCTTTTATTTATCTGGTTTAGAATATCACCGCCTGATGCTTTTAAATAATCTTCTAAAGCATCCACAGCTGCATCACGGCTGCTTCCGGTGAAAGTTTTATTGGTAACGATTCCATCAATATTAAGAGTTAAGGTGTTACCGGAATTGTAAGCCAAAGTTGCCGGAAGACCGCGATAATTCACGCTTATATTGATTGCCTGGCCGTCAACGTTGCTTCCGAAAGCCTGGTTAAGATTGGTTCCATTTAAATAATCCACCGCATCCTGCGCCGAATTGAAACTACCATTAACTGTTTGCCCGCTAGAAACCAAGGTTGCAGACACGGTATATAATTGCGCAGCTTTTGCCTCGCTTACCGTAAAAAGAAAAAAAATCGAAACTAAGAGGAGGGTATTTTTTTTCATAAAAAATAATTTAAGTTAACTGAGAAAAACTTAAGTAAAAAAACTAACTGTATTATAAATGAACGAACTGCATTTGAAAACTTGAAACCAAAAAACTTACAACCTAAATAAAATTAGACTCTGAAAAAATCAGGTAAACATCCATGGAATCATTTTCAGGGAATTTCAATTATTAATTAACCTTAATTAATACCAAAGTTAGAGACGTTTAAAAATGAAACACCTGGCTTAAAACCTACTAGTTCAAGACCGAAGTCTTTTTTTAAAAAATTAAGGAGGTCAAAATGCACAAGTTAAAGTCCACAGCTATTTCATTAGCTTTAATAACCACCCTTTCCTCTCAGCTACTTTCCTGCGGTTACATATTACATCCCGAACGAAGAGGCCAAAAATCCGGGCATATCGATTGGGCCATTGTAGGCCTTGATGCGATTGGTCTTTTGTTTTTTATAATTCCGGGATTAATTGCCTTTGGCGTCGATATTGCCAGCGGCACGATTTACATGGCTCCCAATACTCCTGGCCTTTCCAATCTCGAATTTCAGGAATATAAAAAGATAAAAATCAAAGGCGAAGTGAATGAGGAAAATATCATCGCAGCCATTAAAGAAAGCACCGGAATCGTGGTTGATTTTGATAATCCGAATTTAAAAATTATTCGTGATGACCAGTTAAAATCACAATTGGTTTTTAAATAGACGTAAAAAAAACCCGGAGAAAATTAATATTTTTTCCGGGTTTTTAAATTTATTCTTCTTTTTCCGCCGCCTTACCTCTTTTCTGCTTCGCCCTCATCACCATAATAGCAAGAAAAGCCAGCGCCCACATTAAGAGGATAATTCCGAAAGCTATTTTAGCCACTCCCATCGCGGCTCCGGCAATAGTTGTAAATCCAACTAACCCGGCAATAATTGCGATGGTTAAAAAGGTAATTGTCCAGTTTAACATTTGACCTCCTTATTTGATTAATATTTTCTTTCCATCTAATCGAGCTATAATGAAATTACCGGGATGACAATTTTATGTTTAATTGCTGTCTCATTATGAAATTCAATTTTTGATTTATGAATCCATCCGCAATTGCTGCTGCTCACGCCCGCATCGCACCTTATATTCATCGCACGCCGCTTCTTTCCTCATCAATTTTGAATGATTTTTTGGGCCATGAAATAATTTTCAAAGTTGAAGGCTTGCAAAAAATCGGCGCTTTTAAAATTCGCGGCGCGCTGAACACTTTGTTAAAATTAAAAGAAGAAGGAAATTTACCGCAAGAAGTCGTGGCTTTTAGTTCAGGAAATCACGCACAAGCTGTAGCTTTGGCAAGTAAAATTCTCGGAATAAAATCAACAATTGTTTTGCCATCTTTTACTTCTCCAATTAAGCAGCAAGCTACTGCCAGCTACGGTGCGAGAATTATCAACACGGAAACAAGACGCGAAGCCGAAGAAAAAACTTCCGAAATCAAAGCGCAAGGCGCATATTTTATTCATCCTTTTGATAATGATGATGTGATCGCGGGGCAAGGAACTTCCTGCTTCGAAGCCTTACAAGATGGCGCAAATCCAGATGCAATTTTTGCCACTTGCGGTGGTGGCGGTTGGATTTCCGGAACTTTTTTAGCGAAAGAACTTTTAGCACCAAAAATTCCGGTTTTTGCCGGCGAACCTTTGCAGGCCAATGATGCGGCACTTTCTTATAAAAGCGGCGAAATTTTTAAATTTCATGATTCACCCCAAACTATTGCCGACGGAGCCCGCACACCAGCGATTTCAGAACGCACTTTTAAATATCTAAAACAGTTAAATGGTTTTTATGAAATTGAGGAAGAACAAATAATTTATTGGACGCAATGGTTGATGAATTTGTTGAAAGTTGTTGTTGAACCAACTTCGGCGGTAGCGATGGGAGCAGCGTTTGAATGGCTTAAAACCCAAAGAACTAAACAACGGGTTTTGGTGATGTTGTCAGGTGGAAATGTCGCTCCGGAAACTTATCGCGCGATTTGGGAGAAAAATTATTTGGATGTGGTGCCGAAACTTTAGATGTTGAAAAATCGAGCTAGCATCTCGACGACGCTTCGCTTTGCTCGATGACCTAAAATTATAACTTCGCGAATAAAGAAATTCAGGTCATCGAGCAAAGCGCCTTTGGCGCGTCGTCGAGATGCTAGCTCGATGCCAAAAAACTACTTCATCAATCCCTGAATCCTTCTCGAAAAATCTTTCGCATCTTTAATCGGCTCATCTTCCATCACACAAGCCAAATCAAATAAGGTAAAAATCGTATCACGAATTTCCGGTTTTTTTGACTCATCAGCATAATTTTCATTCATCGATTTCACGATTGGATTTGCCGGATTAATTTCAAAAATTTTCGCAGTTCCGGCCTGAATTTGTTTTTGTTCGAGCAAAAATCTTTCTAAACGAATATCCATTGAACCCGCGTCAACAGCCAAACAAACCGGGCTATTAGTGAGTTTTTTAGAAATTCTGACATCTTTTATTTTATCACCCAAAACTTCGCGGATAAAATTTAGCAAACCTGCAAACTGACTGGTAGTTACATCTTTAATTTCCGGCTCTTGTTCTTTTTCTTCTTCATCTTTTTGCGGCGCTTTATCGATATTTTCCACATCAACATCGTGACGATTAATTGAGCAAAATTCTTTTTCTTTGTAAGGCAGCGCAACCGTTACCCAAAATTCATCAACCGCGTCAGTTAAAAATAACACTTCAATATCTTTCTTCAAAAAAATCTCAAGTTGCGGTGACGATTGAATTTTTTCAACCGATTCTCCGGTTAAAAAGAAAACCTTGTCTTGCCCAGCTTTGGCGCGGTCCAAATACTCCGCCATGGAAATTAATTTATCGGGAGATTTTGAAGAATTGAAACGACAAATTTCTAAAGTTTTTTCTCTAAATTCTGAAGATTCACAAAGCCCTTCTTTCAAAACTGCGCCGAAATTATTCCAGAATTTTAGATATTCTTCTTCGCTTTCTTGAGATTTTTTCTTGAGCTCAGAAAGCACTTTATTAACAATCGATTTTCTGATTTTATCCAAAACCAAACTATGCTGCAAAGTTTCGCGACTGATATTTAGAGGCAAATCATCAGAATCGATCAAGCCACGCAGGAAGCGCATGCAAGCCGGAACCAATTCTAATTCTTCGCTGATAAAAACTTTTTTAACGTAAAGTTTTACTGACGATTTGCGGTCAGGATGAAATAAATCAAATGGTTTGGTTGAGGGAATAAAAAGTAAATTTGTGTAAGTAACAATTCCTTCAATTTTACTGTGAATTGTCATGAACGGATCGCCTGGCAAATGCGAAATATGTTTGAAAAAAGCCTGATATTGTTCGGGAGTGATTTCTTCTTTTGGCTTAGTCCAAAGCGCAGCGGCGGAATTTAAAAGTTCGACTTTGGCGCCGGCTTCTAAATTTTCAGGAATGAATTCAATTTTGAAATTGATGTGATCGGAATAAGTTTGAACTACATGTTTAATGTGAAAACGATCTAAAAAATCTGAAGCATCATCTTTTAAATGAAGGATAATTTTTGTGCCGCGCGGCGCAGTTTCTAAAGCCTCGGAAACCTTAAAATTAGAGCTGCCATCCGATTCCCAAACATGAGATTTTTCTTCATCAAATTTACGCGAAATCACTTCAACTTTATTTGCAATCATAAAACTGGAATAAAATCCCACGCCAAATTGTCCGATTAATTGAACATCTTTTTGTTTGTCGCCGGTTAGGGATTTTATGAAATTTTCAGTTCCAGAGCGCGCAATTGTGCCAAGGTTCTGTATCAATTCTTCACGATTCATGCCAATGCCATTATCGCTTAAAATTAAAAGTTTTTTGGCTTTGTCAGTGGTGATTGTAACTTTTAATTCATCATCATTTCTGAGAATTTCCGCATTTTGCGCTGCTAAATAACGCAGCTTGTCGCAAGCGTCTGCAGCGTTAGAAATCAATTCACGCAAAGCCACGTCTTTATTGGCGTAAAGCGAATTGATCATCAGGTTTAAAACTTTGCCGACTTCAACGTCGAAGTTAAATTCTTGCTGCTTTGTCATTTTTGATTATTTTAATTAAGATTGGATTTGCTGATTAAATAAGAACTGCTTAAAGCTTTTTCAATCCTAAAAAAATAAAAACAAATATGAAATTCTTTAAGAATCTGGCAATTGCCACCACATTTTTTATCAGCCTTAGCCAAGCAGCTTTCGCCGACACTGACACTAAAATTATCAGCACCACTCCCAAAGAAATTTACGGAACAAAAACTGAAAATATAAAATTACGTCTCGGAAATGGCGGCGCTGGCCCAACCGGAATTTTACGCGCTTTGGCGGAAGATTTTATCAAAGATAGTGGCGCAGATTATTCGATCGCCTGGTATCAAGACATTAGCCCCAACACTTTAAAACAATTGAAAAACGGCACGATTGACATCGCGCTGGTTTATGAAAAATCGCAAGGCGAACAAGCGCAAAAAGAAGGCTGGGCGACAAATTACACGCCGGTTTTTAATGATCATTTTTTAGTTGTCGGGCCCAAAACAAATCCGGCGAAATTAATTCAAAGCGATTCGGCAATTGTAGCTTTTAGCAAAATTGGCGTTTACGGAAAGAAGAAAATGCAAAATGTTTTTTTATCGCGCGACGATAATTCCGGAACCAATATTAAAGAGCTTGAAATCTGGCGCATGGCGAAATTAGCGCCGGCGGAAACTGAGCCAAATTGGTATTTTAAATCTCACGTTTTCCCCAAAGATGCGCTTTTATATTCCGATAAAAATTCGCTTTATCTTTTAACGGATTTTGGAACCTGGCTTTCGAATAAAGATCTGGCAACCAATTCACAGATTTATTCGCAAGGTGGCGAATTATTATTAAATCAATGTTTTGCATTGCTGGGAAGACAACCAAGAAGCGAGGCCATCGCATTTTTAAATTATTTAAAAAGTGAACGAGCGCAAAAATTAATTGCTGATTTTGGTAAGGAAAAATATGGTATGCCTTTATTTACACCGGCAAAGCAGATGGATTTTTAAATATCGCAAATTTTAGCTCATCGAGCAAAGGCCTTAGAAAAATATTGATATTTACACTTTATCTAACTACTTCCTTACGCTCTCAACATAATCCATCAAATTATAATTATGTCAAAACCAGAAGAACTTCGCAAAATTCACGATTTATCAACCGATGACGGATTGAAAGCAAGATATGACGAATTACTAGAAACAGAGAAAAACAAAAGACCGGCTTGGGAAAAGCAAAGTCTTTTACAAAAACTAGATGCAAGATTGGATGGCGCAGCTTCTACTTACATGGCCGTCGGTTCAGCCGTTTTAGCACTTACGCCATATTTTTTGATCACTCCCTTAACATTGGCGGCATCAGCAAATGCTGCAAAACATTATGATGAAAAAACAAATCCTGAAAAATATTATGAAGTAAAAGCCCTTGAAAAACTTGCCATTGAAAGTGGAAAATTAAAAGCCCCAGGACAAAAACATCGTATTTTCGGCGCAGATATTTTAGGAACAGGAGTTGGTTCATATGGTGATAAATTAAATGCCGTAATTAATGGCGATAAATCAAATAAAGGTTTAGCAGAGATAGTAGGACTTGATCCGGCGAAAAATCCAAATTTAAATTATACCCATCCAAGCGAATCATTAGATAAATTAAATTCTGTAACCCGAGGAGTTAATCGGCTTGCCACCAAAACCAGTAGTCTATTTAAAGATAAAGAGGGAAAATTTAGTGTTTTGGAACCTTTCAAAAAATTCCGTAATCTTTCTCAGAGAATTGCCAAAAATATCACCAATTTTCTTGGATTTTCCAAAGAAGAAGAAAAAGAACCGGAGCAAAACCTGACTCAGAAAATTTTGAATTTTTTTAAAGAATTGTTTGGTATAAAACGTAATAATGGTGGAGTGGATTCAAGTACAACCTTAACTTACAATCCAATAAAGACTATATTGCCATCACCAGTTCAAACTTCAGCAATAGTTACGACTGAAACTCCAGAAGTTGAAAATAAAACACCGGAAGTAGAAAAATCAATACCATCAAACTCTCCAGCACCAGTTCAAGCTTTAGCAATAGTTGGAAATGAAACCCTAAAAAAAGGAACCTCAAAAAACACTTGGGTAGATAGAATTGAAAATAAAATAAATCGAAAAGGACCAGACATCCGTAGTGCGGGATAGTTAAATTTTATACAAAACCTCGAATTTCTTTCGCACCAATTCATTAAATTTTTTCTCGTCAATTTCACCAAGAATTTCTTGCATCGTCGTCACGCCAAATTCCTTAATTCCGCACGGAATAATATTGTCAAAGCCTGCCAAATCCGGGTTTAAGTTAATCGCAATTCCGTGGTAACTAACCCATTTTTTGATTTTAATTCCGAGAGCGGCGATCTTTTTTTCAGCACCATTTTCATCAACCACCCAAATTCCGACACGACCTTTTCTGATTTCGCCTTTAATTCCAAATTCCGCCAAAATTTCAATCACCCAATTTTCTAAAAACTCGACAAACCGCGCCACATCTGGTTTTTCTGGTGCAAAAAACTTTTTTAAATCGAGCATTACATAAATAATTTTCATGCCCGGACAATGGTAAGTATATTTTCCACCACGATTAGTTTGAAAAATCGGAATGTCGGTTTTATTCAACATATCTTCTTCCTTAGCGCTAATTCCTGCTGTATAAACCGGATGATGCTCCAAGGTCCAAATCATTTGTGGCGCGGTTCCGGCGATAATTTCCTCAACGCGATTTTGCATAAATGCCAGCGCATCTTCAAAATGCACTAATTCCTCGCTGAAACGCCACTCAATATTGGACAAATTCTTTTGGCTCATTATAAAAAATTTTAATAAAAATTTGATTAACCTTAATTGCAAAATGCCAAAGCATTTTTACCAAATATGATCGGAAAACTCCGCGGTTTTATTGATTCAATCACTGAAGACAAGTGCATAATCGACGTTAATGGCGTTGGCTATGTCGTTTTTTTATCCGGCAAAACTGCCAATTTATTAAAAACTTTTCCTCGCGATAAAGAAATTTCCTTAACCATTGAAACCGCTGTAAAAGAAGATGCCATCGAACTTTATGGCTTTGTTTCTGAAATCGAAAAAATCTGGTTTTTAGAACTGACAAAAGTTCAAGGTGTTGGCAATAAAATGGGCCAAAAAATTTTAAGCGCTTTGACAATTGAAGATTTAGCGAAAGCGTTGATTTCTTCAGATGTTAAAACATTCTCCAACATCTCAGGAATTGGTCCGAAATTAGCGACGAGATTAACTACCGAATTAAAAAATAGTCCAAAAAAACTAGGAATCGACTTGGGTTTTAATGTAGAAAAATCGGAAAATCTTGCCGAAATTTCCGGCAATGAAATTGCGAGCGATGCACTTTCAGCCTTAGAAAATCTAGGTTACCGCAAACATGATTGTTTACGCGTGATTAACTTTTTACTTGAAGGAAATAGTAAAATTACTTTAGAAAATTTGATTACTTCTTCACTTCGGGAATTGAGTAAGAATAAGTTTTAAAAATAAAATTCTAGCGCTGTATGTGGCGCTGGACTGGGTTTGCAACCCAGTCCACATGTTCAGTTCAAATATAATTTTGGCATGAACGTGAGAACGGGATTACAAATCCCGTCCTGCTTCGAATCCTGCTTCAGACCCAGAACCACAAACAAGAAATTAAATGTCAAAAAACGAAATCCTAAATCCCATAAAACTAGAAGAAGAGCGTAATGATAACATCTTACGCCCGAGCTATTTGCGTGATTTTTTAGGACAAGAAAAACTCAAAGAAAATCTCGAAATTTTCATCCGCGCTGCCAAAAACCGCGGCGATGTTTTGGATCACACTTTATTTTACGGGCCTCCCGGACTCGGAAAAACCACCCTCGCCCAAATTATCGCTCACGAAATGGGTGTTGGTTTTCGTGGCTCTTCCGGGCCTGTAATTACAAAGTCCGGCGACTTAGCGGCACTTCTTACCAACTTGCAGGAAGGCGATGTTTTTTTTATCGATGAAATTCACCGTTTAAATAAAAATGTCGAAGAAGTTCTTTATTCGGCGATGGAAGATTTCAAGCTCGACATCATCATCGGCGAAGGCCCGGCAGCGCGCGCGATAAAAATTGATTTGCCGAAATTCACGCTGGTTGGTGCTACAACCCGCATCGGATTAATCGCC
This sequence comes from Pseudomonadota bacterium, assembly GCA_040384945.1. GTDB lineage: Bacteria > Pseudomonadota > Alphaproteobacteria > Rickettsiales > UBA1997 > UBA2645. Next base: position 20,935 of record JAZKII010000043.1, read on the forward strand.
AATCCGCTCAAAGACCGCTTCGGAATTCCACTGCGCATTAATTTTTACACTGATTTAGAACTTGAACAAATCGTGCTCCGCGATGCTAAAATTCTCAATATCGAAATTGAAAAAGACGGCGCTTTTGAAATCGCCAGAAGATCGCGCGGAACTCCAAGAATCGCGATTCGCCTGCTAAAAAGAGTTCGCGATTTCGCATCAGCAACCAATGAAAAAATAATCACCAAAAAAATCGCTGATTCGTCTCTAAAGCGCTTGGAAATTGACTCAATCGGCCTTGACTCTTCCGATTATCGCTATTTGCTTTTCATCGCTAAAAATTATCGCGGCGGCCCAGTTGGAATTGACACAATTGCTTCAGCAATTTCGGAGGAAAAGGATTCAGTTGAAGATACGATCGAACCTTATTTAATCCAAAAAGGTTTCGTTGAAAAAACCCCGCGCGGCCGTGTTTTAACGGACACCGCACTTAAACATTTAGGAATTGAGTTATGAGTAAGCCAAATTGGTATAAAGAAAATCGTGATGAAGCAATGCGTGAGTTCCTGGAACAATCTCCAACACACGGCGCCACTCCAAATATTGCCGTAGCTTCTCCAATATTTCCCACAAGCTCAGAAAAACATATTTACCGGAAAAAAAATGGAACTGTAGTTGCACCGGCAAGTGTTATATCATTTCAAACAAAATTCCCTTACTCTCAACTATCTCGCGGGGATGGTGCTTGTTATTTCAACGCAGCATTTGCAGCAATTCTTCATGATTGCGTTGGTGATGCAGAAAAATGGCGTGAATTTAGGCAAGGTTTGGAAAATCTTTATGATAGAACTTCTTTTGCTAGCAGCAAGAATATAGCTGATTTTATCGCTGAAATTGATGAAGATAAAGAATTTCCAACACGTGAGAAAGTTAATGAGATTTTAACAAAGCAAGGTGATGCCAATCTTGTTACCCAACTAGCCACAAATTTGTTGGTAAAGAATTATGGTAAACATTTTATTGATTCTTCTAAAGAATTTATAATCAGAGAAGCTGCAAGCTGCAGCTTTAAATGGAGGAGTATATCAGGAGGAGAAATACTTCATCAAACGCAATGGAATGCTTTAATTAGTGAATATGACACTCTCAGAGATAGAAATGCTAGCACCCTCAAAGATGGAGAGAGAAAAAAACTTACTGAAGCCTTAGATGTTAGAAAAGATAAATTGATAAAAGAAATTGTAGCAGATCCAACATCTCTCAAGAGTTTCTGGGATAATGTTGTAAGTCAGAAGAAAGTTGATCTTGCTTACGGCTTACAAAATCTTGCACTATATGAAACTGCCGAGACAAATGGAAAACTTGCCGCAACATATGATGGAAATCAGATACAACCTTTTTTCGATGTTCTTTATCCGCGTTCTAAAATAGTTTCTATATCAAATGACAGCATGACTGGAGCTATTTCTCCCTCTATAGATGGTCATCCAAAAGCTAATACAATATACTTATACAACCCAGACGGCCAATCTCATTTTAGTGTTTTGCATGCAGATCTTGATAAAAGAATTGCTCGAGATTTTGCGGCACATACACTTACACCTGCCCCTGACACAAGAAAACCATACGCTATTGCTGCTGCATCACCTACTGCATCACCACCACCTGCGGCTCCTAAACCAAAAATAGCTCCTGTTTTTACTAGAGAACAAGTTACAACTTCCATAGATACAGCTAAAGCTCACACGAATGGCGATCCCCTTCTTTATGCAATTAAAAATTATAATCCTCAGGTAATTTGGAATATTATTTGGGAAATGGAAGAAAAAGCACAGCCTTTTTCAGAAAATGAGCTTAATGCAATTAATACTAAAATTAACTCACTAGTTAAACCGAATGATAGTTTGCAAGCCCTTGCAGATTATATAAGAGACAAGATAGATCTGGGAATAATTAGCCAATCTCAACTCCCTTATCAAATAACAATTGCAGAAACAATTGGGAGAAGACCTCACCAACAAGACGCTATATTTGTCGGTGAAGTTCAAGGATTAGCCAAAAAAAATCCGGCAGAATTTTTTAGAAGAGAGTTACCGGCGATTATAGATGATCATAAGAGCTGCCGATCTGGCTCTACTTTAAGCAGCGCCATTACAACTAAAAATGCTGATGGCAGTATCGATATAACCACTGCCAATTTGGGTGATTCCAGAGCGGCAGTAACTCTTAAATATAAAACAGCAGATAGTAAATTCGGATATCGCTCAATTCTTTTAACCGAAGATCATAAATCAACTCTTGCTGGGGTTAATGCTCCGGGGAAGCGCGTAGGCGGTTTAGGAGATAATTCTGTCAACTCTGGAGCAGATGACCGTTTATTAAGAACTCCCGATATTTGGAATTTTAACTCTAATGATTTTCTAGAGCCGGGAGAAATATTAGAAGATCTTGATTTAATCGTTAGTTGCGATGGCTTGTGGGATCGAGATTCTGCCAACGGCGATATAATGTCAACTGATGCGGAGTTTGTACTACAAGACGACAAACTTACCCTAAAACAAAATCCTACAAAAAACACTTCTCATCTTACAGATCTCAGAAAGACATTTGATGGACTAACAGATAAATCACCTTACAGAAATAACTTCGCATTTTACCTGCAAAAACAGGCGATTACTAATGGATCTACAGATAATATTTCTGCTTCAGATTGCACTTTGGTAAAAGGTAGCAAAGTTGTAATTCCGGCAGATAAAGCTGTGATGCTAACAGTTTGCGATGGCCGTGGCGGAGAGCCAGATCCAAACTATGAAGATCTCAAAGGAGATATGGCTAACAATAATCTTGTTAAAACTGCCAACGATGGCGCCTTAGTTGCTGCATCAGTTGCAGCTCGACTTGCGAATGCCGCCCAAATTAAAGAAATAGCCGGTCTTGAAATCCAACAACAAAAACAAGAAAGTTTATTTCTTTTAAAACAGCAATATACCAAAAAACCCATAACTCTAACAACACAAGCGCGCCAAAAACTTGCAGCGCCGATCGTAATTCAATCTACAACCCACGCCGCAAAGAAAAAACCTACCCCTCTAACTCTAATAAATCCTGACGATGGCTATACTTCCGGTGAAAGCGAAAGTGACGACGAAATTGAAGTAAGCCCAACACTCGAAAGCATAAAAGCCCGCAATAAAACAACATTTGCTTACACGGATCGCGAGATTGATGCTGTTAATAGCGCCAGAAATATGGAAGCTGGATATAAATATTTTAAAAATAAAGGACAAGAAAGTGGTATTTTATTCCAATCAAATGGAAAACCTTTAACTGGCAATAACGGCGTTCAAACAATAATAGAAATGCCGGCTTGTGCTGTAGATCAAGGATCACCAATCGGTTTATACTTAGAAGCACAATTAGATCATTTGAAGGAATTTTCCAAAACTAATCCTACTACTTATCCTGTAAAAATTTTATTCCCGTATAAATTACAGGCATGGCATTGGAATGTGGGTGAGATTACGGTTACTCAAAAAGGTGGAAAACTTGCTCTTGCAGGCTGCGCTTATGATTCAATGAACAAAAATGCGAGTTTGGAACCTGATATACAAACAGAAATTTTAGACACTTTTAAAAAATCCTTCCCCGGACAAATCGCTACTATCAATCATTTAAATCTCACATCTGCCTCTCCTAAAACTCCGCAAAGAGGTGGAATTGCCTGCGGCCTTTACGCCGGCCACGCAATGCATAATCTCAAAACCAAAGCTTCCGATCAAGTTTGGGATGGCGCACTTAAAGATGAAACCATCTTAAGAAATGAAGATAGTGCATTAGTTGCTAAGCGTAATCCTAAATCCAATTTCTGCGCCCCTGTATATGAAAGAGGATTGGTTGATATATTTCAAACAGCAGCCACTAGCAAATCGCCATCGTCACCTAACAAATCACCCTTATCACCACCAAAAAAAGCCCTGACATTGCATCAACAAATAATTGCTCTTAGTCCTAAACCTACTGCCGAAGAACTTCAAGCAGGCGCTTCTCTTTTAGAAACCTTTGCTGTGGAAACAGTTAAAGGCAACAAACCTTCACCTCAAAAATTATCTGATGATCTAAAAGACAATCCTTTAAAGAAAATTATTTTTATTGAAGGTAGTAACGAATATACAACCAAACCAGTTGAACAGCTTTCAAATTTAGCGTTCGAAGCCGTTTTATTAGCTAATACACCAGCTATATCTCCAACTGCAACTCCAACAGAAAAAGCATATCAGGATTGTATTGAAGTAATATCTGGTTCATATGCCGATTCTGTTCGCAGCTGGGCTATCTCTTCTCCTTCACTTACAGAAGAAGAGTTAAAAGGCCTCTATAAAGAACTACAGGCTTATATCAACACAAAACCACTACTATCTGAAGAAAAGAAGAAAGAGTTACTGACTACAGCACTATCAGCTAAAAAAATGATTTGCGCAGAAGTTGAGTTAGCTAGAAACTCAGGAATCGCCGCAATGCAAGAAGGCATGTCTAAAATGCTACAAGATCCAAAAAGTGACGATAAATCAACTATTGAATTAGTCGAAAGATTTGCCGCATCCAATAACCCTATTCTTAGAAAAAATACAGGAAGCTATACTCCCCTTGCAGCCGCCAAAGAAAGATTTGAAGAATTGGAAAAATTGCCAAAGAGAAAAATCGTTCTCACCAATGAAAATAAAAAAGCATTTCATGAATATGCCGCTAAAGGAATTCTAAACAAAGCCCTGAAAGCTAATGCCATCGAAAAAAGAGCAGACTCAACAGAAGGTAAGAATGAAAATCTTGTTACAAGTGTTACTTTCTCAACAATAAAAGATAGTTACGCCGAAGTTCCTATCGCTGGAAATCTTGAAATACAATTTGGCAGAAGATATGTCCGCAAAAATTTTGTTGGCAATGCAACCGCAAAACTCAAATTTGACGACCCAAATTTTGGTAATAATTCTTTCGCCAATTGCACTTTTACCAATTGTGATTTTAGTGGTAGCGCAGAGAAACAGCTCAAATTTGCCAAATGTATTTTTAACGAGGGATGTCTCCTTCCTGATGACAAAACCATGAAAGAAATGAGCTTTTTAGGATGTAAATTCAGCAACAAAATTTTTGATGGAATGGCTACTGATAAACAAGACGCCTTGAAAAAACAATTAGGCATAAATCCAACTGCTGTAGCTAGTGATGGTTTTTATACAACAGAACCAAGCCCTAGTATAAGTTCTGGCACAGCCTTTAAATTAAACGTGGCCGTACGATCTCATTAACCATGACAAAAATGAAAAAGAAAAAAATCCTTCTCATCATCACTGGAAGTATCGCCGCTTACAAAGCCATGGATTTGATACGCCTGTTATCCAAAAAATCTTTCGACGTTACCTGCATTTTAACCAAAGCCGCTGCCGAATTTATCACGCCGCTTTTGGCTTCATCGCTTTCAGGAAATAAAACTTACAACGAACTTTTTTCAATTGATGATGAGCTGGAAATGGGTCATATCAACCTTTCGCGCCAGACTGATTTAATTGTTGTAGCACCCGCAACCGCCGATTTCATCGCCAAAATCGCCAATGGTTTTGCCGACGATTTAGCTTCAAATGTTGTTTTAGCGGCGAATAAAAAAATCATTATTGCGCCGGCGATGAATGAAAAAATGTGGGCAAATAAAAGCACAAAAAAAAATGTGGAAAAAGCGCTAGAAGCAGGAATTGCAATGGTTGAACCCGAAACTGATATTCTTGCTTGCGGCGAATTTGGTATTGGAAAAATGGCCGCGCCGGAAAAAATCTGCCAAAAAGTTTGCGATTTTTTTGAACGTCAAAATCAACTTAAAGGCAAAAAAATTCTCATCACCGGCGGTGCAACTTATGAGCCGATTGATCCTGTGCGTTTTATCGGAAATCATTCTTCTGGAAAACAAGCAATCGAAATTGCCAAAGTTTTACATGAAATGGGCGCAGATGTGACGCTGGTTGCAGGCAATATTCGCGAAACAATTTTTCTGCCGAAAGAAAATATAATCCGCGTAAAAACTGCGGAAGAAATGTTGGCCACAGTTAAAAAAAACCTGTCAAAAACCAATATTTTCATCGGTTGCGCTGCGGTTTCGGATTTTAAAGTGAAAAATTTTTCTAATCAAAAAATCAAAAAAACTGCCGCGAAGAATCTTGTTTTAGAATTAGAAAAAAATCCCGATATTTTAGAATTTGTCGGCACTTCCAAACAGCGCCCGGGTTTGGTGATTGGCTTTGCTGCGGAAAGCGAAAATCTGCAAAAATATGCTAAAGAAAAACTGAAGAAAAAGAACTGCGATTTGGTTGTAGCCAATGACGTTGAAGCCGGAAAAATATTTGGCTCAGATCAAACAAAAGTTTTTTTGGTCAGCAAAAATAAAAGTGAAAATTTAGGAAAAATTTCCAAAGCAGAATTGGCGAAGATTTTAGCGGAAAAGATTATAAATAGTTAATTTAGAATACCCGCTGCTGGACTGGGTTTGTAACCCAGTCCACACGTTCAGTTCAATTAAACATGACATGAACATGAGGACGGGATTACAAATCCCGTCCTGCATCAAGCCCTGCCTCGATTCTGACCACTTAAATCAATCACCCATCTTAATCTTATAGAATCCCACCAACACTTCTAGCCACTCTTTTTCCTCCGCATTCATTCCATCTTTCAAAGCAGCAAAAATTACCTCGTGATATTCCTTCAGCCATTTCCTCTCCGGATAAGTCATCATTTTAAAATCAATCAAACTCGGATCAATCGGCACCAAAGTTAAGATTTTAAACTGCAAAAATTTCTCATTAAATTTTTCCACCAACATCAAATTTTCAATCCGAATTCCATATTCACCTTCTTTATAAAATCCCGGCTCATTCGATAAAACCATTCCCGGTAAAAGCGCTTGATGGGCGCGTTTGCTGATTCCGCACGGGCCTTCGTGAACTGATAAAAAATTCCCCACGCCATGTCCCGTTCCATGATCAAAATCCAAACCAGCTTGCCAAAGATGCGAGCGCGCTAAAACATCAAGCTGCGCGCCCGTTGTGCCGCTGGGGAATTTCACTCGCGCCAAAGCAATGTGACCTTTTAAAACTCTGGTGAAATTTTCAATCATTTCAGCAGTTGGTTTTCCGATCGCAACTGTTCTGGTGACATCAGTTGTACCACAAAAATTCTCGCCCAAATATTGGCCGCCGGAATCAATTAAATAAAGCGAATCGCCACTAATTTTTTTGTTGGTTTTTTTAGTTGCGTGATAATGAATAACCGCGCCGTTACTGGCAAATCCAGATATTGAAGCAAAACTTGGATATAAAAAATCGGCACTTTCTTTTCTGAATTCCAACAATTTTTCTGCCGCTTTTATTTCATCAATTTCTGCATAATTTTTTTCAAGCCAGCATAAAAATTTTGTCTTCGCCAAACCATCAACTTCATGCGCTTTAATTATCGAATTTATTTCAACTTCATTTTTGCAGGCTTTAGCAATTTCAATCGCGTCAGTTTTAGCAATTATTTCAAAATTATTTTTTTGTAAAACATCGTAAAGCCAGTAATTTGTTGATGTGGCATCGATTTGGATTTTTTTGAAACTCTTGCGCAAAATCACCAATCTTAAATCAAAACAATCAGCCTGAATAAAATTCACTTTGGCTAAATCAGGATTTTCACGATCTAGAACTCTTTTTTCATCAGCATATAATTCCACTTCACCATTCTTGAATAAAACCGCGTAAGCCAGCAAAAGCGGTGTGTATTCTACATCGGAAGCACGGATATTTAACAACCAACAAATATTTTCCGGCTTCGAAATTATCACCGCATCAGCTTCAAGATTCTGTACAACGTAATTACGTTTGGCCATTGAATCAGCGCCGACTAAATTAATGCCGCAGGAAAAAATCGGCGAATTTTTTAGAGAACCACGATCTTTCCAGATTTTATCCAGCGGATTTGGATCCAGAAAAACCGGTGCAAATTTGGCACATGATTTTACAAAATTTATACTCATTAATTTTGGATCGAGCGCCAGTTTTTTTTCAGCGCTTAAATTCTCTTCTAGCCATGACATTACTGATTTCTCAGCCATATTGAAAATTTCAAATTCCTTTAGATTTAGTTCATTTCGCGCTTGTAATGTGTATCTGCCATCGGTAAAGAAATAAGATTTCTCCGCGCCGATAATTAAAATGGCGTTAGAACCCGTGAAGCCGCTTAAATATTGAATGCGCTTTTGGTTTTCCGGTAAATATTCGGAGAAAAATTCGTCAGAATTTGGCAAAATAAAAAAATCAATTTTTTGATCTTTTAAAATTTTTTTGAGAGACGATAATCTTGAATCGAATTCGCTTTGCATAATTATTTTCAAAAGATTTAAGAATTTTAACACCAAAACACACTTATAGAAATGACCAAAAAAAAATCAGCTTTTTCTTGCCAATCCTGCGGCGCGATTCATTTTAAATGGGCCGGAAAATGCCCGGATTGTAACGCCTGGAACAGCATGGTTGAAGAGTTTGAAGATGGTGGCGGCTCCCATTTTACCCGCATTTCCGACGATAAAAAATCGAAAAATTCTGACTCCAAAAAAATTGAATTAGTTCAATTAACCGGCAAAGCGCAAGATTTTCCCCGCATTAAAACCACCATCAATGAACTTGATCGCGTGCTTGGCGGCGGCTTGGTTCAAGGCTCTGTCGTATTAATTGGCGGCGATCCCGGAATCGGAAAATCAACTTTGCTTTTACAAACCGCCGAAAGCCTGGCACAAGGAAAAAACCAGGTAATTTATATTTCCGGTGAAGAATCGATCGATCAAATTCGTCTGCGCGCGCAAAGAATGGGCGTGAAACAAGATTCAATTCAACTCGCCGCAACTACAAATGTTGCCGACATTATCAATTCAATTGATTCCAAAAACCTGCCGACAATCGTGATTATCGATTCGATTCAAACCATGTTTATCGATGGGCTTTCATCGGCTCCGGGCACGGTTTCACAGGTTCGCGCCGCTGCCGGAGAATTAACGGTTTTTGCCAAGAAAAATAATATTACTTTATTAATTGTCAGCCACGTCACCAAAGACGGCCAAATTGCCGGACCAAAAGTTTTGGAACATATGGTTGACACTGTACTTTATTTTGAAGGCGAAAAAGATTTACATTTCCGGATTTTACGCGCCATCAAAAATCGCTTTGGCGCTGCTAATGAAATCGGCGTTTTTGAAATGAATGATGTCGGCCTTTCGGAAGTTTCAAATCCAAGTGAACTTTTTTTAACTTCCTATGACCGTGAAACCAGCGGCTCAATCGTTTTTGCCGGCGTTGAAGGCACGCGCCCGATTTTAGTTGAAATTCAAGCTTTGGTTTCACCATCTTTTATACCGACTCCAAGACGCGCCGTTGTTGGTTGGGATTCAAATCGACTGGCCATGATAATTGCCGTTTTAAACAGCCGTTTCGGGCAAAATCTTTTTGATAAGGAAGTTTATTTAAACATTGTCGGCGGTTTAAAAATCGAAGAAACCGCTGCTGATTTAGCCGTTGCCTGCGCTTTGGTTTCAGCTGCGCGCGATATTGCACTGCCTTCTTCCACAATCGCAATTGGTGAAATTGGCCTGAGTGGCGAAGTTAGAATGGTCAGTAATTTGGAAGGAAGATTGAAAGAAGCAGCGAAATTGGGATTTAAAAATTGCTTGATTCCGAAAGCGAATGAGAAGAATAAGAATTTCGCGGCGTTAAAAAAATCATTACCGGAAATGAATTTCCAAATGATTGCACATGTTCGCGATTTGGGTAAATTTTTCAGAAAAAACTAATATCAATTAATCATGAAAAAATTCTTAAAAATTTTTATTACCATTTCATCTTTATTCATTACTTCAGCCTTTGCGCAAGAAGCAGAATTTCTGGTGCAAATCAAAGATCATAAATTTGAACCCGCTTCAATCAAGGTTCCAGCCAATCAAAAATTTAAATTAGTAATAGAAAATCTTGATAAAACTTTGGAAGAATTTGAAAGCGGAGATTTGAAAAAAGAGAAACTTGTCGGTGGCGGGAAAAAAATCACTATTCCGGTCGGCCCTTTAAAATCAGGCGAATATAAATTTTTCGGCGACTTCCACC